>CAYZSG010000265.1:0-6566 GCA_964481045.1 uncultured Candidatus Odyssella sp. | reverse complement strand
GAAGAAGAGGCGCTGCTCGAAGTGTATCGCGCCGCAGTCGGAGTCTGAGCGCTCAGTGGATGAGCCGCCCGGCGCTTGAATCGGGCACGGCGAGCCCGATCGCCGCGATCTGCTTGTCGAGATCGGCCTTCCACATCTGGCGCAGCTCTTCATTGCCCCAGCGGCGGATGCCGTAGGCGACGGCGAGATCGCTGAACTTCGATTTGCCCGCGCCGAAGGTGTCGAGCGCGTGCGGATACCACTTGTCGACGGTCTTCTGCGCTTCGGCCGGTCCGGCCTTGGCGAGATCCTGGTAGCGCGCGTTCTGCACGAGGTCCTTGATGCGCCGCGCGCCGAACGAGGCGTGGAAGCGCTCTTCATGCACCATCGTCGTCATCTCGCGCGCGAACGGCGCGAAGCTCGAATCCTCGAACGCGCGCAGGTGATACCAGGCGACGTGATCGAGCAGGAAGCAGAAGCCGCAGAGATCCGCCCAGCTCTCGAACGGCACGTTGAACACGTGCAGCGGATGCTCGCCGCGCTTGGCGGTCAGCAGCCGGTCGGCCAGCGCCTCGCCCTCGGGGCCGAACGTGCGCAGCAGGCGGCTGTCGATGAAGCCCTGATGCGCCTCGTCGGCGCAGATCTGCGCCTGCGCGAAGCGGTCTTCGGCGGTGGGGCCCTTGTTGATCCATTCCTGATGCTGCTCGACCGAGGCGAACTCGGTGGAGGCCAGCGCATAGACGATCTTGAGCAGGGGCTCGCGGTATTCGGACGGCATCTGCTCCACCGTCTCGACCTTCCGCATGCCCTTCATCTCGCCCCACATCACGCTGCGGGAAACGGCCATCGAACTTCTCCCTGAAAGGGAAAGGAATTTAACAGGAGGCGGGGAGACGGGGAGAAGAAATATTCACCACAGAGGGCGCAGTGAGCACAGAGCAGAAGAATTGCGCGCCAAGGGCGCGCGTAAGAATTCTTCTCTGTGTCCTCTGTGGTTCAGACTTGCTTACTTCCTTGCTTCTCCCCGCCTCCCCGCCTCCTGTTCACTTCATCTGTTCGCGAGCGCGACGCCGATCACCGTTAATGCCATGCCGAAAAGGCCGACGAGGCCGAAGGTTTCGCCGAACAGGGGCCAGGCCATCAGCGCGGCCACGGCCGGCGTGAGATAGAAGAGGCTCGCCACCTTGGCCGCGGCGCCGCGCCGGATCAGCCACATCAGGAGTGCCACCGTCATCACCGAGAGCACCAGCGCGAGCCAGGTGACGGCGATGACGAAATCCGTCGTCCAGACGACGCGCGTGGTCTCGAACGCGAGCGCGAGCGTGCCGGTGACGGCCAGCGCTGCCGAGAACTGCACGACGCCGCCGGCGACGAGATCGATGCGCGCGCAGAAGCGCTTCTGATAGATCGTGCCGAGCGTGATGCCCGCGAGCGCCGCGAAGCAGAGCAGATAGCCGAACGTGCTGCCCTGCCCGAGCGCCAGCTTCTCGCGCAGCACCAGCACGAGGCCGACGAGGCCAAGCAGCAGGCCGGCCCACTGGATCGGCTTCACACGCTCGCCGAGGAGCGGCCCCACCAGCGTGGCGGTGAGCAGCGGCTGCATGCCGACGACGAGCGCCGAGACGCCGGCCGGCACGCCCTTCTCGATCGCCGCGAACACGCCGCCCAAATACACGACGTGCATCAGCACGCCGACGACGGCCGAGTGCCCGGCGCCGCCGAGCCCCGGCCAGCGCGCCTTCAGCGCGAACGCGAGCACGACGAGCAGCGGAATCACGAACAGGAAGCGGACCAAGAGGAACGTCGCCGGCTCGGCCGAGGGCATGCCGAGCTTCGCGAAGATGAAGCCGGTGGACCAGAGGACGACGAAGAGGCCCGGAATGCCGACCGAGAGAGCGGCCGCGCGCCAGCCCGCGCCCGCTGCGCCCGCCGCGCTCACGCCTGCTTGGCTTGGATGATGCTGCGGCGGATCGCGCGCGTGCGCGTGAAGCGGTCGAACAGCGTGCCGCCGTCGCCCTTGCGGATCGCGCGCTGCATCACCGAAAGGTCTTCGTTGAAGCGGCCGAGCATCTCGAGCACGGCTTCCTTGTTGGTGAGGAACACGTCGCGCCACATCGTGGGATCGGAGGCGGCGATGCGCGTGAAATCGCGGAAGCCGCCGGCCGCGAACTTGATCACGTCGCCCTTGATGTCGGCTTCGAGATCCACCGCCGTATCGACGATCGTGTAGGCGATGAGGTGCGGCAGGTGCGATGTGATCGCGAGCACGAGATCGTGGCGCTCCGCCTCCATGATCTCGACGTTCATCCCGGCCTGGCGCCAGAGCGCGCGCACCGCGCGCACCGCCTTCACATCGGTGCCCTCTGCCGGCGTCAGGATGCACCAGCGCTGATGAAAGAGCTCGGGAAAGCCGGCCTCGGGCCCCGAATGCTCGGTGCCGGCGACCGGATGGCCGGGCACGGCATGCACGCGCTTCGGCAGCGCCTTGGCCATCGCGTCGCGCGCCATCGTCTTGCACGAGCCCACGTCGGTGACGATCGCGCCGTCCTTCAGATGCGGCGCCATGGCCTCGCACACCGGACCGATCGCCAGCATCGGCACGCACACGACGACGAGATCGGCGCCCTCGACGGCCTTGGCGATATCCGCCTCGGCGCGGTCGATGAAGCCGATTTCGAGCGATTTCGCGCGCACGGCGGGCTTCGCATCGTGGCCGACGATCTCGCCGGCCGTGCCCTGCTGCTTGAGTGCGCGGCCGAGCGAGGAGCCGATGAGGCCGAGGCCGATCAGCGCCACGCGCTCGAAGCGGACCGGCGCGCCGGTGCTGCGCGGCATGGGATCAGCTTTTCATGAAATCGGCGAGCGCCGCGACGGTCGCGCGCATCTCGGCCTCGTTGCCGATCGTCACGCGCAGGCAATCGGGCAAACCGTAGCCCGCCACCTTGCGCAGGATGACGCCGCGCTTCAGCAGGAACTCGTTCGCCGCGTTCGCATCCTTCCCGTTCGCCTTCGGGAAGCGCACCAGAACGAAGTTTCCGACCGAGGGCGGCACCTCGAGGCCCAGCTTGCGCGCCTGGTCCGAGAACCACGGCAGCCAGTGATCGTTCAGCGTGCGCGCCTGATCGATGTGCGCCACGTCGGCCAACGCCGCGACGCCCGCGGCCTGCGCCGGCAGCGTGACGTTGAACGGGCCGCGCGTGCGGTTGATCGCGTCGATGATCGGCGCCGGGCCATACATCCAGCCGAGCCTGAGGCCCGCGAGGCCGTAGATCTTCGAGAAGGTCCGCGTCATCACGACGTTGCTGGCCTTCTCGGCCAATTCCGCGCCCGCGGTGTAGTCGTTGCGCGTGACGTATTCGGCGTAGGCCGCGTCGATGACGAGCAGCACGCGCTCCGGCAGCGCCTTGTGCAGCCGCTCGATCTCGTCCTTGGTGAGATACGAGCCGGTCGGGTTGTTCGGGTTCGCCTGGAACACGATGCGCGTACGGTCCGTGACCTTCGCCAGCAGCGCGTCGATGTCGGCGCGGAGGCCTTTCTCCTTCGCTACGACGGGCTTGGCGCCGGCGGCGAGCGTCGCGATCGGATACATCGCGAACGCGTGTTCGGTGAACAGCACTTCGTCGCCCGGCCCGGCAAAGGCCCGGGTCAGCAGCGCGATCAGCTCGTCGGAGCCGTTGCCGCAGACGACGCGCTCCTTGTCGAGCCCGTGGTGCTTCGCGATCGCGGCGCGCAGATCGGCCGAGGCGCCGTCGGGGTAGCGGTGCAGCTTTTCCGCCATCGCGCGATAGGCGGTGATCGCGCGCGGGCTCGGGCCCAGCGAGCTTTCGTTGGAGGCGAGCTTCATCGGCTCCGCGATGCCCTCGGCCTTGGAATCGCCGGGGACATAGGGCGCGATATCGAGAATTCCGGGGCGTGGCTGTGGTCCGCTCATGGGCGCAGGGCGAATTCGACGGCGCGCGGGCCGCTCGGATCGAGGGGTCGGGGATAGGCGCCGAGCCAGACCGCGCCGGCAGCGCCAAGACGGGAATCGTCGGGCCTCACATACTCCGCATGCGCGAAAAGCGAAAGGGTCTTGGACCCGATCTCGTAGCACGCGGTCGCCGCGCCGGCGGGCGCCACGACCCCGGCGCTCAGGCTCACATCGTCGCCGCTCGGATCGACGATGCCGCGGCCGATTACCAGCGCCTCGGTGTAGGCGGCGCCGGGCGCGGCGAAATAGGGTAGCCGGCTCAGCACGAACACCGGCGCGCCGTCGCGCCGCGCGTCGATCAGCGCCGGCAGCCAGGCGCAGCCGCCGAACGGAGTCGGCGTCGGAACAACGGCCAAGTCGGCGCCGCCGCCGAGCACCCGGGCGAGCGCCTCGGGCGCGCTCGCGGTGGCCGGGCGGACGCGCGGGCAGAAATGGACCACTGCCTCCCATTCCACGGCAGGGTCGGCGACGAGGCGCAATCCACCCTGGCGCTCATAGGACGCCGCCATGATCGCGCGCCAGATGCGGAGCACGCGGTCTTTCTCCCCCGAATCGGTAAGCCGCGCCAACAGGCGGCGCATGATCTGGGCCTCGCGCGCGGGCCGGTAGATCGGCGCGTCGCCGGCGGCCTTGCCCCGCCCCACCTGCGCCACGAGTTCACCGCGGCGCACGACGAGATCGAGCAAGCCGTCGTCGACCGCGTCGATCGCGCGGCGGAGTTCCTCGAGCGGCGGCGGGGTGCTGGTCGGCATGACGGTAATCTAACCTACTCGCCGAACGGTGCCACAGTGCGGCCGCCGCCGCAGTATCGCGCCTTGCCGCTCGTGCGGGCGCCGCCATAAGATCGCGCCATCGCCGGCGCCGCGCGCCGGTACAAAATAAGGAGGGCTCGGACCCATGAAGATCGCGCGTTGGCTCGGCGTTGCCGCCCTGGTGGCGGGAACGGCGCTCGGCGGCACGGCCGCGGCGCAGCAGAAGTTCTTCCGCATCGGCACCGGCGGCACGGCCGGCACCTATTACCCGGTCGGCGGCATCCTCGCGAACGCGATCTCGCAGCCGCCCAATCTCGTGCTGACCGCCGTGGCCTCGAACGGCTCGGTGGCGAACGTCAACTCGATCATGGGCGGCAGCCTCGAATCGGGCTTCAGCCAGGCCGACGTCGCCTATTGGGCGTTCACCGGCACCGGCATCTGGGAAGGCAAGGGCAAGGCCGCCGATCTCCGCGCGATCGCCAACCTCTATCCCGAGAGCATCCACCTCGTCGCGCGCAAGGGCGCCGGCATCAAGTCGGTGGCCGACTTGAAGGGCAAGCGCGTCTCGCTCGACGAGCCGGGCTCGGGCACGCTCGTGGATGCGCGCATCATCCTCGCCGGCTGGGGCTTGAAGGACAGCGATGTGAAGGCCGAATACCTCAAGCCCAACCAGGCCGGCGACAAGATGAAGGATGGCGCGATGGACGCGTTCTTCTTCGTCGGCGGCTTCCCGGCCGGCGCGATCGCCGAGCTGGCCTCGACCGGCGCGGGCATCGAGCTGGTGCCGATCGACGGGGCGAACGCCGCGAAGATCCTTTCGCAGTACAAGTTCTTCGCCGGCGACGAGATTCCCGCCAACACCTACAAGGGCGTGGGCGCGGTGAAGACGATCAGCGTCGGCGCGCAGTGGGTGACGTCGGCGAAGGTGCCGGACGACGTCGTCTATCAGGTCGTCAAGGGCATGTGGAGCGACAAGGCGCGCGGCGCGCTCGATGCCGGCCACGCCAAGGGCAAGATGATCCGCAAGGAGACGGCCCTCTCGGGCATCGGCATCCCGCTGCATCCGGGCGCCGCGAAGTTCTACAAGGAAGTGGGGCTGCTGAAGTAGCCACACCCGCACGCGAAGCGAAAGGGGCCGGATTCCGGCCCCTTTTTGCTGGGGGAAAGCGCCGATGGTCTTGAAGGCCGCCGACCCGGGCCAGATCCAAAAGCTGGAAGAGCAGTTCGATCCTGAGGTGCGCTTCCGGCCGCAGGGCCGGTCGGCGGAATGGATCGTGGGCGCGCTGCTGCTCGCACTCTCCGTTTTCCACTACTACACGGCCGGCTTCGGATTGCTGCGCGAGCAGACGCATCGCGGCATCCACATGGCCTTCGTGCTCGGCCTGATCTTCCTGGTCTTCTCGGTTTCGAAGCGCCGAGCAGACGCGCCGCCCGCGGCCTCGTGGTTGCGCCCCGCCGGTATCGCCTGGCCCGATTGGATCCTCGCCGCCGGCGCCGCCGCGGCCAGCCTCTACGTGCCATGGATCTTCGACGATCTCGCGTTCCGCGTCGGCAATCCGCTCGTCGTCGACGTGGTGATGGGCACGATCCTTGTCGTCGTGTTGCTCGAGGCGACGCGGCGCAGCGTCGGCTGGCCGCTGCCGATCATCGCGCTCGTGTTCATGGCGTACGCGCATTTCGGGCCGCACATGCCGGGCGTGCTCGCCCATGCCGGCTCGAGCTGGACCGAGATCGTCAACCACCTCTACCTCACGAGCCAGGGCATCTACGGCATCGCGCTCGGCGTCGTCGCCACCTACGTGTTCCATTTCGTGCTGTTCGGCGTGCTGGCGACGCGCATCGGGCTCGGGCGCCTGTTCATCGAC
>CAYZSG010000264.1:0-6659 GCA_964481045.1 uncultured Candidatus Odyssella sp. | reverse complement strand
CGTATTGCAGGAGCTGGATGAGGTCGTTCTGATAGACGACCTTGCCCGGCGTCACGGCGATGTTCTTGCCGACCTCGAACGCCTCGTAATCGGTCATCCTGATCGCGAGCTTGCCCTTGCCGCGCTCGATGTCGTCGAGCAGGTTCTTGAGGCCCTTGATCAGATTCTCGCCCTTGGTCTCGATCGTCGCCCGCACCACCTCGGGGTTGGTCAGCGCGAAGTTCGAGGGCGCCATCGCGTCGATGAACTGCTTCGTGTAGAACTCGATCTTGTGCCTTGTCTTGTCGTCGAGGCCGTTCGTCTCGTCGGCGGCGTTCTCGATCGTGCGCGCGGCGAGCAGGTAGCTCTGCTTGATGAAGTCGAAGGCCACGTTCTCGGACCACTCGCGGTCCTTGAAGCGGCGGTCGCTGGGGGAGGGCGCGATCACCGGTTTGGGTTCGCCCTGCTCGAGGCCCCAGAAGCGGCGCACCGAGCTGCTCCAGAGCTGCATGTAGTCCTGCCAGAACGCGGCCTGCATCTCCCAGAGCTTCTGTGGGTTCTGGACCAGATGCGCGGTCATCTGGGTGAACGCGTTGGCAATGTTCAGCGGGTCGGGGTTCTCGGCCGTATCGGCGGCCTGGCGCTGGAGGTAGTCGGCCATCACCTTGCGGGTGCGCTCGGCGAGCTCTGCCAGCTCCTGCGGCGAGATCGACGGCTCGGGGGACTGCTGTTGATCGGCCATTTACGCTTCCTCTATAACCGCTTGTCGCCCACGACAGCGCGCCGCCCGGCCGGGGCATCAGGTGTTTTTCGCGGTTGCGGACGTGTATATAAGAACGCTCATACGGTACGCAAATTGGCCAAAATGCAGGACTTTGTGACGAAACCGCGCGGTCCGGCAGCCAAGCGGCCGTTGGGAGGGCAGCAAGTGATGCGTTATGCGACATTGAGGCGGTGGGCCGCCACGGGTGCCCTCCTATCGGCCGTCGTGGCCGTCTCCGGGTGCTCCTGGGTGCGCGACGTGACCGGGTGGGGCGAGGAGGAGGCCAACCGGCCGCAGCCGCCCGGCATTCAGCAGCCATATCCGAACTTGGCCACGGTGCCGAACAAGACACCGAGCACCGGCAGCACGCGCGAGCGCCTCCAGATCGAGGAAGGCCTGCTCGCCGACCGCCAGAACGCGCGCCACGTGAGCGGGCCCGTCGCGGGGCTCGACCGGCCCTCGTCGCTGCCGCCCGATCCGGGCGTGCGTACCACGATCATTGATCCGCGGGCCCGCCCGCAGCCGGGGACGCGCACCGCCGCGGCCCAGCCTCAGGCCCCGCAAGCGCCGCGCCTCGGCCCCGGTGGCGCGGTGGGCTCGATCGCCTACGGACCCGGCTCGGCTTCGCTGCCCGAGGGCAGCGGGCGCGTCATCGTGCGCGCGGCCGAGTTCCAGCGCCGCACCGGCGGCACGATCGTCGTCGTCGGCAGCGCCGCGAAATCCGAGGGCGACGATGCGGCGCGCCGCGCGCTCGCTCAGCAGCGCGCCGGCAACGTCGCCAACGGCCTGCTCAATCTCGGTGTGCCGCGCGACCGGATTCGCGCCGGCGCCGGCGGCGCCGATGCCGGCCGCGTCGATATCGCGATCCAGCCCGCCCGCTGATCCGCTTTTTCTCCGTTTCGGACGACCGCCCGCCATGTCCAGCGAATTCTACCGCCTGAAGCGCCTTCCGCCGTACCTCTTCGCCGAAGTGAACGGCATGAAGGCCAAGGCGCGCGCCGCCGGCGAGGACATCATCGATCTCGGCATGGGCAATCCCGACACGGCCACGCCGAAGCACATCGTCGACAAGATGATCGAAGCGGTGCAGAACCCGAAGACGCACCGCTATTCGAGCTCGCGCGGCATTCCGGGGCTGCGCCGCGCGATCGCCGCCTACTATCAGCGCCGCTTCGGCGTGACGATCGATCCCGAGAAAGAGGCGGTGGTCACGCTCGGCTCGAAGGAAGGCCTCGTCAATCTCGCGCAGGCGATCACCGAGCCCGGCGACGTGATCCTGGTGCCCAGCCCGACCTATCCGATCCACACCTACGCCTTCATGATCGCCGGCGCCGCGATCCGCCAGCTTCCGTTCACGCCCGAGCACAGCGAGGCCGATCTGCTGGCCGCGCTCGAGCGCGCGGTGCGCCATTCGGTGCCGAAACCGCTGGCGCTCGTGCTGTGCTTCCCGGCCAATCCCACCGCGCGCACCTGCGGCCTCGACTTCTACCGCCAGGTCGTCGAATTCGCGAAGCGGCACGGGATCTACGTGATCTCCGATCTCGCCTATTCGGAGCTCTATTTCGACGGCGTGGCGCCGCCCTCGATCCTCGAGGTGCCGGGCGCGAAAGACGTCGCGATCGAGATCCAGTCGTTCAGCAAGACCTACTCGATGGCCGGCTGGCGCATGGGCTACGCGGTCGGCTGTCCGAAACTTGTCGGCGCGCTGGCGCACGTGAAATCCTACGTCGATTACGGCGCGTTCACGCCGATCCAGGTGGCGGCCACGGCCGCGCTGAACGGACCGCAGGACTGCGTCGACGAACTGCGCCGCGTCTATCGCGAGCGCCGCGACGTGCTGGTAAAGGGCCTCGAATCGGCGGGCTGGGAGGTGCCGAGCCCGTCGGCCTCGATGTTCGCCTGGGCGCCGCTGCCGGCCGCGTTCCGGCACCTCGGCTCGAACGAGTTCGCGAAGCTGCTGCTCAAGGAAGCCAAGGTCGCGGTTTCGCCTGGCATCGGTTTCGGCGAGTACGGCGAGGGCTATGTCCGCATCGCGATGGTGGAGAACGTGCAGCGCATCCGCCAGGCGGTGCGCAACATAAAGGCGTTCTTCACCGCCGCCGGCGTGAACAGCGTGCAGCGCCTGCCGCAGCGCAAGCGAGCCGCCTCCTCGTGAGCCAACCGCTGAAGATCGCGCTCGCCGGCCTCGGCACCGTCGGGGCGGGCCTCGTGAAGCTACTCGCGAGCCAGTCGGCTCTGCTCGAAGCGCGCTGCGGGCGGCGCCTCGTCATCACGGCCGTCGCCGCGCGCGACCGCCACAAGCAGCGCGACATCGACATTTCGAAGTTCGCGTGGTTCGACGATCCCGTCGAGATGGCGCGGAGCGCCGAGGCCGACGCGGTCGTCGAACTGATTGGCGGCGCCGATGGGCCGGCCAAGGCGCTGGCCGAAGCCGCGTTCGCGAAGAAGCGCCATGTCGTTACCGCCAACAAGGCGATGCTCGCGCATCATGGCGCCACGCTCGCGGCGGCGGCGGAGCGCGCCGGTGTCACGCTCGGCTACGAGGCGGCGGTGGCCGGCGGCATCCCGATCGTCAAGGCGCTGCGCGAAGGCCTCGCCGGAAACAAGATTCTGCGCGTCTACGGCATCCTGAACGGCACCTGCAACTACATCCTCACCGTGATGCGCGAGAGCGGGCGGAGCTTCGCCGACGTGCTCGCCGACGCGCAGAAGATGGGCTATGCCGAGGCCGATCCGAGCCTCGACGTGGACGGCATCGACACCGCGCACAAGCTGGCCGTCCTGGCCAGCCTCGCCTTCGGCACGGCGGTGGATTTCGACGCGGTCTCGGTCGCCGGCATCCGCAACGTCTCGCCGATGGATCTCGAATATGCGGGCGAGCTCGGCTTCCGCATCAAATTGCTGGCGATCGGCCGGCGCACGGCCAAGGGCATCGAGCAGCGCGTGCATCCCTGCATGATCCCGGCCGAGACGGCGCTCGCGCGCGTGGACGGCGTGTTCAACGCGGTGATGGTGGACGGCGATTTCGCCGGCAACACGGTCTATGTCGGGCGCCCAACTCGCTGGGGCAATCGCTTCACGCCCGACCGCGTCGGCGGTGGCCTCCGATCTCGTCGACCTCGCGCGCGGCGCGCGCAGCCCTGCCTTCGGCGTGCCGGCGGGCAAGCTGGCCAAGCTCGAGGTCGCGCCCATGGCGGAGCATCGCGGGCGCTATTACATTCGGCTCATGGTGCGCGACCAGCCGGGCGTCATCGCCGACGTCTCGGCCGCGCTGCGCGACGAGCGGGTTTCGCTGGAATCGATGCTGCAGCGGGGTCGTTCCGAGACCAAGGCGGTGCCGGTCGTGCTGACCACGCACGAGACGGTCGAGGCCGCGATGCTGCGCGCACTCGACCGCATCGGCAGCCTCGGATCGGTGATCGAGCCGCCCTGCATGATCCGCATCGAAGAGCTCTGAGGGGACTCACAGGATGGCCGATACCGTCTTTCTCGACCGCAACCTCGCGCTGGAGGTCGTGCGCGTCACCGAGGCGGCGGCGCTGTCGGCGTCGCGGCTCATGGGCCGCGGCGACGAGAAGGCCGCCGACCAGGCCGCCGTCGATGCGATGCGCAACGCGCTCAACAGCCTCTACATCGACGGCCGCGTCGTGATCGGCGAGGGCGAGCGCGACGAAGCCCCGATGCTCTACATCGGCGAGAAGGTGGGCCGCGGCGGCCCCAAGGTGGATATCGCGCTCGATCCGCTCGAGGGCACCACGATCACCGCCAAGGGCATGGAGAACGCGCTCGCCGTCATCGCGATGGCCGAGCATGGCGGCTTCCTGCACGCGCCCGACGTCTACATGGACAAGATCGCGGTGGGCGGCGACCTGCCGCCGAACCTCATCGACATCGAGGCGCCGCCGGCGGTGAACCTCAAGAATCTCGCCAAGGCCAAGGATGTCGAGGTCGCCGATCTCGTCGCCTGCATCCTCGACCGGCCGCGCCATGCCGAGCTGATCGCCAGGGTGCGCGAGGCCGGCGCCCGCATCAAATTGATCTCCGACGGCGACATTTCGGGCGTGATCGCGACCTCGAAGGAGTCGAGCGGCGTCGACATGTATCTCGGCAGCGGGGGAGCGCCCGAAGGCGTGCTGGCGGCGGCGGCGCTGCGTTGCATCGGCGGCCAGATGCAGGGCAAGCTGATCTTCCGCAACGAGGACGAGAAGAAGCGGGCGCGAAATTGCGGGATCACGGATTTCGGCAAGGTGTACGATCTCAACGAAATGGCGAAGGGCGACGTGATGTTCGCGGCCACCGGCGTCACCGACGGATCGATGGTCAAGGGCGTGCGGCGCCACGGCAAGGGCGTGGTGACGAATTCGATCGTGATGCGTTCCAGCACGGGAACGGTTAGACTGATCGAGGCGCAGCACAATTTCGAACGCAAGGCCGTTTACGGCCACCCTGGCCGCTGATTGGCCGGGGCAGGGAGGGGCTCAGAGGTAGGGGCGGTGGACAAGGCACAAATGGGGCGGCATCCGAAGCCGCGCAACGCAGGCACCGGCGCAGCCGACGTGTTGCGCTTCCTGCGATCGTTCGTAACCGCGCCGATGCGCACCGGCGCGCAATGGCCGAGCGGCAAGGCGCTGTCGCGCGCCATGGCCGCGCCGGTCGATCTCTCGGTGCCGGGCCCGATCATCGAGCTCGGGCCGGGCACCGGCGTGGTCACCGAGGCGCTGCTGGCGCGCGGGGTCCCACCCGAGCGTCTTACGATGATCGAGTTCAGCCCGCAATTCGTGAAGTTGCTGACTCAGCGCTATCCGAACGTGCGGCTCATCCACGGCGATGCCTATGCGCTCGCCGAGCACGTGCGCAAGCTGGGCCTGCCGCCGCCGGCCGCCGTCGTCTCGAGCCTGCCGCTGCTGACGCAGCCGCCGGCGAAGCGGCTCGAATTGCTGCGCTCGGCGCTGCGCATCATGAACCCCGACGGCGTGTTCGTGCAGTTCACCTATTTCCGCGACTCGCCGATTCCGGTCGAGGGCACGGGCATCCACACTTCCGTCTCGCGGCGCATCTGGATGAACATCTGGCCGGCGCTGGTCTACAGCTATCGGCGCGGGCCGGCCCGCAAGGTGCGCGCCCATGACCGCGACGCAGCCGATTGACCTGACGGCAAGCACGCCTCCCGCCTGCCTCGGCGTCGAAGCCTCCGCGTCCGGCCGGCGCTGGCGCGAGCGCGCGGCCGAAGAGCGCACGCAGCGCGCGATCGCGCAGAAGCTCGCGCTGCCCGAAATCGTGGCCCGCCTGCTGGCGGCGCGCGGCCTCGATGCCGAAACCGCGCCTTCCTTCCTCGAGCCGCGCCTGCGCGACGCGCTGCCGGATCCCGCGCACCTGAAGGACATGGAGAAGGCCGCCGCGCGGCTTGCCGACGCGATCGAGCGTGGCGAGCGCATTGCGATCTTCGGCGACTACGACGTCGACGGCGCCACCTCGGCCGCGCTGCTCCACCGCTACCTTTCGCAACTCGGCGCGGCGCCGCTCGTTTACGTGCCCGACCGCATGAAGGAGGGCTATGGCCCCAACGCGCCGGCGCTGCTGAAGCTCGGTCAGGAGGGCGCGAAGGTCATCGTCACGGTTGATTGCGGGATCCTCGCCCATGCGCCGATCGAAGCGGCGGCCGCGGCCGGCCTCGACGTGATCGTCGTGGATCACCACGCGGCCGAGCCGTCGCTGCCGCCGGCCTATGCTTCGATCAACCCGAACCGCCTCGACGAGACGAGCCCGTTGAAGACTTTGGCGGCCGTCGGCGTCGCGTTCCTGCTGCTCGTGGCGCTAAACCGGGAATTGCGCCGGCGCGGCCGGTTCGCGAACGGCGGCGAGCCGGCGCTATTCGATCTTCTCGATCTCGTGGCGCTGGGCACGGTGTGCGATGTCG
>CAYZSG010000263.1:0-6674 GCA_964481045.1 uncultured Candidatus Odyssella sp. | reverse complement strand
CCCGCCGGTCATGTCGGTGCCGGCGAAATTGACGGTGCCGCGCCGCGGCGGCGTCAGCCCGACGAGTGCGCGCAGCAGCGTCGTCTTGCCCATGCCGTTGCGGCCGATGAGGCTCACCGCCTCGCCCGCGGCCATCGAAAGGCTTACGCCATGCAGCACGTGGCTCGCGCCGTAATAGACGTGGAGCCCCTCTGCGACGAGAATCGGGTTGGCGACGATTGGGGCGCGATCCTGGCTCACGACGCATCCTCCGCGCCGAGATAGGCGGCTTGCACCGCGCGGCTGCGCCGGATTTCGGCCACCGAACCGCTTTCGAGGACGGCGCCGTTGACCAGCACGGTGATTCGATCGGCGATCGAGAACACCGCGTCCATATCGTGCTCGATGAGGACGAGCGTGTGCTTGTCCGCGATGCGGCGCAGCAGCGCGATCACCTCCTGGGACTCGCGATAGCCCATGCCGGCGAGCGGCTCGTCGAAGAGCAGCAGCTCGGGCTCGGTCGCGAGGATCATCGCGATCTCGAGCTGGCGGCGCTCGCCGTGGCTGAGGGCCGAGGCGGCGTGATCCCGTCGTGCGAGCAGGCCGCACATCTCGAGGCTGCGCGCGGCCGCGGCGGCGAGATCGGCGCGCCGGCTCGCCGGGCGCAGGAAGCGCAGCGAGCTCGGCAGCCGCGACTGCGCTGCGATCCAGCAGTTCTCGAAGCAGCTGAGCTCGGTGAAGACGTTCGTGCGTTGGAATGAACGCCCGATGCCCAGCCGCGCCACGCGGTCGGGCGTAAGGCCCGTGATCGCGCCGCCCTTAAACAGCACTGAGCCGGCAGTCGGCCGCATTTCGCCCGAGAGAAGATTGAGGAACGTGGTCTTGCCGGCTCCGTTCGGGCCGATCACGGCATGGACGCGTCCCGCTTCGAACGCGAGCGAGACATCGTTGACCGCGGCGAGGCCGCCGAACTGCTTGCAGAGGCCGCGCGTTTCGAGCAGGGCTTCAGTCATCGCCGGGCTCCGGGATCGGACGCGTCGGCGGCGTGCCGCGGCCGCGCAGGCGGCCAAACAGTTCGCCGAGCGGCAGGCTCGCGATGCCGCGCGGCAGCAGCAACACCACCGCGATCACGAACACGCCGATGAACAGCAGCCAGTGCTCGGTGATGCCGGCGGCCACATCCTCCAGCACGATCATGACGAACGCGCCCGCGACGGGGCCGTAAAGCGTTCCCATGCCGCCGAGGATCACGATCACCAGCGCCTGACCCGATTGGTGCCACGAGAGGTAGGCCGGGTTGACGATGCCGTCCTGCGCCGCGCCTATATAGCCGGCGAGGCCCGCCAGAACGCCGGCGATGGTGAACATCGCGAGCTTGTAGCGCCAAGTCGCGAAACCCAGCGCGCGCGTGCGCGGCTCGTTGCAGCGGACGGCGTCGATGACCCGGACGAACAGCGAGGCGAGCACCATCCTCGCCAGCAGGTAGCTCGCGACCAGCGCGGCCAGCGCGAAGTAATAGAAGGTGACGCGATTCTTGAGATCGAAGAGCTCGAACCCGAATACGTCCGCCGAGGGCTTGGCGTTGAGGAACATGCCGTCCGAGCCGCCCAGCGCCTTCGTGTCGTTGGCGAAGTAATAGAGCATCTGCGCGATCGCCAGCGTGACCATAATGAAATAGATGCCCGTGGTGCGGATCGCGAGCGCGCCGATCAGCAGCGCCGCCACAGCGCAGATGCCGAGCGTGAGCGGCAAGGTCGTCCACAGCGAGACGAGGCCGACGTCGCGCTGCAGGACGGCGAGCGCGTAGCCGGCTAGGCCAAAAAAGGCGGCGTGGCCGAGACTGACGAGGCGCGTATAGCCCACCAGCAGATCGAGACTCATCGCGAAGATCGCCATCACGATGATCTTGGTGGCGAGCTGCACGTAGTAGCGCTCGGCAAGCTGTGGGAAGACGACGAGCAGCGCCACGATCACGAGCAGCAGGCCGAGCAGCGATCGCGAGAGTGGGCGCATGGCTGATCCCTAGGCCGGCCGCGCGCCGAAGAGGCCTTGCGGCCGCCACAGCAGCACCGCGGCCATGAACGCATAGACCGAGAGGCTGGCGGCCTCGGGCAGGAACACCTTGCCGAACGTATCGACGAACCCGATCAGCATGGCGCCGACGAAGGCGCCCTGGATCGAGCCCAAGCCGCCGATCACGACCACGACGAAGGAAATGATCAGGATGTGCTCGCCCATGCCGGGATACACCGAGTTGACCGGCGCAGAGAGCATGCCGGCGAAGGCCGTGAGCGCGGCGCCGAGCGCGAACACCAGCGCATAGAGGCGCTTCACGCCGAAGCCGAGCAGCTCGACCATCTCGCGGTTGGCTGCGCCGGCGCGGATGAGCATGCCGAGTTTGGTGCGATGAATGACGAGATACATCGCGGCGGCGACGCCGATGCAGGCGAGCGAGATGAAGAAGCGATAAACGGGATAGGATTGGCCATCGGCGAGAGGAACCGAAGCCGCGAGGCTGGCGGGCATCGGCACGCCGTGCACGTCGTTGCCCCAGAGGATGCGCTGGAGCTCGTTAAAGATGAGGATCAGGCCGTAGGTGAGCAGCACCTGATAGAGGTGATCGCGCGCGTAGAGGAAGCCGATGGCGAGCCGCTCGACCGCGAGGCCGAGCAGGAAGCTCAAGGGAAGGCCGAGCGCGATCGCGATGAACAGATTGCCGGTCTTGAGTGCCAGCCAGTGGGCGAGATAGGCGCCGATCATGAAGAACGAGCCGTGCGCCAGGTTGATGACGCCGAGGATGCCGAAGATCAGCGTGAGCCCGCTCGCGACCAGGAACAGCAGGAAGCCGTATTGGACGCTGTTCAGGCTCTGGACGAGAAACGACGAAACATCCATGGGCGCCTCCCGCGCTCCGCGGCGGAGGCGGCGGCGGAACCCCTTCCGCCGCCGCCCCAATCGATCAGGCCATGCCGCAGCCGCGTCCCGGATCGGTCACCGCTTTTTGCGCCACGCCGAGAACGACGTTGTCGCCGTTCTTCACCTGGCGCAGGTAGATGTCTTGAATCGGGTTCTGCGCCTTGGAGAAGGTGAGCGTGCCGCGTGGGCTGTCGAGCTTGGCGGCGCGCATCGCGGCCATGATGTCCTTCTTGGCCTTGACGTCCCCGTTCACCGCCTTCATCGCGTGTAGCAGTAGCAGGCCGGTGTCGTACCCCTGCACGGCGAAGACGTCGGCGGGGCGATTGGTCTTCTTCTTGAACGCCGCCGAGAAGCGCTTGTTGGTCGGGTTGTCGAGCGATTCGGCGTAGTGCAGCGTGGTGACGATGCCCTCGCCCGCGGCGCCCGCCGCCTGCAGCGTTCCATCGGTGAGGAATCCGGCGCCGAACAGCGGGATCGTCTTCTTGAGCCCGCTCGCAGCGTAATCCTTCATGAACTTCACCGCGCCGCCGCCCGAAAAGAACGTGAACACGGCGTCGGGCTTGAGCGACGCGATCTCGGTCAAGTGCGCCTGGAACTCGATGTTGGGGAAGGGGATGAGGATCTCCTTCATCACCTGGCCGCCGACCTTGACGTAGCCCTCCTTGAACGCGCCGATCATCTCGTGCCCGGCCGCATAATTCCAAGTGATCGAGACCGTCTTCTTGTGGCCCCGCTTCATCATCTCCGGGCCCATCGGGAAGCAGGTCTGCCAGTTCGAGAACGAGGTGCGGAAGACGTTGGGCGCGCACATCTGGCGCGTCACTGCGTCGGCGCCGGCATTGGAGACGATCGTGATCGTCCCCTCCTCGCGCGCGATCTTGACCATCGCCATGGCCACGCCCGAATGGACCGGCCCGGTGAGGAAATCGACCTTCTCGCCGGCGATCAACTTGTTGGTGTTGTTCGCCGCCTTCGCCGGATCAGCCTCGGAATCGACCTTCACGTACTCGACCGGCCGGCCGCCGAGCGTGCCGCCCGCCTCCTCGATCGCCATGATCATGGCGTCGGTGATGTTGTGCCCGAGCGAGGCATAGGTGCCGGTGTAGGGCAGCAGGATGCCGACCTTCACCTTGGCCGGCTGTGCAAGCACAAAGGGCGCCGGCAGCAGCGAAGCCGCGGCACCGGCGCCGGCGGCCGTCGACAGAAAGCGTCGGCGGGTCGTGGGATTGCGGGTCGTCATGGCGTTCCTCCTGTGGTCTCGGTTATCGCGGCTGGCAATGCGCGCCGCCGCCGTCGCTGGATCCCCACAGTCGTCCTTCGCCAAAGGCCCTCAGCCGTGCAGTTGCTTGTATTTCTCCTCGAGTTGCGCGCGGTCTTCGACGAAATCAGGATTGATCTCGATGCAATTGGCCGGACAGACCAGCTTGCATTGCGGTTCGTCGTGCGCGCCCACGCATTCGGTGCAGCGCAGCGGATCGATGACGTGGATGGGATCGCCGATGGCGATCGCCTCGTTGGGGCACACCGGCCGGCAGGCATCGCAGGCGGTGCAGTCTTGCGTGATGTGGAGGGCCATGGCTCGGACTCCCGATCAGGCAGCTTGGCGTTCGAGTTGGGTTAGCTTCTCGTGGCGGAAGGCGCCCCAGAGCGCGGCGCCGATGGCGCCGGCATAGATCGAGTCGGCGCTGCTCTTGATCTCGACCGTGATTTTCTCCTTGGCGCAGATCTCGCGCATGGCGGCGACGAGACCGGTGTCGAGCGCAAGGCCGCCGGTCATCATCACGACGCCGTCCTTGGTGCCCGCCGATTTCAGCAGCTTGGCCAGCCGGTCGGCCATCGAGATGTGGATGCCTTTCAAGATGTTGGCGGCGGAGATGCCGCGCGAGACCATATTGATGACGTCGGTCTCGGCGAGCACGGCGCAGATGCCGCTCACCTTCTCGGGCGTCTCGCCCTGCTGGGAGAGCATGCCAATCTCGTCCTGCGCGATGCCGAGATAGCGTGCGATGTTCTCGAGGAACTGGCCCGAGCCCGAGGCGCACTGGCTCGTCATCTTGTAGCCCAGCACCTTGCCCCGCTCATCGACGCGGATCGCGCGGCCGTGCAGCGCGCCCACGTCGAGCACCGCGCGCGTGGCGGGGTCGAGCTGGATCGCGCCGCGGGCGTGCGTCGTCATCGAATAGAAGTGGCCGGTCTGAAAGCCGAGGCTTTCGCCCTCCCCCGTGGTGGCGCAATAGGCGATGTCGTCGCGATTCAATCCCGCCGCGGCCAGCGATTGATCGTAACCTTCGGCGGCGAGCTTCAGCGGATCGCGTTGGCGTACGCGGTCGCAGCGCTTGGCGAGCAGGCGTACGTTGGCGCCGTCCACGGCATAGAGCACCGTCTTGACCGCGCCCGTGCCGACATCGATTCCAGCGGTGAACACCATGTCTGCTTCCTTCAGTGCACGAGCGCGCGGCGCGCGAATTCCGCCGCGCCGAGCGCCCCGGTGTAGATGGAGTCGGGATTAATGTTGATCGCGACCTTGCCGTAGTTCTCCTCGACGAGCTTCCGGAGCTCCTTCACCGCCGCCTCATTCTTGGCGACGCCGCCGGTGAAGGTGAACTGGTCCTTGACGCCGCCGGAGCGCGAGAGGATCGACATGGCGCGCAGGATGATGGCGCGGTGAAGGCCGGCGATGATGTCTTCGCGCTTCTCGCCCAGCGCCAGACGATCGCGCAGCTCGGCGCCGGCGAACACCGTGCAGGTGGAGTTTATGCGCACCGTGCGCGTCGCCTGCATGGCCAAGGGCCCGAGCTCGTGCAGGCCGAGGTTCATCTCGTCGGCGATGTAGCCCAAGTAGCGCCCGCAGCCGGCGGCGCAGCGGTCGTTCATCTGGAAGTTCTCCACGATGCCTGCCGGATCGACCTGAATCGCCTTGGTATCCTGACCGCCGATGTCGAGGACCGTGCGCGTCTCGGGGTACATGAGATGCGCGCCGAGACCATGGCAGAGAATTTCCGACCGGATGTGCTCCTTCGTGAAAGGCAAGGTGACGCGGCCATAGCCGGTGCCGACGACGTAGCTTTCCTCGAGCGGGATCGCGAGCGAGGCACGCACGGCTTCGGCCACGGCAGCACCCTGGCCGGCGAGCGCCGGCGTGAAGGCGATCGCGCGATCGAGGGCGCGCAGCAGCATGGCGCTCTCCTCCTCGGCCGGCGGCCGGTTCTCGACCTCGATGATGGAGCGATCGTAGATATTCAGCAGCAGATCGAACGGAAACTTGTAGCGGCCCGCAACCTCTTCGCCGATCGCCATGAAGCGCGAGCCGGCAATGTCGCGGAAGAAATCCGATTTGCGCCTGGCACCGGGCGCAAAGAGTTCCGGCGCGTCGTGGCGGAGTTGGCCGAAAACCTCGGCAAGCGCATCGTGGACCTTGCCCTGCACTCCGAGAAACCGCTCGCCGTGCGCGTTGGCGCCGCAGACGCGTTCGAGCTCGCCGAGCTGCTCGAGATACTGCTCGAGCCGGAAGGCACGCTCGAGCTGGGCCAGGAACTGTTCGAGCGTGCCTGCGCCGAACGCCAGGTCGCCGAGGCCGCGGCGGAACAGCGTGAAGCGCGTATCGATCAGCGCCTCGTGCTTGGCGACGCGCGTCGCCGTGTCGTAGTTCGAGCGCGAATTGGTGATGCCGCGGCCGAGAATGGCGCTGCTCTCGTCCATGACCACGGCTTTGGTCGTGGTCGAGCCGAGATCGATGCCGATGAAGGTGCGCATGGCTGCCCCGTTCACTGACGTGTTAC
>CAYZSG010000262.1:255-6690 GCA_964481045.1 uncultured Candidatus Odyssella sp. | reverse complement strand
GCGCCGACCGTGGCCACCATCGCGCCGAACAGCGTGAGGATCAGCACCCAGAGCAGCAGCGAGCCCTCGTGATTCCCCCAGACGCCGCTGATCTTGTAGAGCAGCGGCTTCGCGCTGTGCGAATTGGCGGTGACGTTGGCGACCGAGAAATCCGAGGTGACGTAGGCATAGGTGAGCGCGGCAAAAGACGCGGCCACGAGGATGAACTGGCTCTGCGCCGCCGGCACCGCCGTTTCCATGACCGCCGCGTGCCCGCGCTGCGCCGCCCAGAGCGGTGCCACGCTCTGATAGACCGCGACGAGCAGCGCGAGGACGAGCGCGTAGTGGCCGAGTTCGGGAATCATGCGCCTTGGCCCATGGTCGAGAGACCCTTCGCTGCGCTCAGGGTGACGAATTTTTTCATCACGCAAGACCCGTCATACTGAGCGAAGCGAAGCATCTCTTTGCAGCGGGACTCGATGCTCACTTCGCCGGCTTCGCCTTGTCGTGCTGCCAGAGGCCCTGCTTCTTGAGCTCGTCGGTCAATTCATTGGGCACGTAGTTCTCGTCGTGCTTGGCCAGCACCGTCGCGTCGACGAACACGCGGTCGGGCTGGAACGCGCCCTGCACGACGACGCCCTGCTTCTCGCGGAAGAGATCGGGCAGCACGCCCTTGTAGTGGACCGTCACCACCTTCGCGGTGTCGGTGACGCGGAACTCGACCGTGACGCCGTCGGCGAGCTTCCTGATGCTCTTCTCCTCGACGAGGCCGCCGAGCCGCACGCGCTGGCCGGGCTGAATGTTGCGCTCGGCCGCCTGGCTCGGCGTGAAGAAGAACGTGACCGTGTCCTGCAAGGCGACGAGCGCGAGGGCCACCGCGCCGCCGAGCAGCGCGAGACCGAAGCTCACGAAGAACAGGCGTTTCGTCTTAGCCTTCATCGCCACGGCCGGCCTCCGATTCCAGTCGCGCCAGTTCCGCCTCGCGCCGCCGCACGCTCTTCACGCTCAGAATCAGCAGCCCGGCGAGGACCACGACCGTGAGCCCCAGCGCCGGCCAAACATAGGCGGCATAGCCGCCCATTTCGAGGAACTTGCCCAAGCCTTCCATGCGCTCGATCAACCTAGCCGATCCCTGCGGCAAAAACACGGCGCCAAAGTAGATAATCCCGCCACTTCAAAGCGTTAATGCGGGATAGTGCCGCTGCCGGCTGCCGAGGGCATTGAAATGGGCACTTACGCTCTGGCGCGGTTCCGCGCCACGGCGGCGCGAATCAGGTTCTTGAAAGCCGCTTCGTCGATTGTTTCGCCCTCGCGGATGTCGATCGCGCGGCGGGCGTTGCCCTCGAGGCTCGCGTTGAACAGTTTCGCCGGGTCCGGCAGCGACGCACCCTTGGCGAAGGTGAGCTTCACGGCGGCCTTATAGGTTTCGCCGGTGCAGATCATGCCGTCGCGCGACCACACCGGCACGCCGGCCGGATTGGAGGGCTTGCGCCACTTCACTTCCTCGGTGATCGCCGGATCGGCCTCCAGGATGAGCTTGCGGCCGCGGCCGAGCACTTCGGCGCGCCAATCCGCGGACTTCAGCGGACGTTTCGAGGCCTTGCCTGCCATCGCGTTCACTCCACCGAGCCGTGACGCGCCCTCGCGCCTACGCCGCCAGCATCCGGATCTTCAGCGCGCGGGTGCGCAGCGCGGCGAGCTCGGCGCGGGCGCGCAGCAGCAGCACCGTGAAGAAGTAGAACGTGAAGCCGGAGATCATCAGGAACAGCGGCGCCAGCATCTGCGCGTCGATGGCCGGGCCGTCGCGGCGGATGATGCTGGCCGGCTGGTGCAAGGTGTTCCACCAATCGACGCTGAACTTGATGATCGGGATGTTGACGACGCCGACGAGCGCCAGGATCGCGGCGGCGCGCGCGCCGCGCGCGGGATCGTCGAACGCGTGCGTCAGCGCGATGTGGCCGAGATAGAGGAAGAACAGGATCAGCACCGAAGTGAGGCGCGCATCCCACACCCACCAGGCGCCCCACATCTTGGCGCCCCAGAGCGAGCCGGTGGCCAGCGTGAGCAGCGCGAAGCACGCGCCGACCGGCGAAGCGGCGCGCGCGAGGATGTGCCCGAGCGGGTGCCGCCAGATGAGCGCCCCGGCGCTGGAGGCGGCCACGCACACATAGACGAACAGCGCCATCCAGGCCGAGGGCACGTGCACATAGATGATGCGCACGGTTTCGCCCTGCCCTTCGGGCGGCGCCGCGCCCGGCGGTGCTACGACGAAGCCCCAGACGAGGCCGGTGCCGATGCAGAGCGCGGCCAGCCACGCGGTCCACGGCAATGCGCGGCGCGCGAAGCGGCCGAAGCGCGCGGGGTTGGCGAGGGCATGAAGGCGGGCGCTCATGGATGCCTCGTTATTTCACTCCGCGGCCTGGCGCAATGCGACAGCGGCGACGAACGGCGCCAGCGCCAGCGCGCCCAGCAGCATCGCGCCGAGCAGCAGCAGGTGGACGCGGAAGCCCTGTCCGGTCGCCGCCGCCTCGACCGCGCCGACGCCGAAGATCAGGACCGGAATATAGAGCGGCAGGATCAGCAGCGAGAGCAGCACGCCGCCGCGCCGCGCGCCGAGCACCAGCGCCGCGCCGATCGCGCCGACGAGGGTCAGAATCGGCGTGCCGAGCGCGAGGCCCGCGATCAGCGCCGGATAGGCCTTCGGCGGCAGATTCAGCAGCAGCGCCAGCAGCGGCGAGAGGATCACCAGCGGCAGGCCGGTGGTGAGCCAGTGCGCGAGCGCCTTGGCCATCACCATCAGGGTCGGCGCCGCGGGCGATGCCAGCAGGTAGTCGAGCGTGCCGTCTTCGTAGTCGGCCTGGAACAGGCGATCGAGCGACAGCAGCGCCGCGAGCAGCGCCGCGACCCAGAGGATGCCGGCGGCGATCGCGGCCAGAGTCTCGCGCTCGGCGCCGACGCCGAACGGGAACAGCGAGACGGCGATGACGAAGAAGGCCAGCACCGTGGCCGTATCGCTGCCCTGGCGCAGCGCGAGGCGCAGATCGCGCCGCAACAACGCGCCGAAGCCACTCATGCCGCGCGCGCTCCGGCGGCCGCGAGCGCAAGCGCGTTCGCGCCGGGAAGTTTCAGCGCCAGGTGCGTGGAGACGACGGCGAGGCCGCCGTCGGCGCAATGCCCGGCCACCAGCGCCTCGAGCGTGGCCACGCTGGCATCGTCGAGCCCGGTGGTGGGCTCGTCGAGCAGCCAGAGCGGCGCCGGAATCGCGGCAAAGCGCGCGAGCGCCAGCCGCCGCCGCTGGCCTTGCGAGAGATAGCGCGCCGGAAGCTCAGCCTGCGGCGCCAGCGCCATGCGCGCGAGGGCCGGCGCCACGCCTGCTTCCGGCGCGCCGTGCAGCGCGGCCCAGAAGGCGAGGTTTTCGCGCACGGTGAGCCACGGCTTCACCGCATCCTGATGGCCGAGGAACAGCAGCCGCGCGCGGTGCGCGTCGGGATCGTCGCCGACCGGAGCGCCGTTCCACGCGATCGTGCCGGCCTCGGGCCGCGCGAGGCCGGCGAGCAGCCGCAGAAGGCTCGATTTCCCGCTGCCATTGGGTCCGGTGAGCCGCAGCGCCTCGCCGGCCGCGAGCGCGAACGAGACGCCCTTGAACACCAGCCGCTCGCCGCGCAGGCAGGCGAGTTCGCGGCATTCGAGGCGGTCGGTGGTGGAATTCATTCGCGCTTCGAGTATGGCCGTCATCCCGACCGGAGCGGGCTCTTGGCCCGCGGAGTGGAGGGATCGTTTGGTACCCGCTGGGCGGTGCTTATGCAGAATTGCGCGCTTGCGCAATTCTGCCGAAGGCCCGCTCTTGCGGGCCGGCGCGATCCCTCGACTCCGCGCAGCGCGAAGAGCGCTGCGCTTCGCTCGGGATGACGGTTTTGGTAAAGGGCGGCCAGACCATAGCCGCGTAAGTCTGCCTGAACCGCAAAAAAATACGGCGGCCAACGGGAGGGTTTTCCGTTGACCGCCAGGGTTCCAGCCCGGGGTGGCTGGAAGAGGCTCGGGGAAGCCTCGGTTCAGAGGGGAGATCTATGGGTAGTGATTTGCGGTTCCGAATGTGGCGCATTATGGCATGGATTGTGGCAAAATAGTGATTTTTCCGCCACAGTACCAAACGATCGTTTGGCGAAATACGGAAAATTAACGCTGCCGGAGGCCCTACCCGACCTTCCGTACGTCCTCGATCACCTTGCCATCGTTGGGCAAAGCGCCCGGCGGCACGAATTCGACCGCCGCGCGCACCTTGCAGACGGCCTGGAATGTCTTGGCCACCGCATCGGCCAACTCCGGGCTGCCCGACTTGGTTTCGCACCGGAACGCCGGCTGATCGATGCCCTCGCGCATGTCGACGACGAGGCGCACCCGCGCGAGCTCCGGATGGCGCTTCAGCACCTCGGCCACCTGCTCGGGATGGACGAACATGCCGCGCACCTTCGTTGTCTGGTCGGCACGGCCCATCCAGCCCTTGATGCGCATGTTCGTACGCCCGCACGGGCTTTGCCCCGGCAGCACCGCGGTGAGGTCGCCGGTGGAGAAGCGCACGAGCGGGAAATCGGGGTTGAGGGTCGTGACCACCAGTTCGCCCACCTGCCCCGCCGCCACGGGATCGCCGGTGCCGGGCAGCACCACCTCGACGATCTTGTTCTCGGACACGATCATGCCCTCGAGCGCCGGCGATTCGTAGGCGATGTTGCCGAGCTCGGCGGTGGCAAACGATTGCAGGCACTGGATGCCGCGATCCTTGTAGAACTGGCGGAGCTGCGGAAACAAAGGCCCGCCGCCGACCAGCGCCTTCTTCACCGAGGGCAGCGGCACACCCATTCTCTCCGCCGTCTCGATCATCACCTTCAGGAAATCCGGCGTGCCGGCGAACACGCTGGGCCGGATCTGCGCCATCACCTGCACCTGCTGCTCGGTGTTGCCGACGCCGCCCGGGATGACCGGGCAGCCGATCGCGCGCGCCGCCGAATGCATGACCCAGGCGCCGGGCGTGAGGTGATACGAGAACGCGTTGTGGACGATATCGCCCTTGCGCGCGCCGGCCGCATAGAGAGCGCGCGCGGCGTCGTAGAAATCCGGACGGTCGGTGCAATACTCGAAGATGGGCCCGGGCGAAGTGAAGATCACCGAAGCCTCGCCGAGCGGCAGCGTGTTGAGCCCGCCCATCGGCGGGTTCGTTTTCATGAGGCCGATGAGATCGTGCTTGCGCGTGATCGGCAGCTTCGCGAGCGCCGCGCGCGACGTGACCGCGCGCGGATCGGCGTCGCGGAAGAGGTTGCCGTACCAGGCGCTCTTGGATTTCGCGAGCGCGACCTGCTGCGACAGCGCCGCCATCAGCGCCGCCTCGCGCGCCTCGGGCGAGCGGGTTTCGAGGTCGTCGTAATAATCGCCGGCGGCCATGGCGCATCTCCCGAACATCGTCGTTGCGGTGCCGGTTCGATGTGCCCGTCACCCTTCGCATAGTGACATACAGCATCCCAAGATTGTCGTCCCCGCGAAAGCGGGGACCCATGGGGCGGCGCCGCACGCATTCGTTGCGAATACTGCGGCGGCGGCATTATGGGTCCCCGCTTGCGCGGGGACGACAAGAGCAGGGCTCTTCGGACTGCGGCGAAACGCGCGGCGGTCCCGATCATCCGCGCACAGGCCGCCGGCGTAGGTTCGTCGCCGCGAATTCGCCCGAAGGAGATCGCCGCGATGGCCGAGCCGCGCACCGTGACCGTCAACGACAGGATGCAGAAGGGCTACCGCTACGTGCGCGTGGCGGCGCCGGGGCGCGGCTTCGATCCGGAGTTCATGCCCGATCTCGCGCCGGCCGAGATGCTGGCGCTCGGCGTCTTCGCGGGGAAATACATGACCGATTGCCGCGCGGAATTCCCCGCCGCCTGGTTCCGCCGCGCGAAGCTCGCGGAGGGCAGGCGCGATCCCAAGCTCAACTATTTCGGCGTCGACGCGAGCCAGCCGCTATCGGTGTGGCGCGCGAATGGCTGGATCCACCCCGACGATCCGCGCGGCTGGTTCCAGTGGTATTGCCGCTACTGGATGGGCCGGCGCCTGCCGCACGAAGACCGCCGCCAGATCAAGCGCTGGAAAGCGATCCGCCGCCACGTGGCGCAGGTGAAGAAAAACTGCGAGCCGCACGATTTCAACTGCCACCGCCGGCAGCGCCAGGCGCTGCTGCATTGGGCGTATGACAGCCGGAAGATTTGAGCGGCGGCCGTCGTCCCAAGCACAATCTTCGTTGTCGTCCCGGGCGCGCTGCAGCACGCGCCCTTGCGCGTGTTGCTGCGCAGACCCGGGACCCAAACGAGCCCTCGCCGCAATGCGGCATCGCCGCCGTGTCGGCGCCGAGGTTGGGTCCCGGGTCAGCAGCGCACCATGGCGCGCAAGGGCGCCCCATGCTGCGCCGCGCCCGGGACG
>CAYZSG010000262.1:0-245 GCA_964481045.1 uncultured Candidatus Odyssella sp. | reverse complement strand
ATCGGATGTGGTGTTGCGCTCAGGGAAATCGGGCAGTGAGATTGCCGCCTACGCCAGCCACCGCTTCCGGCGCTTGTAGTGCTTCACGTCGCGGTAGCTCTTGCGGCCCGACGTCGAGAGGCCGAGGTAGAATTCCTTCACGTCTTCGTTCTCGCGCAGCGTCTTCGCTTCGCCGTCCATGACGACGCGGCCATTCTCGAGGATGTAGCCGTATTTGGCGTAGCGCAGCGCCATGTTGGTGTTCT
>CAYZSG010000261.1:0-6690 GCA_964481045.1 uncultured Candidatus Odyssella sp. | reverse complement strand
CCGGCCTTCGACGCCAGCCGTTCGACCGCCGATTCGAAGTCGAGGCCTTCCATCGCAGCGATCAGCTTTTCGGTGTCCGTGCCGCCGGCTTTCTGGATTGCCGCCACGACCGCCATCGCCGCGCTCATGCCGCCGGCCGTGAAGAAGTCGGGCGGCGTGTTGTTGAAGCGCTTGCGGTGCTCGGCGACGAACCAGTCGTTCACCTTGTTCTTCGGGAACGCGTAATAATAGTAGATGCCGCCTTCCATGCCCGGATACGGCTTGTAGGTTTTCATCACGGGCAGGATGTTGCCGCCCGGCGCCAATGCGATGCCGAATCGCTCGGGTTTCAGGTCGGCGATCTTGGCGAGCGGATTCGGGCCCGCCCAGTAGATCGCGATGAACTTCCGCCCCTTCTTGTCCTTGAGCGCGTCGAACATGCGCTGGGCGGGTGCCGTGAAGTCCGTGGCGTTCACCGGCGCGAACTCCTTGTGCACGATCGCGGCGCCGCAATTCGCCTTCTTGAGCGCCTCGTCGAACGCGGCGACGCCGTCCTTGCCGAACGCATAGTCCTGCGCCAGCGTCGCGATCGAGGTATCGGGCCCGCACAGCGCGAGCGCGTTGGAGATCGCGTCCTGCGTGGAGTTGCGCGCGGTGCGGAACACGTAGCGGTTCCACTTGTCGCCGGTGATGTTGTCGGCCACGGCCGGCTCGACCAGCAGCACGCGCTTGTACTCCGCCGCCACCGGCAGCATCGCCAGCGCGGCGCCCGACGAGGTCGGCCCCACCGCGATATGCGCCTTCTCGTCGCCATAGGCCTGCTCGAGCAGCGACTTGGCGATATCGGGCTTCAACTGATCGTCCTTGAACGTGACTTTGATCTTGCGCCCGCCGATCTCCATCTTGCCGCCGGTCGCGTATTCGAGGCCCATCATGAAACCGGCCTCGGTCTGCTTCGCATAGGCCTCGAACGGACCGGTCTTGCCGTAGATGACGGCGATGCGGATGTCCTCCTGCGCCGCCGCGGTGCCCGCGAAAACGGCCGCGGCCGCAATCGTCAGGAAAGCCTTCATCGTGCGCTGCATGTTTCCTCCTTTGCTCCCTTCCCGCTTTTCGTCCGTCCGGCCACGCCGAACATGACAGTTGATTCAGGTTTCATGTGAGCATAGCTTTGGGCCTCTGAACCCGTCAAGCCGGAACGAAACGCGCGTCGTCGTATCGGCGGGATCGGGATAAGCGGGTTTGAGCATGACGATCGGATCATCTTCCCCATGAGCGGCCGGAAGCGGCTGCTGCCGCTCCCGAAGACCGGGCGCGGCGAGATCACGCGCAAGAAGCTGCTCGATGCCGCGCGGCGCGAAATCGGGCGCCGCGGCTTCGCGGACACGTCGGTCAGCTCGATCACGGCCGAGGCCGGTGTCGGCCAGGGCACGTTCTACATCTACTTCCGCAGCAAGGAAGACGTTCTGCGCGAACTCGTGCTCCACATGGGCCGCACGCTGCGCCGGCACCTGACAGAGCGTACGGCCGGCGCCCGTAACCGCATCGACGCCGAGCGCCGCGGCTTGAAGGCGTTCCTCGAATTCATCCGGCGCAACCCCGACCACTATCGCGTCGTCGAAGTATCGCAGTTCGTCGACGTACGCGCCTATCGCAAGTACTACACCGATTTCGCGCGCGCCTACCGCGCCGCGCTCGCCGCCGCCGAGAGGCGCGGCGAGATCCGGCCCGGCAACGGCGAGGTACGCGCCTGGTCGCTGATGGGCCTCGCCGTCTATCTCGGCCAGCGTTTCGCGCTGATGGACAACAAGGCCCCGCTCGATCCCATCGTCGACGCGGCCATGGACATGATCGCCCACGGTCTCGCAAAGTAGAGCCGAGAGGCTCCATTGCAGACAGTCTTCGACTTTGCCGCCAAGCGCGCCGCGCTCTCGCCGGACCAGATCGCGTTCGCCGAGATCGAAGGCGGAGCGCGCCGCACATTCGCTGCGTTCGACGACCGCGTCGCGCGCTGCGCCTCCCTCCTGCGTGCCCGCGGCGCCGCGACGGGCGACCGAATCGCGATTCTCTCACATAACGACATCGCGTTCTTCGAGATCCTGCTCGCTTGCGCGCGCATCGAGGCGATCCTCGTGCCACTCAACTGGCGGCAGCCGGTTCCCGAGCTGATACCGATCGTCAAAGACTGCCGCCCCAAGCTCTTGCTCGCCGATGCCGAGCACGAGAATGTCATGGGCGAGCTATCGCGGACGCTCAGCATTCCATCGCTGAGCCGGCGCGACTACGAGCGCGAAATCGCAAGCGCGCCGGCCGCGCGGTTCGACACCGCGTGGCCGGCGGATCGCGTCTGGTACCTCCTCTACACATCGGGCACGACCGGGCTGCCGAAGGCCGTGATCCAGACCATCGGCATGGCGTTCGCCAACACCGTGAACATCGGCCAGGCGATCGATCTCGTCGCCGGCGACACGACGATCAACTTCCTGCCCCTGTTCCACACCGCCGGCATCAATCTCTATGCGCTGCCGATGCTGATCGCCGGCGGCACGAGCCACATCCTCAAGAAATTCGAGGTGGGCCAGGTCATCGATGCGCTGATTGCCGGCAAGTGCACGAAGTTCTTCGGCGTGCCGGCGATCTATCAGGCCTTGGCGCTGCATCCGGAGTTCGAGCGGCTCGATTTCTCGGCGGTCCGCCATTGGGCCTGCGGCGGCGCGCCGCTGCCGCTGGGACTGATCCGCCGCTTCGCCACGCGCGGGATCAAGGTGTGCAACGGCATGGGCATGACCGAAACCGGGCCAACCGTGTTCCTGGTGGACACCGCGCACGCCGAATCCAAGATCGGTTCGGTCGGCAAGCCCCAGATGCTTTCCGAAGTCCGCGTCGTCGATGCCGATGGCCGCGACCTCGGCACCGACGAGGCCGGCGAACTCCTGATTCGCGGGCCCAACGTGACGCCGGGCTACTTTAACAACGAGGCCGCCACGCGCTCGGCCTTCCTGCCCGGCGGCTGGCTCAAGACCGGCGACGTCGCGAAGCGAGACGTGGACGGCTACTACTTCATCGTCGACCGGATCAAGGACATGTTCATCTCGGGCGGCGAGAACGTCTATCCCGCCGAGGTCGAGCGCGCGATCTACACGCACCCGGCCGTGCTCGAGGTCGCCGTCGTCGGCGTGCCCGATGCGAAATGGGGCGAAGTCGGTGCCGCATTCGTGCTTCCAAAACCAGGTGCTACGCTTGGCGGCGAAGAACTGCGTGAGTTCTGCCGCAAGGTGCTCGCCGGCTACAAAGTGCCGAAGCACATCGCGATCGTCGCAGACTACCCGCGCACGGCTGCGGGCAAGATCCAGAAGCACGTGCTCCGGAAGGGCTTCACCGCCGCGGAAGAGGGATAGGCGTCCCTGACGGTCCGTATCGGAGTCGGACCAATTCGCCATCAGGGGAGACTCACGTGAAACGCATCGCAACGCTCGCGGCCCTCGCCGCGGCCGTCACGCTGGGCGGCTGCAGCTACAGCGCCGAGAGCAGCTTCCTGGGCTATCGCTCGAGCATTTCTTACAGCACGCCGGGTGCCGCCCTGCCTCCGCCGCCGTCCTATTCGGCGCCGCCCGCATATTCGCCGGTGCCGACCAGCCCGCCGCCGGGCTACCGTCCGTCCGCGTCGTGCTATCGCGGCGGGTTCTATAATCGCTGGGGCTACTGGGTTCCAGGGCGCTACGTCTGTTAGGCTACGCCGCCCAACGCAGAGACGAAAATGGCGCGCCCGCTAGGGGCGCGCCTTTTTTTCGTTCACTCCCTCGCAGCCGGTCAGATGTTCCAGCGGCGCACCGGGCCGGTGTCGACGTGGATGAAGTTCGACTTGCGGCTGTACATGCCGACGCCGCCGCGATGCAGCGATATCGCGCCGAGCGCGAGCTGCCGGAGATCGCGGCCCTGCAGGCGCACATCCGCCGCCCAGCCGCGGAGATGGAACGAGTTCTTGGCGACCGCGCGACTGCGCGCCGCGAGCATCGCGTTGGTGGCGGGCGAGCGGTAGCCCGAGATCAGCGTGAACGGGTTCGCGCTGTCCATCAGCCGACTCAGATCGAAGAGGAGATCGTAGAGACGCGGGTCCATCTGGACCACGGTGTTGTCGCGCGGATCGCGCATCAGCCTGTCGAGCGCGTGCAACGCGCCTTCGACGTAACGGCCGTTCTCGTAGTACGTGAGCTTCAGTTTCTCGCCGGTCCACGCGCTCTCGAATGCCAGCCAGCGCGCACCGTCCCTGCGGCGCGGCGAAACCGCCGCAGCCGTCCCCGCCGTCATGATCGCCGCGCCCGCGGCCCCCGCCCCGATCAATAGCCCCCGACGGCTGACCCGCCGCGGGCTCATCGTGTCCCAATTCATCACTTCCCCACGTCAATCAAAAAAGAAGCAGCCGCGTCCCCTGGCCGCAACGTGAGGCGATGATACAGGCGCAATCGATTGTGGCAAGAAAAAATCCGCGCTTGCCGTTATGGGAAAGCGCGATGATGCAACGAAGAATTTAGAATAACCGATCAGCGCGCATTCACACTCCGCTCGCTAACGCGCGCGTGTGGCGGCGCGATACGCGACGACGACGGCGCCGTCGCGATTGTAAGCGTCGCGGCGGAAATGCACGGTGCCATCGCGCTCCGCCCACGCGGTGAGATACGTGACGTGCACCGGGATCGGCCGCTGCAGCGGCACCACGCGCAATGTGCGCGTCGCGATCACAGCGTTGATGCGCGCTTCGGTCCAGCCTTCCTGGCCGCCGAGCAGAAGCAGCGCCAGCTTCATCGGATCGTCGACGCGCATGCAGCCGTGGCTGAAGAAACGCGCGTCGCGGTCGAACAGGCGCTTCGCCGGCGTGTCGTGCAGATACACGTTGTGCGGATTGGGCAGGCGGAACAGCAGCGAGCCAAGCGCATTGTTGGCGCCGGGAAACTGGCGGATGTAGTACGGGAAGTTCCCGCGTCCGACAGCCGCCCAGTCGACGCTGCGCGGATTGACGGCGCTCGCGTTGTCGCCGCTGCGCGTGAGCAGCGTGTATCCGTTCGCCGCGAGATAGCCCGGGTTGCGCCGGATGATCGGCAGCATCTCGTTGACCGCGATGCTGCGCGGCACGTTCCAGTAGGGATTGATCTCGATCTGCGTCATCATCGCGCTGAACACAGGCGTCTGCTGGTACGGCTGGCCAACGATGATGCGCGCCACGTGAATCGTGTGATCGTTCTCGACGACCTTGAGGTCGTTGTCGGCGATGTTGATATAGATGTAGCGCGGGCCAAGATGGCCCGCGAGCCAGCGGCGGCGCTCGAGATTGATGAGGATCTGCTCGATGCGCGTCGCGACCGGCACGTTCATGGCCGCGATCGTGTCAAGCCCGGCATTGCCGTCCTCGGCGAGGCCGTGGCGATGCTGGAACGCCTTCACCGCCGCCGCCAGCGCGTCGTCATAGGCCTCGGCATCGCCGGGTGCCCGCAATTCGCCGGTGACGATTAGGCGGCGCTTGATCTCGCCCACGCGCGGGCCGCGCATGCCGGGTTTCAGCGGCGGCCCCGCCGCGATGCGGGCCCAGCCGCCATTGCGCTCGATCACGCGATAGCGCGCCAGCGCGGATTTGAGCGCATCGTAGCGCCGCGTATCGGGCGGTAGCGCCGCGAGATACTTCGCGGCGTCCGGCGCCGCCGCGATGCCGTCGAGCAGTTGCTCGGGCGGCGTGCGCTTCGCGTCGCGGAACATGCGTCCCACCTGACGCGGATGATCGATGACGCCCGACGCGATATCGGCCGCGTACGCGAGATAGGCGCGGGTGAGAGCCAGCTCGGCCTCGCCCTGCGCCACGCCGGAAGCGCCGCGCACGCGCTGTTCGAGCTGCGGCATGCCGTAGAGTGCGGGATCGAGCCCGTGCTCTTCGGCCCGCGCCAGCGCAGCGAGTATCGCCACGGCCTGACGCGACGGCCGCTCGTCGGAATACCAGAGCGGACGATGGTCGCGGCGCGCGTAGAACGCGCGAACGGCCTCGGCGGCCGGCGAAGCCGTGCCGCGCGCCACATGCTCTCGCAGCGTATCGGGAGTCAGCGCCGCGGCACTGCCGCCGGCGGCAGCGCCCGTCAGTGCGAGGCACACTAACGCCGCCCAACGCTTCCATGCACGTTTCATCGAATGATCCATTGCCGCAAAACGAAAGCCGGCGGCCTCACGGCCGCCGGCTTTATTCCGCTCACGATACGTGCGGGTCTGCCTTGCGCCAGATCAAGCGGCGCGGGCGGCCTCAGCGCGCGCCGGCGTAGGCCACCTTGTTCATCGCGACACGCAGCGTGGCGTCGCGCTTGTAGGCGTCCTTCCGGAAATGGACCATGCCGTCCGGCTCGGCCCACGAGGTGAGATAAGTGATGTGGACGGCGATCGGCTGCTTCAGGTTGATCCGCGTCTGATCGCGCGTCTCGACCACCTTCCGGATCTTGTCTTCGGTCCACTGCCCGTTGTCCTGATCCTTCAGCAGGAAGATCGCGAGCTTCCACGGGTTCTGCACGCGCACGCAGCCATGGCTGAAGTAGCGGTCCTCGAGGCTGAAGATCGAGCGGATGGGCGTGTCGTGGATGAACACGTTGTGCGGGTTCGGGAACATGAACACGACCGTCCCTAGCGCGTTGCGCGGGCCGGGCTTCTGGCGAATCTGGAACGGGAAGTTGCCCGGACCAT
>CAYZSG010000260.1:0-6727 GCA_964481045.1 uncultured Candidatus Odyssella sp. | reverse complement strand
TCGAATACAACGCGCGCGGGTGGCTGACGAAGTCTTCCGTCCGCCACGGCAGCGGCGACGCGGTCACGCTCATCGAATACAGCCCGGCCGGCGACGTGACCAAGGTGACGCTCCCCGACGGCTCGTTCTTGACCTACACCTACGACGACGCGCGGCGGCTCACGGTCATTATCAACCAGGCCGGCGAGAAGATCGAGTTCGCCTACGACCTCGCGCGCAACGTGACCGCGCAGGTGACGAAAGACAGCGGCGGCACGATCAAGCGCACGCAGAGCCGGGCCTATGACGAGCTCTCGCGCCTGCTGCGCCTCGTCGGCGCCGCCACGCAGACGACGACGCTCGGCTACGACAACAACAGCAATCTCGTCTCGCTGACCGACCCGCTGAACAAGACGACGGGCTTCGGCTTCGATGCGCTCAACCGGCTCATCACGGCCACCAACCCGCTGATGGGCGTGCGCACCACCGGCTACGACCCGCAGAGCAACGTCACCAGCGAGGCGGATGAGCGCAACGTCACCACCACCTACGTCTACAACGGCTTCGGCGAGCCGATCCAGGAGGCCAGCCCGGACGGCGGCACGATCGTGTATGTGCGCGACACCGCCGGGAACATCACGCAGAAGACCGACGCGCGCGGCCAGGTGAGCACGTCGAGCTACGACGCGCTCAACCGCATCACCGCCACCACCTTCTCGGGCGCCGCCGCGTTCAACATCACCTACGCCTACGACAGCACGGCGGGCGGCAATTACGGCATCGGGCGGCTCACCTCGGTCACCGATGTCAGCGGCCAGAGCGCCCTCAAATACGACCACCGCGGCAACGTGATCCGGGAAGACCGGACAATCGGCGGCACGCTCTACACCACCGAGTACAGCTACGACCTCGCCGACAATTTGATCGGCATGGTGTACCCCTCGGGCCGCATCCTCACCTATGTGCGCGACGCGCTCGGGCGCGTCACGAGCGTCACCACGAAGGACAACGCGGTCGCCTCCCCGGTCAACGTCGCCACCTCGATCGCCTACATGCCGTTCGGGCCGATTGCCAGCCTCATCCACGGCAACGCGCTGGCGGCGACGTTTACCTGGGACCAGGATTACCGCCTCACCGGCCTCGTGACCGCGCAGGGCGGAACCACGATCCAGAACCTCTCCTACGGCTACAACCTCGCCGACAACGTCACGAGCATCACGGATAACCTCGCCTCCGGCCGCAACCAGAGCTTCACGCTCGACGACCTACAGCGCCTCACGGCGGCGACTGGCGCCTACGGCTCGATCACCTACAGCTACGACGCGGCCGACAACCGACTCACGCGCAACCTCTCGGGCGGCCCCTCAGAGACGTTCACCTACGGCACTACCGACAACCGGCTGCAATCCGCCGCGGTGACCGGCCAGCCCACCCGCACGTTCACGACCAACGCCGCCGGCGACATCACGCTCGACGACCGGGGCGCGGGCAACACGGTCACGATCACCATCGGCGCCGATGCAAGGCCGCAAACGATCACCGTGGCCGGCGCCGGTGCCACGGCGGTCAGCTACAAGCACAATGCGTTCGGCGAGCGCGTCTCACGCGTGGAAGGCGCCATCACGACGCACTTCCACTACGACCAGGACGGACGGCTGATCGCGGAAAGCGACGGCACCGGCGTGCTCGTGCGCGAATACCTCTGGCTCGGCGACAAGCCGCTCGGCCTCGTCGTCGGACCCGCCGGCTCACCCACGCCCTACTTCGTCCATGCCGACCATCTCGAGCGCGTCCAGAAGATCACCGACGCGGGCCAGACAATAGTCTGGGATGGGCAATTCACGCCTTACGGCCGCACCCACGCCATCGCCGGCACAGTGCAGAACCCGCTCCGCTTCCCCGGGCAGTGGGCCGATCCCGCAGCCGGCTATTTCTACAACTACATGCGCGATTACGATCCGACGCTCGCGCGGTATCTCAGCAGCGATCCGATCGGGACGCGGGGCGGGAGGAACAAGTTTGCCTATGCGGGCGCCAATCCGCAAAACCTGGTCGATCCAAGTGGCGAGAAAGCATTTTTCGGCCCAGCGTTGTTGTTGGGAACCATTAGCCTTACCATCGATGCTGCCGTCCACAGGATCGCCAACCCCTGCCAGCCATACACATTCACTCAGGGGCTTACAGCTTTCGGGCTGGGCGCAGTCCTTGGCGTTGGCCCGCGCTTGATAGGGTTGGGAATTAGAGCCCTTGGTGGGGCGGGACGCGGCTTGGGGGCTGCAGGTTCTGGCCTGGGTGGACAAGGTTTGGGTGGGGGTACCGGATTTGGTAGCGCACTCGGCCGCCTCTTCATTGGCACACGCGGTGGGCCTGCAAATTTTGTGCATGGTAGGCTTACGGACATAACTTTGCGCACAGGAGGCGCCGAAGTACGCATGCTCGCAGACACGACGATACGACGTACTACCCTCCACCTGAGGGACATCGCGATCTATCCAGCAGCGGGCGGGCGGTTGAACCTCGGCGCAGGTGCGATAAACGCGTTACGCCGCGAGCTTGCCGCAATGGCGCGATCGGAAGGATTCCAGTTCGTTAGAATAACCGGCACGCGCTATTCGGGAGCTACACCAGGTCGAGTGGTCGACTTTACGATTCGAACAGGACGTTAGACGGACAGTAAAATGCCACGGGCAAAGGTGATTATCGAAATTCGAAGTGACAGTGAGTTACTTCGCACAATGAACGGCGAGCAGCTCCTAGCGGCCTTACGGCAGTATGGGCTGACGAAGATCGACACGATAAAGTTCCTGCGTGAACAATGTGGATTCGAGCTCAATCGCGCGAAAGAGTTTGTCCATTTCAGTGAAACATGGGCCGATCTTCGTTCGAGCGACGACGCTTTTCATGAGGCCCTTCAACAACGGGGTAGGAAAGAAAAAGACTCTTGATACTCACTCCGTCATTGCGGTGTTCGCTCAGACTATCCTCATACCTTGCCGCACTCCTCCTCGGCGCTTCGGCGCCTGCGTCGGCGTTCGGTAATCGGGGTCAGAGTTGAATTATTCCGAGTGCTCGGATAACCTCCGCAACCATGCCGCGCCTCGGCCGCCTGTTCCTTCCCGATCAGCCGCTGCACATCATCCAGCGCGGCAACGACCGCCAGCGCATCTTCTTCCGCGCGGACGACTACGCTCTCTACCGCCACTGGCTCGCCGAGGCCGCGCGCGAATACGGCCTCGCCATCCACGCCTATGTGCTGATGACCAACCACGTCCACCTGCTGGCGACGCCGGCGCGGGCGGAGGGCGCCGCGCGCACGCTGCAATCGCTCGGGCGGCGCTACGTCCGCCACGTCAACGCCGCCGAGCGGCGCACCGGCACCTTGTGGGAAGGCCGCTATCGCGCGGCGGCGATCGAGGGCGAGGCGCATTTCCTCGCGTGCATGCGCTACATCGAGCTCAATCCGGTGCGCGCGGGCATGGTCGCCCGGCCGGGCGATTATCGCTGGTCCAGCCACGCGGCCAATGCCGAGGGCGCCGCCGATCCGCTGCTCACCGAGCACGCGCTCTATCGCGCGCTCGGCGCCACGCCGGCCGGGCGCCGGCGCGACTATCGCGCGTTGTTCCGCGCCGCGCTCGATCCCGAATTCGTCGTTGCGCTGCGCCGCGCCACGAACGGCGGCTGGCCGCTCGGCGGCGAGCGCTTCAAGCGACGCCTCGCCAAGGAGCTCGGCCGCCGCGTGACGCCCGGCGCGGCGGGCCGGCCGGCGAAGCAAGGCGGCGACGTACGGCAGATGAAGCTGCTATGATGCGTCGCCGCGAGGGCGCGAAATTCAACTCTGACCCCGATTTCGCTGACCCCGATTTCGACCCCGATTTCTGCCGATTTCAGACCAGCGCTGGGAGAATTGTTGCGAGCGGCGGTCGCGATCTCACTCCTGCGCAGCTTCGCATACTAAGCGTCTCTGAAACTGGAGCGATGGTGCCAGGCGCGCATGCGGAAATTACTGCGCTTGCGGCGGCGCGCGCGCTTAGCCAGTCTCCCCAAGCGATGGCGGTGACGCGCGCTATCTGTCCCCAGTGCGCGTATTTCATCCAATCGACTGGTGGCGTTCTGACAAGCCCTCGGACTGTGACCTGGCCTGGTCGATAGGCGAATTAAGCTCCATGCGATCATTCGACGAAAGTATGTTGGTCCAACGCCTAGGCGCAGTTTCGACACTGCGTCGCGTCGCATTCGCCACGGCCTGTGCCGAACGGCTGTTGCCCGCCTATGCAAACTACGCCGCGCGAAGCGGGTGGGGCGATGCGGCAAAACTGAGATTCATGCTGGACGAGCTTTGGCGTATTTGTGAACGCGGCGCGAATGCCTCTTGCGATTTTCAATCGGCAATCGAAGTCTGCATGGCCCTAATACCGGGCGAAGATCGCGGGCCATGGATGCCCGAGCAAGCCTATGCGGAGGACGCTGCATCGGCGTTGGCTTATGCGTTGTCGTTTTGTCAAACCGGCGACTCGCAGGAGGCTGCATGGGCCGCCCGCCGCGCCTACGAAGCGGTCGATCAATTCGTGGTTCGACAACACAACCTCGACACAGAGATGCGTCGTGACGAGAAGCGCGTGCTCTCCTACCCCACCCTTCAGAGAGAGTTAGAGCGACAGGAGCGCGATCTCGACTGCTTATCGAGGGTAATCGAGGACGAAGCGGATTTGATCCGCCAGATCCGCAACCGCGCCAAGTCCGACGCCAGCAACGTCTTCACGTAGGCCGTCCGCAATTTCGATCACGTACCGAGGCCTTCGGCACGGCGCAGGCGCGCACGATCACGACCGCGTGGGACATCCCGAAGCGCGTGCCGACCCTGATCTCGGCGCCGCGCAAGAACACGGCCTTCACCTACGACACCGCCGGCCTCGTTCTCACGATCACCGAGACCGACACCACCTCGCATTCCGTGCCCTACAGCACGAACGGCCAGGCGCGGGTGTGGACGTTCACCTACACGACGACATCGGGCGTCAAGCAGCTCACGAGCATCGACGGCCCGCGCACCGGCGTCAGCGACGTCACGTCGTACCTCTACACCGCCGCCGGCTACCTCTCGCGGATCACGAACGCGGTCGGGCACCAGATCAACATCACGTCGCACGACGGGATGGGGCGGCCGCTCAGCATCACCGACCAGAACGGCGTCGTCACCGACCTCGAATACAACGCGCGCGGCTGGCTGACCAAATCTTCCGTCCGCCACGGCGCCGGCGACGCTGTGACCATGATCGAATACAGCCCCGCCGGCGACGTGACCAAGGTGACGCTGCCCGACGGCTCGTTCCTCACCTACACCTACGACGACGCGCGGCGGCTCACCGCCGTCACCAACCAGGCCGGGGAAAAGATCGAGTTCACCTACGACCTCGCGCGCAACGTGACCGCGCAGGTGACCAAGGACAGCGGCGGAACCATCAAGCGCACGCAGAGCCGCGCCTATGACGAGCTCTCGCGCCTGCTGCGCCTCGTCGGCGCGTCCCTGCATTCCGGACCGCGGCGCGAGAAGATGCTTAAGCTTGCGTAAACGACTGCTCTTTACCATGTCGCATCCCGTGCTGTGCCCCGGCGAATGCGGGGCGGGCACGCGCGTGACCGGAGGCGACGATGAAAGTTGCGGCTGTCTTCAATCAGAAGGGCGGCGTCGGCAAGACGACGATCGCGGTCAACCTTTCGGTGGCGCTCGCCAGCCTGAACTGCAAGACCGTGTTCATCGACATGGATTTCCAGAGCGATGGCACGCGGCAGCTCTGGCACGGCGATTACCCCAAGCTGACCGTCTACGACGTGCTCGCGCAGCGCTGCGGCGCCGAGGATGCCGCGCTCGAGACGGAGATCCCCAATCTCTCGGTGATCGCCTCGTCGCCGCGCCTGTCGCTCGTCGATGCCGGCGACGATCGCGCCGGCGCCTACCAGACCGAGCTCAGGGACAACGGCTTCCCGCGCGGAGGGGTCGATTTCGTCATCATCGATTGCCCGCCCTCGCTCGGCCGGCTCACCGCCAACGCGCTGAACGCCGCCAGCCTGCTGCTGCTGCCCGTGACGCCCAGCCCGTTCGCGATGGAGGGGATGAAACGCACGCTCGGCATCGTCGAATCCGTCCGCCAGGGGCTCAACCCGGACCTGCGCGACTATCGCGTCTGCCTCTCGATGATGGACCAATCGCCCGTGTCGCGCGCAATCGCGGCCGACATCGCCGGCACACACGGCGATCGCGTGCTGCCGACGCACATCGCCTTCGATCGCGACGTCAACAAAGCGGCGATCTGCCGGACGCCGGCCATTCTGTTCAATCCCGACTCGCGCTTCGCGCGGTCCATTTCCGCGATGACGGCGGAGTTCGCCGCGGCGCTCGGCGCGAATCTTCCGACCGAAGCCATCGCCGACCAACCCAAGCGCCTCGGCAGCCTGCACGAAGCGCTGAAGGGACGGTTCGAGGGATTGGGCGCCGCTTCGGGCGCGAACGGTTCCACCGAGGCGGGCAGCGTCGCGGGGCGTCAGCGCTCACGCGGCGGCTATGTCTCGTCGTTCATGATCGGGAGCGCCCTCGGCGCGGCGATCGGTTTCTTCACCGGCGCGCACCTGTAGAGCGGCGGACCCGTCTCGCGCGACGGTTCCCGCCGGCCGCAAGATCTTCCGCGCCGCCGACACGAACCGCGACGGCAAGCTCTCGTTCGAGGAATTCGCGCGCACCGGCGGCGGGTGA
>CAYZSG010000259.1:0-6758 GCA_964481045.1 uncultured Candidatus Odyssella sp. | reverse complement strand
CGTGCTGTTCGGCGTGCTGGCGACGCGCATCGGGCTCGGGCGCCTGTTCATCGACCTCGCGTCCTGCGTCGCCGGGCGCTATGCGGGCGGGCCGGCCAAGGTTTCGATCTTCGGCTCGGGCCTGTTCGGCATGATCTCGGGCTCGTCGATCGCCAACACGGTGACGGTGGGCTCGCTCACGATCCCGGCGATGATCCGGCTCGGCTATCCGCGCCATTTCGCGGCGGCGGTGGAATCCACGGCCTCCACCGGCGGGCAGATCACGCCGCCGATCATGGGCGCCGCCGCGTTCCTGATGATCGAGTATCTCAACAAGCCGTATCAGCAGATCATCCTCGCCGCGATCGTGCCGGCCGCGATGCACTTCTTCGGCGTGTTCATGCAGGTGCATTTCGAGGCCAAGCGCACCGGGCTGCGCGGCCTCACCGCGGCCGAGCTGCCGAAGGCGCGCGAGGTGATCCGCCGCGACTGGATCACGCTGTTCCCGCTCGCGCTGCTGCTGTTCGTGATCTTCTCGGGATCCAGCCCCTATCTCGCGGCGTTCTACGGCATCACCGGCTGCGTCGTCGTCGGCATGGCGCGCCCCGTTATCGCCGCGCTGTGGACCGTCGCCGCGGTTGCCGTCGTCGAGCTCGGCAACCCCGAAATTCCGTTCTATGCGCTGGTCGCCGGCGCAGCGGCGGCTTCGGCCGTGCCCCACGCGGCGCGGCGGCTGCATTTCGCGCAGCTCATCGAAGGCTTCGTCACCGGCGCCAAATACGCGATCGCGGTCGGCGCCGCGGCGGCCACGGTCGGCATCATCGTGGGTGTCGTGACGCTGACGGGCGTCGGCTTTCGCATCACCGACCTCATCACCTCCTATGCCGCCGATGTCGCCGCCGTCGTGCAGCCGCTGCTGCCGGGCGAGATCTTCGGCCTGCCGGCGATCACGCTGTTCTTCACGCTGATCCTGACCGGCATCGTCTGCATCCTGCTCGGCTGCGGGATTCCCACCACCGCCAACTACATCATCATGGTGACGGTGGCCGCGCCCGTTCTCGGGAAGCTCGGCGTCGAGCCGATCGTGGCGCATTTCTTCGTGTTCTATTACGGCGTGCTCGCCGACATCACGCCGCCGGTGGCGCTCGCCGCCTATGCCGGCGCCTCGATGGCCGGCGCCGACCCGTTCCGCACCGGCAACACGGCGTTCCGCCTCGGCCTCGGCAAGGTGCTGGTGCCGTTCGTGTTCGTCTATTCGCCGGCCATGCTGATCGTGACCAAGGGCTTCACCTGGTACGACTTCGTGGTGACCACGGCGAGCTGCGCCGCCGGCATCGTGCTGCTCTCGGCCGCGTTCTCGCGCTATTTCCTGGTGAGCATGCGGGCCTGGGAATGCCTGCTCGCCGGCCTCGGCGCGATCGTGATGGTGGCGCCGGGCATCGAGACGACGATCGCGGGCCTCGCGATCGCGTCGCCGGTGTTCGTGCGGCAGGTGATCGTGCGGCGCAGCGCCGCGCCGTCGTAGGGGCGCGCTGCGCGCGCCAACTCTCCGCCGGTACCGTGCAGCGCGGCGAGAACGCGGCCACGCTTATCCGGTGCTTGAACATCGTACGCGCGGCGGCAGGGGACGCGCAGCGAGCCCCTACGCGACGGAGGCTCCGCCTCGCCGGGGAATACGCTTCAAGCCGCCGCCGACAGACTCAGCAGGCTCGCGGCGACGAGGCGTTCGGGCGGGATGACGAGGCGCGCTGTGGTGCCGCGGCCGTGCTCGCTTTCCAGCATCAGCGCGGCCCCGTGCAGCTCGGCGAAGGATTTCGCGATGTTGAGGCCGAGGCCGAGGCCGCCCTTCTTGCGCACCTTGTCGTCATCGACCTGGCGGAACGGCTCGAACACGTGCGCGAGCGCATTGGCGGGAATGCCGATGCCGTTGTCGGCGACCGTGATGACCAGCGCGCCGTCGATCGTGCGCTCGGCCGAGAGGGCGACGCGGCCGCCGCGCGGCGTGTAGCGCACGGCGTTCGACAGCAGGTTGAGCACGATCTGCTTGATCTTCGCCTCGTCGCCGCGCACGGCCGGCAGGCCGTCGGCGATGCGGGCGGAAAAGAGCTGGCCGTTGCGCTCGGCCTCGGCGGCGACGAGCTGGGCGCAGTTCGACAGCGCCGCGCGCGGCGAGAACACCGATTCGTGCAGCACGGCCTTGCCGCCCTCGATGCGCGCCATGTCGAGGATGTCGTCGACGACGGCGAGCAGGTGGCGGCCGCTGGCGTGGATCGTGGACGCGTATTCGTCGTATTTCGGGGCGCCAAGCGGGCCGAAGACGCGGTGCTTCATCGCCTCGGAGAACCCGATGATCGCGTTGAGCGGCGTGCGCAGCTCGTGGCCCATGCTGGCCACGAAGCGCGATTTCAGCCGGTTGGCCTCCTCTGCCAGGCGCACGCTCTCGGTGAGCGCGGCGTTTCTGGCCTGCTGTTCCTGCAGCACGCGGTCGCGCCCGACATAGAAGATCAGCATGCCGAGCACCGCGAACAGCGCGCCGACGACGACGCCGATCGAGAGCAGGAGATTGCTCTGGATGATCGAATGATAGCCGGCCGTGTCGCTGACCATCGACACGAAGAGCCGCGGACCCTCGCCGTACTTGACGGCCACGATGCTGCGGAACGTGCTGCGGTCGCGCTCGGACGCCTGCGAGGTGAACAGCGACAGCGTCGCCACGCTCTTGCCGGGCTCCGTGTCGTCGCGCACCCGTTCGAACTCCGCGCGGTTCTCGGGATAGGTGCCGACCTCGGCGGGGGTGGTCGAGAAGATCGTCCGCCCGCTCTCGTCGTGGATCGACAGGCGCGTGACGCGCGTCCCGCGGACGTGGAACTTCGCGAGGCTCGCAAGGCGTATGTATTCCGGGTGTTCGCGAATCTCCTCGACGCGCATCGTCCGCGCAGCGACGATGAAGCCGCCGGATTGCTCGATGGCGCCGGTGTAGAAGTCGGTCGCGATCTCGGTGGCGCGAAGCTCGCCGATGTTGTGCAGCATCCGCCAGATCGTGTTGCCGACCAGGAACGCGACGCCCACCGCTACCACGAGCGTGACGGCGGTGGCGGTGATCGCGAAGCGTCGCCGGAATCGGCGGCGGAGATCCTGCATTGCGTCCCTCGGCAGCGCGGCCCCGCTCGTGGCGGCGGCGGGTTCCGGGCACGGTGGGCACGATGCGGGCGAATGGTTGAAAGTTGCTTAACGGCCAGCTCGCGCCGGATACACTTGCTTTACCGCTGTTCCCGCGAAATCAGCCGCTTAGCGCCGCCTGTGGAGAAGAATCGCGCGCGCCGCCGGCATTGACGCGGCGCCCGGCGCTGCCTAGCTATCGCGCACCTTGTTAACCGAGGCCGCTCCATCCGGCCGCCGCCCCGAGCCCCGATGCCGATCAAGATCCCCGACGACCTGCCCGCCGGCCGCACGCTTCAGGAGGAGGGCGTCGTCATCATTTCCGAGCACGACGCGATCCGCCAGGACATTCGCCCGCTGCGCATCGCGATGCTCAATCTGATGCCGGAGAAGATCAAGACCGAGACGCAGTTGGCGCGCCTGATCGGCGCCACGCCGCTGCAGATCGAATTCACGCTGCTGACGACGGCCACCTACACGCCGACGCACACGCCGCGCGAGCACATGACGGCGTTCTACCGGCCGTGGAACGAGGTGAAGGAAGAGAAGTTCGACGGCCTCATCGTCACCGGCGCGCCGGTGGAGGAGATGGAGTTCGAGCAGGTCAAATACTGGCCCGAGCTCTGCGCGATCTTCGATTGGGCGGCCAAGAACGTGTTCAGCAGCTTCAACATCTGCTGGGGCGCCCAGGCCGCGCTCTATCACCGCCACAAGGTTCCGAAATACCTGCTGCCGCGCAAGCTTTCGGGCATCTTCGAGCACCGCGTCGTCAAGCGCGGAACGGACATCCTGCGCGGCTTCACCGACAGCTTCCCGGTGCCGGTCTCGCGCTACACCGAGGTGCGCGCGCGCGACATCCAGAAGCATGCGGAGCTCGAGGTGCTCGCCGAATCGGACGAGGCCGGCATCTGCCTGATCCAGGAGCGCGGGGCGCGCGCGTTCTACATGTTCAACCACCTCGAATACGACACCTTCACGCTCAGCGACGAGTATCAGCGCGACCGCGTGGCGCGGCCCGACAGCGTGCGCATCCCCGAGAACTATTTCCCCGACGACGATCCGGCCAAGACGCCGCGCAATTCCTGGCGCGCCTATGCGCACCTGCTCGTCTCGAATTGGATCAACGAGACCTACCAGCACACGCCGTTCCACATCGCGCAGATTGGCCGGAAGGGCGCGGGCGCTCAGTCGCTGGGATCGCGGCGCGCGCCGTCGCGCGGCGTCGCGGGCCGCGCCAGGGAAGGCACCGGCAGGACGCGCCGGCGCTGAGCCCGCGCCGGCACGGCGTGGCCGGCATACACTTGCTTGCTGGCCTCGATGACGATGGCGCCGGCCAGGAAGCGCAGCGACTTCGAGCCGTATTTGTCCCAGGCCGGGGCCCAGGCGAGCATGAGCCGCGAGCGGAACGGCGGCATGATCAGCGCCGACTCGGTGCGCAGCGGCGTGAACATCGAATCGCGCAAGAGGCGCGTGATTTGGCCGACCGAGAACGGCCGGCCATGCGCGAACGGCGAGCGCTCGAGCCGCGCCCAGAGGCTGCGCCGGTTGGGCACGATCACGATCATGCGGCCGCCATCGGCCAGGACGCGCCAGACCTCGCGCAGCATCGCGCGCAGCGCCTCGCTCGATTCCACCGCGTGCACGAGCAGCACGCGGTCCATCGAGCGGTCCGGCAGCGGCCAATGCGTCTCCTCGGCGAGCGCGGTGGCGTTGCGGCCCTCGGGCGGCCAATGGAGCACGCCCTGCTCGGCCGGCATGATCGAGACCGCGCGCTCGGCCTCGCCCTGCCAGACGCCCAGATAGGGCACCGCGTAGCCGAAGCCGAGCACGCGCTCGCCGGCCACCTTGGGCCAGAGCGCGCGCAGCTTCAGCCGCAGCAGCCGGCGGGCCGTGAGCCCGAGGCCGGTGGCATAGAAATCGCGCAGATCGAGGACGTCGTTCCACATGGCGGCGTTTCGCCCCGCACTCTACCAATTCCGGTCGAGGATGTTAGGTTCGCGGCGTCGCCGGAATCCCAATATTGCGAGGTTGCCATGGCTCGGTTCGAGATCGAGCGCGTCCCCGTCCTCCAGGACAATTACGTCTGGCTCGTGCACGAGCCAGACGCGAACGTGACCGCGGCCGTCGATCCCTCGGTGGCCGAGCCGGTGCTCGCCGCCGCCAAGCGGAAGGGCTGGACGATCACGCATATCCTGAACACGCACCATCACCCGGACCACACCGGCGGCAATCTCGAGATCAAGCAGGCGACCGGCGCCAAAATCGTCGGCCCGAGCCACGACCGCGACCGCATTCCCGGCATCGACGTGGAGGTGAGCGACGGCGACTCGTATACGTTCGGGAAGCAGAAGGGCGAAGTCTTCTTCGTGCCCGGCCATACGCGCGGCCACATCGCGTTCTTCTTCGGCGGCAGCGACGCGCTCTTCTGCGGCGACACGCTGTTCCTGATGGGCTGCGGGCGGCTGTTCGAGGGCACGCCCGAGCAGATGTGGAAGAGCCTCTCGCGCCTGCGCGCGTTGCCGGAATCGACCAAGGTCTATTGCGGGCACGAATACACGCAATCCAACGCCCGCTTCGCGCTCACCGTCGATCCCGCGAACGACGTTTTGAAGGCGCGCGCCGCCGAGATCGACCGCCTGCGCGCGCGCGGCGAGGCCACCGTTCCCGGCACGATGGGCGAGGAGCGGCGCACCAACCCGTTCCTGCGCGCCGATACCGCCGGCGTCGCCAACGCCGTCGGCCTTGCCGGCGCCGAGCCGGTGAAAGTGTTCGCCGAGGTGCGGAGGCGGAAGGACGTGTTCCGGTGAACGCCGTCCAGCCCAAAGCCATTCGCCGCGAGGACTATCGGCCGCCCGATTACCGTATCGAGACGGTGGATCTCGAATTCGATCTTGCGCCGGCGGCAACGCGGGTGAAGGCGACGCTGGCGGTGAAGGCCGCGCACGACCGGGCGAAGGGCGCCAGGCCGCTGGTGCTCGATGGCGACGAGCTGAAGCTCATTTCGGTGGCGATCGACGGCAAGCGGCTCGGGCCCGGCGACTATGCGCTCGACGAGAAGAGCCTGACGATTGCGCGGCCACCCGAGGCGTTCACGCTCGCGATCGAGACCGAGATCGCGCCCGAGGCGAACACGAAGCTTTCCGGCCTCTACCGCTCGAGCGGCGTCTATTGCACGCAATGCGAGGCCGAGGGCTTCCGGCGCATCACCTATTTCCTCGACCGGCCCGACGTGATGGCCGTCTACCGCACGACGATCCGCGCCGACAGGAAGGCCGCGCCCGTGCTGCTCTCGAACGGCAATCTCGTCGAGGAAGGCGATCTCGGCGGCGGGCGGCATTTCGCGGTGTGGCACGACCCGTTCCCGAAGCCGTCCTATCTCTTCGCGCTCGTGGCCGGCGACCTTGCCTGCCGCGAGGACACGTTCAAAACGCGCTCGGGACGCGACGTGAAGCTCCGCATCTTCGTCGAGCACGGCAAGGTGCCGCGCACCGAATATGCGATGGACGCGCTGAAGCGCTCGATGCGCTGGGACGAAGAGCGCTTCGGCCTCGAATACGACCTCGACCTGTTCAACATCGTCGCCGTCAGCGATTTCAACATGGGCGCGATGGAGAACAAGG
>CAYZSG010000258.1:0-6777 GCA_964481045.1 uncultured Candidatus Odyssella sp. | reverse complement strand
CGCGCCTGCTACGACGAGGGCAAGCGCTGCGCCGAGACGCTGTTCTTCGACTATCATCGCCAGCACGGCGTCGATATCCGCGTCGCGCGCATCTTCAACACCTACGGCCCGCGCATGCTGCCCAACGACGGTCGGGTCGTTTCGAACTTCGTCGTGCAGGCGCTGCTCGGCGAGCCGATCACGATCCACGGCGACGGCAGCCAGACGCGCTCGTTCTGCTACGTCGACGATCTCATCGAGGGCGCGCTGCGCTTCATGGGCGGCGATGCGGCGGGGACGGGGCCCATCAATCTCGGCAATCCCGAGACGATCTCGATCCGCGCTCTCGCCGAGATGATCGTCGCGATGACCGGAAGCCGCTCCGCGCTTTCGTTCGGCGATCGTCCGGTCGACGATCCGAGCCGGCGGCAGCCCGACATCGGCCGCGCCGCGCGCGCGTTGGGCTGGGCGCCGAAGGTGCCGCTGCGCCAGGGCCTCGAGCGCACGATCGCGTATTTCGAGGGCGAGCTTCGCCGCGGCGGCCGCCGCGCGGCCGCTCCCTTGATCGCCCGGGGCGCGTGACGTATCAAGGCCGCGAGCACCAGCACGGCGATCATGCTCCCTGCCAAAACCAGCGGCACGCCACTCGATTGGCTGGCCCGGCCGTTCGCGACGGGCTGGCGGCATCGCGAACTCATCCGCGTGATCGTGCAGCGCGAATTCGCGCAGCGCTTCCGCGGATCGGCGTTGGGTTGGATCTGGGCCATCATCAGCCCGATCGTCATGCTCGGCGCCTACACGGTCGTCTTCACCGGTCCGTTCAAGGTGTCCTCGGCGGCGGAAGCGGGCGTCGGCCACTACGCGCTGTTCATCTTCGCGGCGCTGATTCCGTTCAATCTCTTCACCGAGCTGTTCGCGCGCGCGCCCAATCTGATGCGCGAGAACGCCTGGTTCCTCAAGCGGACGATTTTCCCGAGCGATACGCTGGGCTGGATCGCGCTCTGCCGCGCGCTGATCTATGCCAGCATCAGCTTCGTCATCCTGCTGGTCTTCGAGCTGTTGCTGACGGGCAGGATCCCGGCCACCGCGCTGCTCGTGCCGCTGGTGATCCTGCCCTACTGCCTGTTCCTCCTCGGCGTCGTCTGGTTCTTCGCGGCGCTCGGCTCGCTCACGCAGGACGTGGCCCACATCATCACGTCGATCATGCCGCTGATGATCTTCGGCAGCCCGGTATTCTACAGCATCAACGACGTGCCGCCGGCGCTGCGCGAATTCGCCTTCCTCAATCCGCTCGCGATCTACATCGAGATGACGCGCAATCTCGTGCTCGCCGGCAACGTGCCCGATCTCGGGCTCTACGGCCAGGCCTGGCTGGTGGCGCTCATCGTGTTCTGGGTCGGCCACGCCGTGTTCATGCGCTACCGGAGCATCCTGGTCGATGTCGTCTGACCTGATGATCCGCGCCGCCGGAATCGGCAAGTCGTACCAGTTTTACACGCACTATGCCGACCGCTTCAAACAGATGGTCTTCGGGCGGTTCAAGAAGTTCTACAAGGACTATTGGGTGCTGCGCGACATCACGTTCGAGGCGCGGCGCGGCGAGAGCATCGGCATCATCGGGCGCAACGGCGCCGGCAAGTCCACGCTGCTGCAGATCATCTGCGGAATCACGACGCCCACCTACGGCGAGGTGGAGGTGCACGGGCGCGTGGCGCCGGTGCTCTCGCTCGGCACCGGCTTCGACACCGAGCTGACCGGGCGCGAGAACGTGATCATCGGCGGGGTCGTGCTCGGCCTGAAGCGCGCCGACATCATCAAGCGGTTCGATTCGATCGCCGAGTTCGCCGCGATCGGCCAGTTCATCGACCAGCCGATGAAGCTCTATTCCACCGGCATGTTCATGCGCCTCGCCTTCGCGATCTGCGCGCATGTCGATGCCGAGCTGATGGTCATCGACGAGTCGCTCTCGGTCGGCGACACCGCGTTCCAGGACAAGTGCAAGGAGTTCCTGCGCAACTTCCGCAAGACCGGCTCGATCCTGCTGGTCTCGCACAGCGTGGGCGAGCTGCAGAACCTCTGCGACCGCCTGATCTGGATCGACCGCGGGCGCATCCGCGAGATGGGCAAGCCGTCCGAGGTCATCCCGAAATACCAGAGCGCGGTGCACGACGAGCACGACGACGCGTCGCGCTTCCTGATCGAGGCCTAGCGCGGCCGCCCGGCGCATCGCGGCCGAAAGCGAGCATGAGCCGCCCCTTCATCCTCTGCGCCGACGATTACGCCCTGACGCCGGGGGTCAGCGCGGCGATCCTCGATCTTTGCGCACGGGACCGGCTCTCCGCGGTGAGCGCGCTGGTGGCGGCGCCGGCGTGGCGCGAGGGCGCCGCGCCGTTGCGCGCGGCCGGCGCGCGCGTCGAGGTCGGGCTCCACCTCGCCTTCACCGAGTTTCCGCCGCTCTTGGGCGCTTCCTCGCTGGCGCCGACGGGGAAGCCGCGCGGACAGGCGGGCCTGATGGCCGCCGCCCTGATGCGCAGGCTCGCGCCCGCCGACATCGCGCGCGAGATCGAGCGGCAGATCGCCGTGTTCGCCGATGCGATGGGCCGCTTGCCGGATTTCGTCGATGGGCATCAGCACGTGCACCAGTTTCCCGGCATCGCGCGCGCGGTGATTGGTGCGCTGGCCGCGCGCGCGCCGGCCTGGCGGCCGTGGCTGCGCGTGTGTGCGGACTCGTTCGGCGCGATCCGCCGGCGCGGGCAGGGCCTCACGGCCGCGCTTTCGGCCGCCGCGATGGGCCGCCCGCTCCGCCGCATGGCGCACGCGCGCGGGATTCCGGTCAACGACGGCATCAGCGGCTTCTACGACGTGCACAAGGCCGCGTCTTACGCGGGCATCTTCCCGCGCTTCCTGCGCGCGATGGGGCCGCGCCATCTCGTCGTCTGCCATCCAGGCCATTGCGCCGACGATGAGCGCCGCGCGCCGTGGATGGCCTGCCGCGAGCACGAGTTCGCGTTCCTCGCGGGGCCGGGTTTCGCCGATCTCTGCGCAAGCGCAGACGCGCGCGTCGCGACCTTCGCCGAAACCGCGGGCGGTCAGTCGAGCGGCAGCCGCAGCACGCGATAGAGCTTCTTCGGCCGCGCGTCGAAGCTGGCCGCGAGCTTCAGCATGTCGCGGTTGTCCTCGATCATCCAGGCCAGCTCGAGCGAGCGATAGCCGCGCGTCAGCAGGTATTCAATCATGCGATACACCATGATCATGTGCAGCGCGGCGCCGCCCAGCGTCTTGTGATAGCGCGGATCGACGCCGATCAGGATCAGGCGCGCGCCCTTGAGGCGGCGCGCGGCGAGGCGCCAGGCGAACTTCATCCAGCCGAACGGCAGCATGTGGCCGCCGAGGTCGCGCATCGCCTCGTTGTAGTCGGGAATGCAGCAGCAGAACGCGATCGTCTCGCCGCCGCGCTCCCCGAGCATCATCAGCCGGGGGTCGTAAATGAAGCGCAGGCGTTTCGCGAGCTCGTCCACCGCGCGCGGCGTCACGGGCTGGAACCCCCATTGATCGCGCCAGGCGGCGTTGTAGACGCCCATGCCGAGATGGAAGTCGCGGCGCAGCGACCGCGCCGTGGAAAGCCGCAGCGTGCAGCCCTCGGGCAGGCGCAGCCGGCCGAAGAAGCCGCGCATCTTCTCGAGCGTCGCGGGCTCGGGCGTGATCACCCAGTGATGGAAATCCTTGGCCTTCACGAAGCCGAGCGCTTCAAGCCGGGTGAGATAATAGGGGCGCGTGTGCGCCATCATGACGACGGGCGGCGTCTCGAAGCCCTCGACGAGCACGCCGAACTCCTCGTTCAGCGTGAGGCTGTAGGGGCCTTCAAGCGTCGCGCCGCCCTGGGCCTTGGCCCAGCCGCGCGCGGCCGCGAGCAGCGCGCCGAACACCGCGGCATCGTCGGGCGCGTCCAACATGCCGAAATTAACCATAAGTGGAGTGCCCGGACGCGCCGTAAGCAGATTTACCTGCGCGCTGATGCGCCCGACCGGCTCGCCGCCGCGCCAGGCGAGCCAGAATTCGGCGCGGCCGTGCTCGTAGAATGGATGGCATTTCGGCGTGAGCTTGCAGCGCTCGTCGTAGAGCATCGGCGGAACCCAGGCGGGGTCACCGGCGAAAATGCGCTCGGGCAGCCGCAGGAAGATCTCGCGCTCGCGCGCCGTGCGCACCGGGCGCACGTCGAGGTCGCGGCTTTCACCGCCGCTCGCCGGCGTCCCGTCAGTCATCGTTCGTTCGCGCGCTGACCCGGATTCGCCGGAGAATCGCATCGCCGAGTCGCGGCGGCAACAGCGCAAGAACGCGCGCCGCGGCGGCCAGCGGCAGCGGAAACGCCACATGCGCGCGACCGGCGCCGATCGCCGCCGCGATGCGCGCCGCGGCGCGCTCGGGCGACATCCGAAACGGCTTGGGGCTCGCGATGCCGTCGTCGAGCGGCGTTTCGACGAAGCCGACCGAGGCGACGGTGACGGTGACGCCGAATTTGCCAAGCTGCGCGCGCATCGCGTCGCCCATCGTTTTCAAACCCGCTTTCGAAGCGCAATACGCCGGAGAATAGGGCAGCCCGCGCAGGCCCGCGATCGAACCCACCAGCCCGATGCGTCCGGCGCCGCGCGCGGCCATGCGCTCGGCCGCCGGGGCGAGCGTATTGAATGCGCCCAGCAGGTTCGTGGAAATCACGCGCTCCACCGCCTCGCCGGGCTCCACCGGCGCGTCGGGCGCGAGAATATTGGTGATTCCGGCATTGGCGACGACCACGTCGACCGGATGCCGGGCGTCGAATTCGCATATAACCGATTGCATCGCCGCGCGCTCGCGCACGTCGACGCTCGCTGTTTCCACCTGCGCCGCCTCGGCCGCGCAGGCTTCGGCGATTCGCGCGAGCCGCTCCTGGTCGCGCCCGATGAGCAGCAGACGGGCATGCTGCCGCGCGTAGAGGCGCGCCAGCGCCGCGCCGATCCCGCTGCTTGCTCCGGTGACGACAACGTTGCTCATTCCGCTCGCCAGTATGCCATCGCGACCCCGGCATGATCATTGCAGCTTGCACGCGCAAGCTAAAATGTCCTAACTTTCCGGCACTGGGAGGCGGGGCACTTGGTTGGGCAACCGTGCCAGCACAGGAGCTGCAGTTGGGGGGCGACCGCCGTTCCATCTTTTCGGGAATTGAATCTCTAGCGCGCCGGCGGTCTGCGCTGCTGCAGATCATCGACGGGCCGAATCCGCTCGAGGTTCAAGTCCAGCGAATCATTTCTCCGACCGAAGCCGAGATCGGCGGTCGGCGTACAATCCTGTTCGGAACGAACAACTACCTCGGCATGACCTTCGAACCCGAGGTCAAGCGGGCCGCCATTGCCGCGGTCGAAGCGAGCGGCGTCGGCACGACCGCCTCGCGCGTGGCCTCCGGCAATCTTCCCGATCACTACGAGCTCGAGCGCGAGATCGCGTCGTTCGTCGGCAAGCGCTCGGCCATCATCTTCTCCACCGGCTTTCAGGCGAATCTCGGCGCGATCGCGGGCCTCTGCGGCCCCGGCGACGTGATCGTCATGGACGAGGAGTCGCACGCCAGCATCTACGATGCGGTGACGACGAGCGCCGCGCGCAAGGTGAAGTTCCGCCACAACGACGTCGCGCATCTGCGCAAGCAGCTCGGTGAAATCAGCGAGGACATGTCGCGCGTCCTCATCGTCGTCGAGAGCGTCTACAGCGCCGCGGGCGATACCGCGCCGCTCGTCGAGATCGTGCGCGTCAAGTCCGAGTTTGGGTGCAACCTCCTGGTCGACGAGGCGCACAGCATCGGCATGTTCGGCAAGGGCGGGGCGGGCCTCGTCCACGAGCTCGGCATTGCCGACGAAGTGGATGTTCTCACCGGCACGTTCAGCAAGAGCTTCGGCCTGATGGGCGGCTTCGCCGCCTCGAATCATCCCGATTTCTTCTGCCTGCGCTATTCGGCACGGGCGTTCATGTTCACGGCGGCGCTGCCGCCGCCTGTGGTCGCCGCGATCCGCGCCTCGCTGGCCAAGATCCGTCTGGCCGACGAGAAGCGCGCGCGCCTGTGGCGCAATGTCGATCACCTGCGCGGCGGGCTGCGCCAGCGCGGATACAGCACGATCGAAGCGCACTCGCCGGTCGTGCCGATGATCTTCGACGATCTCGCCGAGTGCTACACTTTGTGGAAGACGCTGCTGCTGAACGGGTTCTATGCCAACCTGCTGATGCCGCCTTCCACGCCGCGCGGCGCCTGCATCATCCGCTTCAGCGTGTGCTCCGAGCATCGGCCGGAAGACATCGAGGCGCTGCTCGCCGCGATCGACGCGGTGATGGGCGCGCAACGGCGCAACGGCAAGGCCCGCGACGAGCGCGCTTTCGCCTCGGCCGCCGGCATCGTCGTGGCGACGGGCGCGGCCAAGTCCGAGATTTCCCCGCCGCGCGAAACGCCGCGCGCGACCACCACCGGGGCATAGCGCATCGCGCGCGCCCTGATTGCCCGCCGCATCCGGCGCCCGCCACCATCAGTGCCGCGTCCGCGTTTCGGCGCGCGCGATCGGCGGCGGGGTCCGCGGCCATGAGCGGCGCCGCCATCGCGTGGCTCGCGGCGCTGGCGTTCCTGCTCGCGCTGGCCGCCGCCGCCCTGTCGCGCCGCCCGCGCCGCGATCCGGCGCCGGCCGCGTCGCCGGGCACGATCATCGTCCCGATGAAGGGCGCATCGCCGTTCGTCGCGCGCAATATCGCCGCGCTGGCGGCTGTGCCGTTCGCGGGCGAGATCAT
>CAYZSG010000257.1:0-6810 GCA_964481045.1 uncultured Candidatus Odyssella sp. | reverse complement strand
TCTCGAACCAGATGCGGAAGCGGTTGGCCGGCTCCCAGATGCGGGCCATGTCGGGGCGGGTGTAGCGGGGGATCATCGCGCGCGAGCCGAAATGTTGCGCGCAAGGTATGGCCCGCCCGACGGCGGCGGTTCAAGCCTCCGCGGCGATGAGATTCCCTCGCGGATGCGATTGGCCGATCTTATGCACAGCGCTACATCGCCATTTCGGGCGGCGCGCCGGCGTGCTCCTTCTTCTCCTCGGGGATCTCGGTCATCGTCGCTTCGGTCAGCAGCAGCACGCTCGCGACCGACACCGCGTTCTCCAGCGCGATGCGCACGACCTTGGTCGGGTCGATGATGCCGGCCTCGACGAGGTCGACATATTCCTTCTTCGCCGCGTCGAAGCCAATGTTGCCCTTCTCGGCCAGCATGCGCGCGACGACGACGCCGCCATCGACCGAAGAGTTCTCGGCGATCTGCCGCGCCGGCGCTTCGAGCGCGCGCTTCAGGAGCTGGATGCCGGTGCGCTCGTCGCCTTCGGCCTTGCTTTCTTCCTTGGCGACGGCGGTCACGCAGCGGAGTAATGCGAGCCCGCCGCCGGGCACGATGCCCTCGGCCACGGCGGCCTTGGTGGCGCTGATCGCGTCGTCGAGCGCGTCCTTCTTGGCCTTCATCTCGGCCTCGGAGGGCGCGCCGGCGCGGATCACGGCCACGCCGCCCGAAAGCTTGGCGAGCCGCTCCTGGAGCTTCTCCTTGTCGTAGTCGCTCGTCGATTTCTCGATCTCGTGCTTGATCTGCCCGATGCGCGCGTCGATCGCGGGCTTGGCGCCGGCGCCGCCGATGATCGTCGTGTTGTCCTTGTCGATCACGACACGGCGCGCGCGGCCGAGTTGCGCCAGAGTCGCGGCTTCGAGCTTCGCGCCGAGCTCCTCGGCGATCACCTGGCCGCCGGTCAGCACGGCGATGTCCTGCAGCATCGCCTTCCGGCGGTCGCCGAAGCCCGGTGCCTTCACCGCGCAGCTTTTGAGCGCGCCGCGGATCTGGTTGACGATCAAGGTCGCCAGCGCCTCGCCCTCGACATCCTCGGCCACGACCAGGATCGGCCGCGCCGCCTTGGCCACCTGCTCGAGAAGAGGGATCATGTCTTTGAGAATCGCGATCTTGCGGTCGCAGATCAATACGACCGCGTCCTCCATCACCGCCTCCATCTTCTCGGGGTCGGTGATGAAATAGGGCGAGAGGAAGCCGCGGTCGAACTGCATACCTTCGACCACTTCGAGCACGGTCTCGGTCGTCTTCGCTTCCTCGACCGTGATGACGCCTTCGCCGCCCACCTTCTCCATCGCCTCGGCGACGAGCTCGCCGATGACGGAATCGTTGTGCGCGGCAAGCGCGGCCACCTGCGCCTTCTCCTTGCGCGTCTTGACCGGCCACGACATCGCTTTCAACGCATCGATCGCGGCCTTGGCGCCGCGTTCGAGGCCCCGCTTCAGGTCGATGGCGCTGGCGCCGGCGACGACGTTGCGCACGCCGTCCGCGAACATCGCATACGCAAGGACGGTCGATGTGCTGGTCCCATCGCCGACGACATCGCCGGTCCTCTCGGCGGCCTGACGCATCATCTGGGCGCCGAGATTCTCCTCGGCGTCCTTCAAATCGACTTCCTTGGCGATCGTGACGCCGTCGTTGCATACGAGCGGCGCACCCCAGCGGCGCTGGATCAGCACGGATTTCGATTTGGGGCCGAGCGTCACGCGCACGGCATCGGCGAGCTGGGCCGAGCCGCGCAGAATCTTCTCGCGCGCGGCCGACCGGAACAGGATCTGCTTGTGGGGCAAGGCGGCCTCCTCGATGCGATGCGGCGAATCGCGCCGCCAAATCGCGGCAAAACTAGGCCGGCCGGGCGCGGCGGGCGTTGATCTCGGTCAAGCCGCCGGCGCGGTGCGCGCCATGTTTTAGCTCTTGCCCTTCGCGATCCGCCCGCCGAACAGCACGATCGCGGCGATCGGCACGACGAAATTGATCACGATCACGGTGATCAGCAGGCCGCCGAGCTCGTCGTACTGATTGCGGCCGACATGGAAGATCTGGTTGAGGTACTTCGTCTGCATCGTGCCGGCGGTGAGGGCCAGATTGAGCAGCGAGGCCATCAGCGCGAACCATGTCGCGCGCTTGCCGGGCGGCGCGTAGATCGCGATCAGGGTGAGCAGCGGAATCATGCTGAGCTGCGCGAACGGCGATTCGGTCGCCGTGTCGATCAGCGCGATGGTGTGCGCGCCGAAGCCGAAGACCCGGTCCGTCCATTCATGGACGCCGTAGTAGAGCGCGAGATTGGGGAACGACAGGATCGTGTAGATCACGGTCAGCCACAGCATCGTCCAGGCCACGGGCTTCCTCGCGATCGTGGCCGAAAGCAGCCACATGCCGAGGATCGCGAAGGTGCTCGAAAGCTGCGCGAGGTGGCCGAAGAACTCCTCGTCGAACTTCAGCACGTCCATCTGGAACCAGGTGTAGCCCTCGCCGGTGCTCGGCGTGGCGCGGAACGCGAAGATGATGATCGTGGCGAAAAGGATCTGGAGCCGCGTATCGCGGTCGATGTCCGCCGTCACCATCACGAGCAGCGTGCATACGACGGCCATCGAGATCAGGAAGACGATCTCCTGGCCGTACGGAACCTTCAAGACGCCGAGCGCCACCACCACCGCGCCGAAGGCGAGCCCGCCGCCGAGCACGCGCCAGTCGATCGGCCCCGGCTCGCCGGTCTCGAGCCGCACCAGGACGACGCCGGCGACGGAAATCACGGGCACGACGAGCGCGATCAGGAACACATGCTCGTAGGGCAACGCCTTCGCGAGATACCCACCGAGTCCGGCGGTGACGAACAGGCCGAACAGCAGCGCAAGGCGGCCGAGCACCTGGACCATGGCGAGCTCGGCGTTGATCTCGGCCTGCGGCCGCGGATTGCCGGCCTCGTCGGATCGCGCGACGACTTCCGTCGACATCGCATCGGCGACGACGTCCTGCAGCACGACGCCGAACGTCATGAGCAGCATCGCGAGAACGTAGAGCGTTTCGGCGCTCGCGAACGCGATCCATTGTCCGGCCGCGCCGGCAAGCAGCACGAAACCCGAAGCGATCAGGGTTGCGCCGAGATAGACATAGCCCTTGCGCCGCGAGCCCGCGATCGGGATAGCGTCCACGAACTGGCCGAACACCATCTTGATCGTCCAGGGCAGGCTCAGCCAGACAGCGATCGCGGCGAGCTCGGCCGGCGTCAGCGTCAGCGATTGGCGTCGCCAGAAGCTCAGCGCCGTCGCGGGCAAGGTCGCGTAGACGCCGTAGGCGAAATACACCATCAGAAGCGGCACGTAGCGCCAGCGCAGCGCCTTGACCGGCGTGACGACGGCCTCCTTGAGCCGGTCGGCGAAGGTCGTCGGCGGTTTCGCGGCGGCGGCTGCGGTGCTCATGCCTTCACCGGCAATGCGTTGCGGCCCGCGAAGCGCGCGGCGCGGCCGAGCGATTCCTCGATGCGCAGCACCTCGTTCCATTTCGCCATGCGCTCGGAGCGCGCGAACGAGCCGACCTTGAGCTGCCCGGCGCGCCAGCCGACCGCGAGATGCGCGATCGTCACGTCTTCTGTCTCGCCCGAGCGCGCGGAAACGATCGTGCCCCAGCGTGCGGCCTTGCCGGCATCGAGCGCGGCCTTCGCCTCGGTCAAGGTGCCGGCCTGGTTGGGCTTCACGAGCACGGCATTGCAGATGCCGCGCGCCGCCGCGTCATTCACGCGCGCGGCGTTGGTGACGAGGAAATCATCGCCGATGATCTGCACGCGCTTGCCGGCTCCCTTCGTGAACGCCGCGAGGCCTTCGGCATCGTCTTCGGCGAGCGGGTCTTCGATCGACGCGATCGGATAGTGGCCGATCCAGTCGAGCATCAGGCACACCATCGCGTCGCTGTCGAGCACCTTGCCGTCGCGCGTCAGGTGATAGCGCCCGTCGCGGCGCAATTGAGTTGCCGCGATGTCGAGCGAGAGCGCCAAGTCGCGGCCCGGCTTGAAACCCGCCGCCTCGATCGCCGCCACGGCCTCGGTCAGCACTTCTTCGTTCGAATCGACGGCCGGCCAATAGCCGCCCTCGTCGGCGACACCTTGCAACTTGCCCTTGGCGGCGAGGCGCGCCCCGGCAGCGCGATAAACCTCTGCGGTCCATTCGCAGGCCTGATCGAAATTCGCGGCACCAAGCGGCATCACCATCACGTCCTGCAGGTCGATGCGCGCCGCCGCATGCGCGCCGCCGCCGAAGATCTGGATCTCGGGCAGCGGGATCAGCGGCTCGCCGTCGCCGAGGAGATGCTTCCACAGCGGCACGCCGCCCGCGGCCGCGGCGGCGTGGGCTGCGGCCATCGACACGGCGACGATGGCGTTGCCGCCGAGCCGGCGCTTGTTCGGTGTGCCGTCGAGCGCGATGAGTTTTAGATCGAGCGCGGCCTGATCGGCCACGTCGAGGCCGGCGAGGGCAGGGGCGATGATCTCGTTCACCGCCGCCACCGCGCGCGCGACGCCGAGGCCGCCGAGCGCCTTGCCGCCGTCGCGGAGATCGAGCGCTTCGCCCGAGCCGGTCGAGGCGCCGGCCGGCGCGATCGCGCGGCCAATTGCGCCGCTATCGAGGCGGATTTCCGCCTCGACCGTCGGCCGCCCGCGCGAATCCCAAACGCGCCGGCCGCGCACGGAAAAGATCGCGCTCATGCCGCCGCCTCGCGTAGGCCGATCTCCCGCGCCCATGCCCCGCGCACTTCGGCGAGCTTGCGCGGCGGCGATACGATCAGCGGGCGCGCTACGCGGCGCACGCGCTGTTTCGGCGCCTCGTCGGTGAGGTATTCGACCGGCGATTTGCCATCGACGCGCGCGAGGAAAAGGCCCGGCAGCAGGCTCGCCGCGCGCGCCTCGATCTCGTCGCGCGGTTCCCAGCGCACGCCGGCGAGATAGGCGGCGGCCAGAGCATCGAACGAGGCGAGGAAGCCGGCCGATGCGGCAGGCGCCCACAGGCATTTCAGCAGCATGTGATTCAGACAGAAGGCGAGGTCGAACGCGGGATCGCCATACCACGCGCATTCCGCATCGAGGAACACGGGGCCGCGCGGACCGACCAGGATGTTCTTCGGGCTCACGTCGCCATGCACGAGCGCGCGCTTGGTCGCCGCCGTGCGCTTCACGAGCGCGTCGAACGCCGGCGCGAGATCGGGATGCGCACGGCCGGTCGCGACGAGATAGGGCTCGAGGCGGATCGCGTAGAAGATGTCGTCGGTCGGGAACATGGCGGCCACGTCGGCGCGCCCGGCGCTCGCAGCGTGGATCGTGGCCAGGCGCGCGCCGACGGCGGCGGCGAAAGCGGGATCGGCGCGCCCGTCGCGCAATTCGCTTTTCCAGAGCTTGTGGCGCGCCGGATCGAGGAACTCCATCACCAGCGCACCGGCGCCGGCATCCTCGGCGATGAGCGCGGGCGCGGCGCCCGGCGCCGCCTTGTTGGCGAAGCGGATCCACGCCGCCTCGTAGCGATTGCGCTCGACCGGCGCTTCCCACACCTGCGCCACCTTGAGCCGCGCCAGCGCACGCTTCACGCAGACGGGCCCCTTGGAGAGTTCGACGCGCCAGATGTCGGAGGAAACGCCGCCGGTGAGCGCGTCCATGCGCGGCGTCTCGCCGGCGCCGATCAGGCCGGCGCGCGCGAGGACGGAACAGATGGTGGCGGGGGAATCGGGCGCGGCTTGGTTCATAGGCTTATGCTTCGCGCGATTATGGCCGCGCGATGCGGCCTTGCGCAATCGCCCGCGCGCACGCCAATTTGCGCCGATGAAAGTGCTGTTCCGCTACGATTGCGGCCCTCGTCTCGCCGCGCGGCTCGCCGGCTTCAAGGCCGAAGGGCTCGAGATCGCCGCCTGCTCGGAGGCTGACGACGCCCTCTATGCGCGCCACATGCAAGAGGCCGAGGCGTTGTGGCACGTGTTGAAGCCGGTCACGGCCGCGCACATCGCCGCCGCACCGCGCCTGAGGCTGATCCAGAAGATCGGCGTCGGCGTCAACACGATCGACCTCGAGGCGGCGAAGGCGCGCGGCATCGCCGTCTGCAACATGCCGGGCACGAACAGCCGCGCCGTCGCCGAGATGGCGTTATTGCTGATGCTCGCGGCGCTGCGCCGCCTCGGCGCGCTCGACGCGGCGACTCGCAAAGGCAAGGGCTGGGAGGCGGGGCCGCGCTTCCAGGAAGAGTATGGCGAGCTTGGCGGGCGCACGGTCGGCCTCGTCGGCTACGGCGCGATCCCGACGCTCTTGGCGCCCGTGCTCGAAGCGATCGGCGCGCGCGTGCTCTACACGGCGCGCGGCCCCAAGCCGGGCGCGCGCGGCGAGTATCGCGCGCTGCCCGCGCTGCTCGCCGAAGCGGACATCGTATCGCTCCATTTGCCGCTGACGCCCGAGACCGCGAACATGATCAACGCGAAGTCGATCGCGCGCATGAAGCCGGGCGCGATCCTCGTCAACACCGCGCGCGGCGGCCTCGTCGACGAGGGCGACCTGATCGAGGCGCTGATCCACGGCCGCATCGCCGCCGCCGGCCTCGACGTGTTCGTGCGCGAGCCGGTTGCGCCCGACAACGCGCTGCTGACGATGGACAACGTGGTCGTCGCGCCCCATGTCGCCTGGCTCACGCCGGAAACCTTCGCGCGCAGCCTCGGCATCGCCGCCGAGAATTGCCGCCGCCTCGCGCGCGGCGAGACGCTGCTCAATCGCGTCGTCTAAGCGCCCGGCTTCTCGAGGATGACCACCGAGCACGCGGC
>CAYZSG010000256.1:0-6859 GCA_964481045.1 uncultured Candidatus Odyssella sp. | reverse complement strand
GCGCCGTCGGGCGGGAGATGTTGAACATCCTCGCCGAGCGCAATTTCCCGGCCGACGAAGTCATCCCGCTCGCCTCCGAACGTTCGGCGGGCGCGACGGTGGATTTCGCCGGGAAGAAACTCACGGTCAAAGACCTCGCCAAATTCGACTTCAAGGGAATCGACATCGGGCTGTTCTCGCCGGGCGCCAAGGTTTCGGCGGTCCACGCGCCGCGCGCGGCGGCGGCGGGCGCCGTCGTGATCGATAACACCTCGCAGTTCCGCTACGACCCCGAGATTCCGCTGGTCGTGCCCGAGGTGAACGCGCACGCGATCGCCGGGTACACGAAGCGCAACATCATCGCCAATCCCAACTGCTCGACGATGCAGATGATGGTGGCGCTGAAGCCGCTGCACGACATGGCGAAGATCAAGCGCATCGTCGTGGCCACCTACCAGTCCACCGGCGGCGCCGGCCAGGCCGGCATGGAAGAGCTCGAGAGCCAGACCCACGCGCTCTTCCACGGGCACAGCGTGGCGCCGAAGAAGTTCCAGAAGCAGATCGCGTTCAACGTCATTCCCCACATCGACGTCTTCATGGAAGACGGCTCGACGAAGGAGGAATGGAAGATGGTCCAGGAAACGAAGAAGATCCTGGATCCGGCCATCGACGTGATCGCCACCTGCGTGCGCGTGCCGGTGTTCGTCGGCCATTCCGAAGCGGTCGTGATCGAGTGCGAGAGGCCGATCACGGTCGAGGCGGCGCGCGCGGCGCTCGAGCCGGCGCCGGGCGTGAAGGTCGTCGACGAGCGGAAGGACGGCGGCTACATCACGCCGCTCGAATGCGCCGGCACCGACCCCGTCTATGTCAGCCGCATCCGCAAGGACGCGACCGTGAAGAACGGCCTCGCGCTCTGGTGCGTGTCGGACAATTTGCGCAAGGGCGCCGCCCTCAACGCCGTGCAGATCGCGGAAGAGCTGGCGCGCGGGTATCTCCGCAAGGCGAAGGCGGCCTAACCGGCATCGCGCTGCGGCTTTTGCCGCGCGCTCAGAACCCGAGCGGCTTCGCGGCGTCGATGAGGCGCTGGCCGATGTTTGTTGTGCTCAGCAGCACGACCACGCCGAAGAACAGGATCAGCCCCGCCGAAACGCGGTGAATGATCACGACGCGCGCCGTATTGATCTTGCGTCGGAACAGCTCCGTCAGCGCGCAGAGCATCAGCCACCAGATGCAGGAGCCGACGAGGACGCCGAGGATCAGCGTCCACGCCGCCGGCCGGTCGTCTTTCGCCACCACCGCGCCCACCGCCAGGAAGACCGGGCTGAAGGTGAGGATCGTCATCGGATTGGTCACGGTCAGCAGGAAGGCGGAAACGGCGTCGCCAGCGGCGCCGCTGACGGAGGGCGGGGCGGGCGCCATCGCCGCGTGCCGCTTCAAGAGACCGTGCAGACCCAGGATCAGCAGCAGGACGCCGCCGCCGAGGCGCATCCACTGATCGTGCTGGATCAGGAAATCCGCGATGAAGGTGAGGCCGAAGGCGGCCACGGCGCCGAAGATCGTATCCGCCACCGCGCCGCCGACTCCGGGCGCGAGGCCCATCGCCATGCCCTTCGACAGCGTGCGCTGGATGCAGAGAATGCCGACCGGGCCAACCGGCGCCGCGATGATAAACCCCGCGACGATGCCCTTGATGAAGAGAATCAGATCCATGCGGCGTAGGCGGCGCGCCCCGATGTTCTCCGGCTGCAGGTATCAGGTACCAGAGTGCGTGGGCCAGTGATACCCGTCACATCGCCTCCGTCCGATTCCGGGCAGCGCCCGTCAGGCCGCCCAGAGCGGCAGCGCCACCACCGGCACTGAGTTCGCCACCAGCTCGTCCTGCGCGTCCACAAGGGCCAGAGCGTCGAGCTTCAGGGCCTTGGTCTTCTCCAGCACCGCGTGCACGCCGTGCACGGCGCGCGCCAGCGCCGTGCGCGCGTCGCCGCGCAGCAGGAAGTGGCCGAGGAAGAGGGCGCAGAACAGATCGCCCGCGCCATGCGCCTGCACGTCGATCCAGGGCGAGGTCGCCTGCCAGGCCTGGCTGCCCGAGACGAGCAGCGCGCTGATCGAATCGCCGTGGCGCAGGCCCTTCACCACGACCATCTCGGGGCCGCGCTTCAGAAGGTCGGCGGCTGCGCTCGCGGCCTGGTCGACGGTCTTGATCGTCTGGCCCGAAAGCAGCGCCAGCTCGTAGGCGTTCGGCAGAACGATGTCGGCCTCGGGCAGCGCCTCGTCGCGGAAGAACTCCGGCACGCCGGCCGCCACATAGGTGCCGTTCGGCGCGTCGCCGATCACCGGGTCGAGCGCGTAGAACATGCGCGGGTTCACCTTGCGCACGCGCTTGACCGCGTCGAGCACCGCGCGGCCGATGGCCACGTCGCCGATATAGCCCGAGATGACCGCGGCGCAGTGCGGAAACGCGTCGCGTTTCTCGATTTCACCGATGATTTCGGCGATGTCGCTGGCCTGGTGAATGCCGCCCTTCCAGCTCTCCATTGCCGGATGGTTGCTGAAGTTCACGGTGTTGACCGGCCACACCTCGTGGCCGAGGCGCTCCAGCGCGAAAACCGCCGCCCGGTTGCCCACGCGCCCATAGGCGACATGGGATTGAATCGAAAGTATCGGCATTCTTTGCCCATTCGGCCGGCAATTCCCGCATCCGGCCTGCCTCGAACATAGCACCGCGATGCGGTGTCGCGCTGCACCTCATAGCCGGGCGCGGCGAAAAAAGGCTAAATCTTCGCGCCACCCGTCGAACCCCCGCGAGAGAGTATCGCGCGCATGCCGCACGTCAACGAATCGCTCGAAGCCGCGATCGCGCGGCCGCGCCGCTCCATGCTCTACATGCCCGGCGCCAACGCGCGCGCGCTCGAGAAGGCGAAGACCCTGCCGGCCGATTCGCTGATCCTCGATCTCGAGGATGCGGTGGCGCCGGATGCGAAGGCCGTCGCGCGCAAGCAGGTGGTTGAGGCAGTGAAGGGCGGCGGCTACGGCAAGCGCGAGCTTGTGATCCGCATGAACAGCCTGGATACCGGCTGGGGCCACGAAGACGTCCTCGCGCTCGCCAATGCCGGCGCGCACGCGATCCTGATCGCCAAGGTGGAGAGCGGCGAGCAGGTGCGGCACGTCGAGGCGCTGCTCGAGGAATACAAGGCGCCCGGCGATCTCGCGCTGATGGCGATGATCGAAACGCCGATGGGCGTGCTCAACGCGGCCGAGATCGCGCGCGCCACGCCGCGCATGATCTGCCTCGTCATGGGCACGTCGGACCTCACAAAGGATCTCCACGCGGCGCACACGCGCGAGCGCCTTCCGATGCTGACGAGCCTCGGCCTGTGCCTGCTCGCCGCGCGCGCGAACCGCATCGCGATCGTCGACGGCGTGCATCTCGATCTCGCCGACGACGAGGGCTTCGCCTATTCGTGCAGGCAAGGCCGCGAGCTCGGATTCGACGGCAAGACGCTGATCCATCCGAAGCAGGTGGGGGGCGCCAACAAGGCGTTCGCGCCGTCCGCGGACGAAGTGGCGTGGTCGAAGAAGATCATCGCCGCCCACGCCGAGGCCGAAGCGAAAGGCGAGGGCGTCGTGCTCGTCGACGGCAAACTGATCGAAAACCTCCATGTCGAAAACGCCCACCGCCTCGTGGCCCTCGCCGAGCGCATCGCGGAGCTGGAGAGCGCGGCCTGACGCGCGTCGCGCGGTGCGACAACGCCGCCGCACGGGGCGCGACATGATTCCATGGCGGCGCGCGTCGGCGTAGCGGTTAGGCTTCGCGGCGTTGCAGCAGCGCATGCGGGGCGGTGGCCATGACGAAAACCAACACCGGCAACTACTTCGAGGATTTCCGGCTCGGCCAGGAGATCGCGCACGCCACGCCGCGCACGCTGACCGACGGCGATACGGCGCTCTACACCGCGCTCTATGGCAGCCGCTTCGCGCTGAATTGCTCCGATTCGTTCGCCGAAAAGGCCGGCTTCCCGCAGGCGCCGGTCGACGATCTGCTCGTGTTCCACACGGTGTTCGGCAAGACGGTGCCCGACATCTCGCTGAACGCCGTCGCCAATCTCGGCTATGCCGGCGGCGTGTTCGGCGCGCCCGTGTATCCGGGCGACACGCTATCCGCGCGCTCGCAGGTGATCGGCCTCAAGGAAAATTCCAACCGCAAGACCGGCGTCGTCTACGTCCGCACCACCGGCACCAACGCGCGCGGCGACGAAGTGCTGCGCTATGTACGCTGGGTGATGGTGCGCAAGCGCGACGAAGCGGCCGCCGTGAAGGAGGAGCAGGTTCCGAACCTGCCCGGCGCCGTCGCCGCCGCCGATCTGCGCGGGATGAGCGGCTTCAAGGCGGGCGGCTATGATCGCGTCGCCGCCGGCTCGCGCCATCTGTGGGAGGACTACGCGCCCGGGGAGCGCATCGACCACGTCGACGGCATGACGGTGGAAGAGGCCGAGCATCAGCTCGCCACCCGCCTCTATCAGAACACCGCGCGCGTGCACTTCAACCAGCACGCCGAGGCGCAGGGCCGCTTCGGCAAGCGCCTCGTCTATGGCGGGCACGTGATCAGCCTCGCGCGCTCGCTCTCGTTCAACGGCCTCGGCAATGCGTTCCGCATCGCGGCGATCAATGGCGGCCAGCATGTGAACCCGGTGTTCGCCGGCGACACGATCTATGCGTGGAGCGAGGTGCTGGAGCGCATCGAATTGCCGGGGCGCGCGGATGTGGGGGCGCTGCGCCTGCGCACCGTCGCCGCGAAGAACCGCGCCTGCGCCGATTTCCCGTGGAAGGGCGCCGACGGGAAGCACATGCCCGACGTCGTGCTCGATTTCGACTACACCGTGCTGATGCCGCGCAAAGCGTAGGCGAAAGAAAAAGCCCCGGAGTCGCCTCCGGGGCTTTTCGCTTTGCCGCGTCAGCGCGCGGGCTCGGGGGGAACGGGCGGGGGTTCGCTGCGGTGCGAGTCGCCGGGCGGCGGCGCGGCGCGGTGGCGGCGGCGATCGTCCATGAACTGGTCGAACTCGGCCTTGTCCTTCGCGTGGCGCAACCGGTCGAGGAAGTCGCGGAAATCCTTCTGCTCGTCCTCGAGGCGGCGCAGCGTGTCTTCGCGGTACTCGTCGAAGGCGCGATTGCCGCTCGAGGGCGGCCCGCCATGGGCTGCGCGGCCGTTGCCGTGCCACCAGCGATGCGCGGCGTCGTGCATCCGCTCGCGGCGCTCGCGCCAGTCGCGGCGATCGGCGTGTCTCCAGGAACAACTCATGCGTCCGCTCCATATCAGATAAGCCAGGATTCCGAGGCCGATCGGCCAGAACACGATGAAGGCCACGACCATCAACGCGATCCAGGCCGGCTTCGGAAGTTCGTCCAGTCGTGCCGCGATGCTGCTCATCGGCGCTTCCCGCTTAATGTGAATGTAAGACACATTTACATCGGGGTCGGCGCGCTGTCAAGAGGCGTTCGCCGGGCAATGCAATCGGCTCCGCCACGTATGACACGCTTCACTGACTGTCCCAGCGCGGGCTGACAGAGTGCAGGCCATCGTCAAACCCGAGCGACGGCCATGGACAGCAGACAGGAAGACACGCCACAAACCGCCACACGCTTCGCCCGCATGCTCGGCCGCGCCCTGCAGGTGTGGGCGATCGGCGGTGTCACGTTGTTCGCGCCCGGCGGGTTGTTCCTGATGGTCTTCGGCCTCGCGGCCATGGGCGTGATGGGATTCGTCCTGCTGCTGCCGGTCGGGTGCACGCTGTTTGGCGCCTATCTCTTCTGCCAAGCGGGCAATGCGCTCCGGCGCGGCGAGCCGGCGCGGGGCCAAATGGTCGTGGCCGTGCTCGCGACGTGGAACGTCATCGTCGTGTTCAGCGTCTTCGTGCTGTGGGATGTGAGCAAGATGGCGATCACGGACTGGAGCCGGTTCGTCGCCGAATACTCCCGCATCAGCGCCTTCGATGGATACTTCCTCGGCGGCGCCGTGCTGCACGTCCTGGTCAACATCGCGGTGCTGATCGCGGCCGCATTCCTCCGCACGCGTGCCGCGTCGCCCGCTTACGCCTAGCGTTTCGGCGCGGCGCGCTCGTCCAAACCAAGCCCGCGCAGATACACGAGCACGCCGGCCTCGAGCAGCTCCTCGGGCGACATCGGCAATTTGCGCCGCGCCCCGTCGCCGCGCGCGAACAGCGAGGCGATGCCGTGCGAGAGCGACCACACGTGCAGCGCCACCATCGAGGCGGGCGGGCGGCCCTGTTTCGGCAGCAGCGCCGTCACCGTCTCCGATGCGCCGCGCAGCACTTCGAACGCGCGCTCGCCAGCCAGGCGCAAATCCATGTCCGCGTCGGGCGGCAGACCGGCCTCGAACATCGCCGAATAGAACGCCGGCTCGCGCCGCGCGAATCCGAGATAGGCGCGTCCGAGCCGCTCGAACGCGTCCAGCGGCGCCGGCCGGCCCTCGTCCCAGGCGCGCGCGAGCTCGTCGGCGAGCAGCTCGAAGCCGCGCTGCGCCACATCGGCCATCAGCTCGTCGCGGTCGCGGAAATGGCGATAGGGCGCCGCCGAGCTCACGCCCGCCGCGCGCGCCGCATCGGCGAAGGTGAAGCCGGCCGGGCCTTTCTGGCCGATCAGGTCGAGCGCCGCGCGAATCAGCGCCTCGCGCAGATTCCCGTGGTGATAGCCGCGCCGCCCCGGACCATGCCAGCTCATGTGAAAAAGTCTTACATCACGCGCAGGGTGAGAGCCAGTAGCGATCGGAGCAAGCCGGCACTGTGGGACCGCCTCGTTCAATCAGCCGGCCGGGCGGCGCACGCGCGGGGGCGGGTCGTCGGGCAGCGGGATGAATTCGGAATCG
>CAYZSG010000255.1:0-6966 GCA_964481045.1 uncultured Candidatus Odyssella sp. | reverse complement strand
CCGCAGCCTATACGTCCACATTCCCCGCCAAAGGGGCAGCAGCCTTCCTCAGACGAGGCGCGACCCGGACGGGCTTCTACCGGCGCCGCTGAAGATCATATTGGCGGCGCAGGCTTTCCCCAAGCTCGAGAGTGGTCGCGCGCCGGAGAGATTGGACACGCTGGCGGGCGCGCGGTGGAGACTCCCGTCGACACGCACGCGCGCTCCGCCGGCTCGCGCTGCTAGTCGCCTGGGTCAATGCCTCGGGCGTGCAACGAGCCCGAGCGGCTCAAGTGAAGCCAGGTCTCTACAGGTCCCCGGATTAAATTTGGGGCCCGGATCGCATCGGAGCCCAATCGGCCGCGGTCCGGTAACCCCCTGCCTCCAAAGCTTCCGGCCCGATGATGTCCGCAATTTTCGCCGCGGTCTCATGCGCTGGATAGCGAAATTCTCCCAACGCCCTCAATCTTGCTCCCCGACTTTCGAAATCTTTGCGCTCTCTCGCTAACGCCTCTCGCATGAGCACTTCGTCAACACCGCCGAAGCAGAATTCATAGAATGCCTTAACGGCGTTGATGTCCTGAATAATATCCTCGTATCTCGCCGCGAATACTTTCCCGTAGCTCGCGGCAAAGGTCCATTTCAGGACGAACCGGCGCCAGTAAACCGCATTTTCGGCAGCGAACGCCTCCCACGTGTCCCGGCTATCAGGAACATAGCCGACGTTCGCGAGGAACGCGTCTCCCTTCGCACTCTGAAGCTCATAGTAGGAAACAATCGCGTAAATCGGCTCCCGCCAGAGCACGACATACTTGAATTCATCATGGACAGGGAGCGATAGGTCGAAGTCGTGAGACTTCTGGAATCTCCGGCCGGCCCGACAGGGGCTTTTCATCGAGACAGGGTAATTCCGTCCCGGACATGCCTCGTCCCAACAATTGTAGAGCTCACAGTACGACTCGGAGCCGGCAACACTCTCCACCAGCCGCTGGATAAAGTGTTGGCCGCTACGCGGATACGAAACGAGGAAGATCGGTTCCATGGCGATGCGCTCGTGGATCGACTCTAGTTTCTAAGAGTCCACGCCGGCCACACCGATGTCCGCGGACGTTTGAGGCGATTTCGAACGTCGACGAGAGCCAAGGCTTCCGCCGGGCACCCCCCGCCCGCGCTACCACCGCACCACGGCGGAGCCCCAGGAAAGGCCGCCGCCCATCGCTTCGAGGACGACGAGATCGCCTTCCTTGATGCGGCCGTCTTTCACGCCGGTGTCGAGCGCCAGCGGGATCGAGGCGGCGGAGGTGTTGGCGTGGTCCTCGATCGTGAGGATGATCTTGCCGGGCTCGAGGCCGAGCTTCTTCGCGGTGCTGTCGATGATGCGCTTGTTCGCCTGGTGCGGAACGAACCAATCGACGTCGGCCGCGGTCAGATCGTTCGCGGCCAGCGCCTCGCGCACGGTTTCGGCGAGCTTCGTGACCGCGTGCTTGTACACCTCGGGCCCGTGCATGCGCACGTGCCCGGTCGTCATCGTCGAGGACGGGCCGCCATCGACATAGAGCAGGTCGTAGAGCCTGCCGTCGGAATGGATGTGCGTCGAGAGCACGCCGCGCTGCATGTTGCGGCCGCCGCCCACGCCCGGGCCGTCGTTCTTCTCGCGCGTCAGCACGACGGCGCCGGCGCCGTCGCCGAACAGCACGCAGGTGCCGCGATCGGTCCAGTCGAGGATGCGCGTGAAGGTTTCGGCGCCGATGACCAGCGCATTTTCGTGCTGGCCGAGCTTCAGGAAATTGTCGGCGACGCCGAGCGCGTAAACGAAGCCCGAGCAGACGGCCTGGATGTCGAACGCGGCGCCGTGGCCGATGCCGAGCGCCGCCTGCACGCGCGTGGCGGTGGCGGGAAACGTGGAATCCGGCGTCGTCGTCGCCAGCACGATGAGATCCACCTTGTCCGCCGGCAGGCCGGCGGCGGCGAGCGCGCGCTTCGAGGCCTCGAGCGCCAGGTGCGAGGTGAACTCACCCTCCGCGGCGACGTGGCGTTGGCGGATGCCGGTGCGCTCGACGATCCAGGCGTCGGAGGTGTCCACCTTGCGCGCCAGCTCGGCGTTCGTCAGCACGTGCGCGGGCAGATAGGAGCCGCAGCCCCGGACGACGGCGCGAAACGGAGCGTTCATCCCGCGGCCGCCTGCTTCGGCTGCTCGGGAACCTCGGCCGAGGCCTCGGGCAAGAGCGGCGTGCCGGCGGCTTTTTCGAATTCGCGCTTCATGCTCTCGATGAATCCGTACTGGATCATGTCGACGGCGACGCCGATGGCGGTCGCGAATCCCAGGGCGTCGGAGCCGCCGTGGCTCTTCACGACGATGCCGTTGACGCCCAGGAAGACGGCGCCGTTGTAGCGGCGCGGATCGAGCCGCGCACGCAATTTCCGCAAGGCATGGCGCGCGAAGGCATAGCCGATCATCGCCAGGATCGAGCTCTTGAAGGTCTGGCGCAGGAAATCGCCGACGAGGCGCGCGGTGCCCTCGGCGGTCTTGAGCGCCACGTTGCCGGAGAACCCGTCGGCCACCACCACGTCCACGGTGCCCTTGGCGATGTCGTCGCCCTCGACGAAGCCGTGGAACTGGAGCGGGTGCTGGCCGTCGCGCAGCATCGCGGCGGCCTGGCGCAGCTCCTCGTGGCCCTTCTGCTCCTCGGAGCCGACGTTGAGCAGGCCCACGGTGGGCTTGAGAGAGCCCAGCACCATGCGCGCGAACAGCTCGCCCATCACCGCGAACTGGACGAGATTCTCCGCGCTGCATTCGATGTTGGCGCCGAGATCGAGCATAACGCTCTCGCCCTTCATCGTCGGGAAGAACGAGGCCATGGCCGGGCGGTCGATGCCGGGCAAGGTGCGCAGGAACACCTTCGCCATCGCCATGAGCGCGCCGGTGTTGCCGGCCGAGACGACGCCCTGCGCCTTGCCCTCGCGTACCTGGTCGATCGCGATGCGCATGCTGGAATTGCGGCCGGCGCGCAGCGCCTGCGCGGCCTTGTCCTCGGCGCCCACCCGATCGGGCGCGTGCACGAGCGTCGCGGCCCGCCTGAGCTTCGGCATGCGCTTCAGCATCGGGCCAAGCTTGGCCTCGTCGCCGACGAGCAGGAAGTCGACGTTCGGGAATCGCTTGCGGGCGATGTTGGCCCCCCGCAACACGCTGCGCGGCGCGTTGTCGCCGCCCATGGCGTCGAGGGCTATTGTCAGGCGCTCGGCCACTTTGGCGTCTCGTCCTCCCTGGCCCCGGTCGCGAAGGATGGCGCCGGGCGAGGGCCGCGCCTACTGGGCCTCGGCTTCGCCGGAACGGCTGACTTCGCGACCGTCATAATAGCCGCACGCCCGGCACACGTGATGCGGAAGTTTCATCTCGCCGCAATTGGCGCACTCGTTGTAGCCGGTCGGCTTCAGGTGGTCGTTGGCGCGGCGCATGTCGCGGCGCGACTTCGAAATTTTCTTCTTGGGAAGGGCCATGGGGGCCTCGAATGGGGCTCGATGCTTGTGATGCGCGGACAGAAAAGCGCCCCAGGGCCGGGCCGCCGGGGCGTGGAGCGGTTACATAGCGAAATTGCGCCGAATAAACAATGGCTTTGCTGCGGCGAAACGTCAGGGGCTCAGACCGCCCGCAGGGCCTTTCCGCGCCGCCGCGCGAGGATTTCCGTAACGGCGGCCCAGACTTCCGCCGCCTCGGCATTGCCGATCTTCTCCATGGCCTCGGCCCGTTCGGTGGCGGCGAGGACGGCATCGTCGCCATAGTTCGCGATCAGATCCGCCGCCAGCCTTGCCGTCGCCTGATAGGTGGGCACCATCCGGCATCCCTCCGGCGTTGCGCGCATCCCTCGGTAAAAACGCGCATGGCGCCGGGAGGTTCCCCGGAACGGATCAGGGCGCGGGCACGCCCGGGGCGCGCGGATAGGGCTCGAGCGCCACGCCCAGGAGCTGCGCCACCGCCTCGCCCACGTCGATGACGCCGTTCTCGATCGGCTCGGGCCAGCCTTCGTCGTCGAGCGGGTCGGCGGCGGCCGTGTCGGGTGCCTCGCCGAAGAACAGCCGCACCTCGTCGCCAGGCTCGGCCCACACGGGCTCGAGCGTCACGACGCAGCGTTGCGCCAGCCGCGCATGCCAGTTTCCGGTAAGCTCTACAATGTCATCGCCGCGCTTCTTGAGCACGAGCTTGGCCGAGAACTCGGGCAGCTCGACGAGATCGAACCGTTTCGCCAGCGCCGCGCGTTCCTCCGCGTTCGCCTTGATCTCCATGCGGTGCTCGAGCCGCCCCATGCGCGAGACGTTGACGAGGCGGCTGAACTCGGGCGCGGGCTTGCGCGGCCCGCGATCCCTGGCGCGCGATTTCGCCATCGCCTCAGCCCTGCCCGCCGCTCCGCGCGGGCGCGGCCGCCGGCGGAAACGCGACGCGGCCGGCGAGCAGCTCGGCTTCGGGCAGGGCCGCGAGCGCCTGCTGCACGCGCCACGCGTAGGCCGCCATCGCCTGCGCCGCCGGCGTGACCTCGGCAGCGTTGTAAACGTTGCGCACGATCGTCCGCGCGAGCGCATCGCCGCCGGCGGCGAGCGCCGCGTCGTAGGCTTTGACGCGCCCGTAATAGGCCTCGATCATCGCCTTGATGCGCCGCGGCAGCGACGGATCGCCCACGCCGAGCTCGCGCAGATTGCGGTCCATGTCGCGGAACATCGTGTCGAACAGCGCCTGGGCGATGCCTGCCCCCTCCTGGCCGAGCGCGCCCAGGCGCCGGCAGAGCAGATGCACGTGCAGCACGATAAGCTCGAAGCGGCCGTCGAGCGTGTCGGGCGCCGCGAGATCGGTGTAGAGCGCCGGCTGGCGCGCCTGCGCCACCGCGGCCGCGTAGAGATCGCGGGCCTTGCGCTCGCGCGCGCCGCGATCCTTCGACGAGAGGAAATTCAGAAGTCCCATAAGCCCTTATCGCGCGCGCCGGCGCCTCACTTCAAGCCTGTCACATTGACACGATTCGGACCCGATGCAATTGTCCCGCGGCGTTGCGGCGCGCGGAAACGGCGCCGCTGTTTCGGGGGTTTCCCATGATCGTCAGGGCATCGAAAATTTCATCGTCGGCGCGCGCCTGCGCGCGTTTCGCCGCCGTCGCGGCGCTCGCGATCGCGGCCGCCGCGTGCAATCCGATCACCGACAATCTCGGCAACCGTACGCTCAAGGAAAACGTCGAGCAGATCCAGGTCGGGCGCACGAGCAAGGCCGAAGTCGTGCGGCTGCTGGGCACGCCCTCCAACGTCGCGGCGTTCGATCCCGACACCTGGTACTACATCAGCGCGCGGCAGATTCAGTACGCGTTCCTGAAGCCACGCACGGTCGACCAGAACGTGCTCGCGATCCGCTTCGACGGCTCCGGCATCGTGCGCGAGATGAAGCAGCTCGGTCTCGAAGACGCACAGGCAACGACCTACGTCTCGCGCACCACGCCGACGCGCGGCGGCGAGCCCGGCTTCCTGCGCTCGATCTACGACACGATCATGCGCGGCCCGGTCGGCGGTGCGCGCACGCGGCAGGGCTCGCGCGGCCCGACGGAGTAGGCGCGCCTCCTACACTCTTACTTCGGGACCGCGCGGCTCCAGGCGTGCCCTTCTCTCCGGGTGAAACGGCGGTTGCAGCGCGCATGCACCAAGCGCAGGCGCCTTTCCGTTCGCACGAAGCGCGCGCCTGTGGAGGCGCGCGATCCCATAGCAGGCTGAACATAAAGGGTACGAGATTTCCTTTGACTCGCTCCCGTCTTTCTCTTAAATGAACATACGTTCGTTCATATCAGGATCGGTACGATGCGCGACGGCAGCGAAACCAAGGAACGGATCGAGCGAGCGGCGCTGACGCTGTTCGTCAAGCGCGGCATCGCCGAGACGTCGATCCGCCAGATCGCCAAGGCGGCGAAAGTCTCGCTCGGCGCGATGTACAATCACTACAAGAGCAAGGACGAGCTGGCCGAGGTGTTGTTCGCCGACCTGTTCCGCCGCATCGGCGCGGAGCTCGAGCGTCTGGCCGCGGACAAGGGTCCCTTCCCCGCCCGCCTGAAATCGCTGATCGCGCACGTGTTCGAGAATGTCGCGCGCGACGAGGCGGCCGTCACCTATCTCATCCGCACGCGCCAGGAATACACGCGCCGCGTGAAACCGGGCGACGCCAATCCGTTCCTCGCGTTCCGCAACCTCATCGCGCGCGCCATCGAGGCGGGCGAGGTGCCGAAGCAGGATCCCACCGTCGCCGCGGCGATGATCGTCGGCGCCATCAACCAGGTCGTCGAGCTCTTCGTCGCCGGCCGCGCGAAGGCGACGCCAGAGGCGCTGGCCGAAACCGTGTCGCGCGGCGCGCTGCGCTTCGTCTCTGCCTGACCCTTTTTTTTGGCCCACGAAATGAACGAACGTACATTCATATATTCGCCCCGATCCTGGAGGATCACCATGCAGCAGCTTTCGAAGCCCGTGCCGGACGCGGCGATGCTTGCGGGCACGGCCCCTCGCCTGCCCTGCGAACTGGTCCTATGGCTCGAGCGCAAGCTCGGCGCGGCCGCCGGCTGGTCCGGCACGATCGAGGAGGCGCGCGACGCCGCGCTCCGTGCGCTCGCGCAACGCTTTTATCCCGGCGTGCCGGTGAGCACGCAGGCCGCGCGCATCAACGTCCTCGCCGAGACCTATTCATTCGTGAACTGGCCGCGCGACCGCGAACTTGCGCAGGTGCCGGCGCTCTATCGCGAAACGCCCGACGAGTTTCTCTGGGCCGCGTTCAAGTCGGGCGCGACGATGCCGCTCGCGCAACGCGATCTCCGCCGCATCCTGATCGGCGCGGCGGAAAACGATCGACAGTGCCGCCAAACGTAGAGGCGGGATTGAAACCCGCCCCTACGGCTTCGGCTCAGTGCGCCAGGATCGCCAGCAGCAGCAGCGCCACGATGTTCGTGATCTTGATCATCGGGTTCACGGCGGGGC
>CAYZSG010000254.1:0-6967 GCA_964481045.1 uncultured Candidatus Odyssella sp. | reverse complement strand
CCTTGCGGCCGATCTGCACTTCCTCGGCGAGATAGGTGATGCCGAAGCCGCCCGCGCCCAACAGGCGCAGGATGCGGTAGCCGTCGAACGTGTGCCCGATCGGCAGCGCGTGGATGTTCGTGTCCGACAACGGTGTCTTGCGCCCGGCCAGCGGCAAATCCCGCCCGGAAGATAGGCCGACCCGCCCCCGCGCTCAACGCGCATTTCCCCGGCGGATCGCCATAACCGCGCCCCCCGGAGCCCGCGCGGCCGGTTCGCTTGACCCTCCCCGGAGCGCCACCTATGTTCCGCCCGCGTTCGAGGCTGCCCGCTGCCGCGGCCCTTCCGCGCCACCCCGACCGTCAAGATCGCGTAGCTCAGCGGTAGAGCATCTGACTTTTAATCAGAGGGTCCCGGGTTCGATCCCCGGCGCGATCACCAAACCTTCCATGGCGCCATCTCGTGTGATGGTTGGCACTGACGCTTGCGGTGCACTCGTCTAATGTGCCGGCGAAACTGTGCCTCTGCCATGGGACGGACGCCGATGACTGGAATATCCCGCCGCAATGCCCTGATTCTGATGCTCGCCACGAGCGCGGCCACGTCCGCGCTGGCCATCGGTGCCGCGCAAGCGGACACGCCGGGGCCGGACGTGCCGCAGAAAAAGCCGACGCCCGGCGGCGGCAGCGGGCTCAAGGCCCATTTCACGGCGGCCGACCGCGACATGAACCGCAAGTGCATCGCCAAGACGCTCAACGAGGCGCCCACCGGCAAGACCTGGAACTGGAAGAACCCCAAATCGGGCAATGGCGGCACGGTGACGCCCACATCGCCGCGCGTGAGCGAAGGCGGCCGCGTCTGCCGCAACTTCGACGAGACGGTGACGCTCAAGGACGGGCGCACCGAGAAGATCAGCGCGCGCGCCTGCCGCAGCCGCGACGGAAGCTGGTCGATCGCCTGAGCGCGTTTCGGCGCCGTCAGACGAGCCCCAGCGTGCGCGGCACGTCGAGTTCGCGCAGGATCGCGCGCACGCGCTCTTCCGGCAGCGTCTCGGGCGGCGGCACGAAGCCCAACGCCAGCAGTGGCAGCGGCTTGAACGTGCTGCGCGCGCGCTCGGCGATGCGCGCGCCGATCCAGGCGCGCACCGCCCCGCTGGTTTCGTCGGGCGCCTCGGCGTGCAGGCGCAGCAGCGCGGCGGCATAGAACAGCCACTCCTCGTAGAGGCGGCCGGAGCCGAGCGCGCAGTAGTCGAGATAGTGCGCGAACATCAGGAACACGTCGCGGCCCGGCGCCCGGCGCGCGTGATCCCAGAACCGCGCGAAGGCCCCGCTCCGCTCGGTGTCGAAGCGCAGCGGGCGCAGGCCCCAGGTCATCGTCGCGTTCTGCGGCGCGCGCAGCACGTCGATCCAGCCTTCGAGCGAGACCTGGGCGAGAAAGGCGCGCTTCTCCGCCTCGGCGCCGGACGCGGGCGCGGCGCGCTCGAGCGCCACTTCGAGATAGCGCGGGTGACGGCCCGGCGAGATGTAGGGGCAGGCGTCGATTTCGGGCTCGAGCGTCCAGTGCTTCACGCTCCAGCCGCCTCCGGTCAGCACGCCGGCCTTGTTCTCGTTGGCGCGTACCGCGAAGTTGTGATCGTCCACGGCGTTCAGATACCGGCTGCGGTGGATGAACCAGCGCGGCGCGATGCCGTTTTCGATCAGCTCGTAGTAGAACTGGATGTAAGGGTTGCTGAATTCACCGAGCGAGTGGAACGTCCACATGAGGTCGACCGGCTTTCCGGCCAATCCGCCCGCGAGCATCGACGGCACGAACACGGCCTCGTAGGCGCGGAGATCGGTTGCGGCAAGTTCCGCGGCGTCGGCAACGAGCTTCGTTTTGCGGCCGGGCATGAGATCGTGCGCTGTCACGCACAGCGCCTCGGGGATGTCGATGAAGACGTATGTGAGGTTCGGATATTTGGCCTGCATCATGCGCGCGAGGCTTCCGAAGATCGTGCCGATCTCGGCCACGACGACGCGCGGAGCCGCAGGGTCCGCGGCGCGCCGCGCAAACTCCGGGCAGAACCGCTCGAACAGCAGCAAGCCGTAATAGTGCTCGTATCCGCCGAGCGCGATCGCCGGGTAATCGGACGCGATCGCGCGCGCCAGGCGCGCCGCGTCCGGCCGGACCGCGAAAGGCTGCGCCAGCGGATCGCCGCCGAGCCGCGCGAGCAACGCCTCGTACCAGGCCATGCTCGCCTCGATGATGCGGCGCTGGAGGTCCGCGCCGCGCGCCACCGCTTCGGGGTGGCGCAAGGGCGGGCGCGGCCCCTCCTCCGTGCGGTCGGCGAGCTGGCCCCGAAGCCAGTTCATGTTGGCGCGCCAGATGTGGCTGAGCGGCGGCGCTGCGCCCGCGAGAGGCGCGATGCGCTCGTAATACGCCCGGATTTCTGCTTTGACGTCGGTCATCCCTGTCCCCCCGCGGCCAGTCTAGCCGCCGCGCGGGCCGCTTGCCGAGGCGCATCGTCATGCCGCGAAGGATCAGCGCCGGCATCCTGCCGTTCCGCCGCACCGGGCGCGCGCCGGAGTATTTCCTCGTTCATCCTGGCGGGCCGTATTGGGCGCGCAAGGACGACGGCGCGTGGTCGATCGCCAAAGGCGAGATCGGCGACGGCGAGGATCCACTCGCCGCGGCGCGCCGCGAGTTCCGCGAGGAGACCGGGGTCGATCTCGCCGGTCATGACACATCCGAGTTCGTCGCGCTCGCGCCGCTGAAGCAGCCGAGCGGCAAGATCGTGCAGGCCTGGGCGATCGAGCACGACTGCGACGCCGCGGCCGTTGTCAGCAATCTCTGCGAGATCGAATGGCCGCCGCGCTCGGGAAAGACGATTGCGATTCCCGAGATCGACCGCGCCGGCTGGTTCGCCGAGCGCCCGGCCCTCGCGAGGATCGCGAAGGGCCAGGCCGGTTTCGTCCGGGAGCTCGGGCGGCGCCTCTCCGGAGCCTGAACCGGCCGCCACACGCGCGCGCTCACAGGATTGCTATCGCCGCGCTGCGGCATCGCGCGCGCCACACTTCGGGGAACCACCTGAATCGCAACAGAAAATCGGAGATTTCCAGAACGCCGTGCGCCGATCCGGCACGCAACGGACTTTGCCGTTGGGGCGTTAGTCGGTTCAGAGGTTCACGCAGTTCGAAAACGACAAGAGGAGAGAGTCATGCGTAAGTTGACCCGATCGCTTCTGCTCGCAGGCGGACTCGCTCTCGCCGGTGGCGCCGTCGCGGCGCCGGCGCTGGCGGACGTGGGCTTCCGCTTCGGTATCAACCTCGGACCGCCGGCGTACTACTACGCGCCGCCGCCGAGCTACTACTACTACACGCCGCACTACTACTACTATTCGCCGTATTACTAGCGCCGGCTCCGGCCGGACGTAACGAAAAGGGCGGCCTTTCGGGGCCGCCCTTTTTCCGTCGCGCGCGCGCGTCCGCGCTGCGCGAAGTCTTCCGAGAAGCGGCGCGCGCCGCGCTACCAGGGCAAGGCGCCGCCGATCTTGCGCACCGAGCTCGCGAGCTTCTTGCCCAGCCGCTTGCATTCCCGCTCGACGACGTCGGTGCCATCGCGCTGCATCTCGTCGACGCTCACCTGGTTCTCGAGAAACATGATCCGCCGCCACGGCTGGCTGAACGGCGATGCGGCGGACGGCTGATCGTCATCGATCGGGATGACTGCGGCAACGATTCGATAACCCTTCGTCATAACCAACTCGCTTTCCTAGCTCATCCTTATACGCAGGCCGCGATCCCCTCGTTACGACTTTCGTAACGCTGTAAAATACTACGAGATTCGGCCGTCCCGACAAGGCCCGAACAGTGTTAATCCGAAAATTCACCATGATCCGCACTGATTCATATCAATCCGAACGACCGTCCGGCCCCGCCTCAGTGCGTTAAGATTTGGGCGTCCGTGAGGCGGCCGCGCGCAACAGCCCGGTCAGCGTCAAATCGGCGATCCAGCGCGCCGTGGCCGGCGGCAGCGCCGCGCCATGCCGGTGCGCGCGCAGGCTCATCGCATTGGCCACCGCCAGCGTCGCGAACGCCGCCTGGGCCGGATTGCAGTCGGCCCGGAAGCGGCGGCGGGCGATCCCGGCCCGGATGATCTGCTCGAACAGGCGCTCGTAGCGGCGCGCCGTATCGGCGAGCAGCCGGCCCGCCGGCCCCGCCACGTGCCGCCGCTGGCGCAGGAACGTGAGGCAGTAGTCGCGCCGGCCGGCGAGCCATTCCAGATGGAACGCGATCGCGCGGCGGAATTGCTCGACCGGGTCGTCTTCGCGGCTCACGATCTCCATCAGGCCGCCGAGCATCTCCTCGGTGCTGAGCTGGCAGACGAGCTCGAGCGCCCGCTGCTTCGAGGGGATGTAGTAGTACAGGCTCCCCTGCTCGAGGCCGAGGCGGCGCGCGATCGCGCCGGTGGAAGCGCCGAGAAAGCCGCGCGACGCGAACTCCGCCGCCGCCGCGTCGAGCACGGCGCGCCAGCGCACGTCGCGCTTCGCCCCGGACGGCCGGGCGCGCCGGCCGCGTCCCGCGCCTCCGCCCCTCTCGCGTGCTTCCGCGTTCATGCGGCGAGACTAGGGTGCATCCAGCTCCTGCGAAAGCGCGAGACGCACGGCTGCGAGAGGCAGCGCCTATTTCTTGCTCGGAAAGCGCGCCTTCAGGCGGTCGGCCACGTGCTTCGGCACGAAGCTTGCCACGTCGCCGCCGAGACGCGCGATCTCCTTGACGAGGCGCGAGGCGATGAAGTGCTGCTGCTCCGAGGCCATCAGGAACACGGTCTCGACGCGCGGATTGAGCCGCGCGTTCATGCCGGCCATCTGGAACTCGTACTCGAAATCGGACACGGCGCGCAGGCCGCGCACGATCATGCTGGCACCGCACTCCTCGACGAAGTGCATCAGCAGGTTCTGGAACGGCCGCGATTCGGCGACCGGGCCGGTCGCCGAGGCGCCGTTGATCTGGCGCAGCGTCTCGTTGACGAGCTCCACGCGCTCCTCGAGGTCGAACAGCGGATCCTTGCCGATGTTGATCGCGACGCCGATGATCAGCTTGTCGCAGACGCGCAACGCGCGGCGGATGATGTCGACATGCCCGTTCGTGATCGGGTCGAATGTTCCCGGATAGACTCCGATCCGCTCCATGTTCCGTCCCTCTGGTCTCCCCGGGGCCGGTTGGTAGCGCGGGCCACGCTGCATTGCAACATTGGCCGGCAGCCGTGCCCTTGAACGAGGCGTCCCGGACGGGATGCCACGGCCGGCTATTCGAGCGCCTCGAGCCCCTCGACCTCGCGCGCGCGTCCGTGCAGCGCGAACGCGGCGCGCAGCTCGGGCTTGCGGCGCAGCGCCCGCGCGTGGTGGCGCCGCACGGCGTGCACGAGCGCCCGCTCGAGTCCGAGCCGCTCGTCGGCAATCTCGATCATGCGCAGATTGGGCCACGCGATCGGCCGCAGCTCGGTCACGCGCGTGACGGCGGCGTGCGCATCGCCGCTCTCCTTGGCGAGCAGCATGATGGCCGCAGCAGTCGAGCGCGAGATGCCCATGTGGCAATGGATCAGGATGCGATGATGCGCGCGCGCCGCCTCTTCTCCGAATTTCAGAATGGCATCGATGTGCGCCAGGCGCGGCGCCTCGCTCAGCGGCTGGTCGTCCTCGATCACGTCGTGGAAGCGCAGGCGCAGGAGCTGATCGGGCGGCAGCTCGGCGAACTTCGCCGGCTCGGGCGTGCCGGGGTCGAGGATCGAGAGTACGTGCGTCACGCGCTCGTCGAGCGTGCCGTCGATTTCGCCGAGTCCGCAAATCACGAGGTCGGTCTTGATCTGAAGCATGCCGCTGCGCATTCCGTTTCGTTGCAGGCGCGATCTGGAATTCTGGCCGCGTCGATCAATGCGGCGAAGCGTGGCCGGCTCAGCCCTCGTCCTCGCGCAGCCGGCTCACGCTCACGACCTTGTCGCCGTCGTCGATCCGGAAGATGACGACGCCGCGCGTGGAGCGGCCGGCGACGCGGATGCCGTCTACCGGCGTGCGGATGATCTGGCCCTGCTTGGTGACGAGCAGGAGTTGGTCGCCGGGCGCCGCCGGGAACGCCGCGATCGTGTGCGATGACGGCGCACCGCGCGCGCGATCGAGGATCAGGTTCACGATGCCTTTGCCGCCGCGCCCGGTGATCCGGTATTCGTAGGCGGAGGTGAGCTTGCCGAAGCCGTCTTCCGCTACCGCCAGGATGAACTCCTCGTTCTTCTTCATCGCGGCGTAGCGCTCGTCGGTGAGCTGCACTTCGGCGCCCTCTTCCGCGCCCTCCTCGTCGGCCGGCGGCTCTGTCGCCGCCTCTTCGGCCGCTTCCTCGCCGCCGCGTTCCGCCTTCGCGCGCTTGAGGTAAGCGCGGCGCTCCTCGGGCGTCGTGTCGGTGTGGCGCAGCATCGACATCGAGATCACCTCGTCGCCCTCGGCGAGGTTCATGCCGCGCACGCCGGTCGAAGCGCGGCTCGCGAAGACGCGCACGTCTCCCACCTCGAAGCGGATGCACTTGCCGTTGCGCGCGGCCAGCAGCACGTCGTTGTTCTCGTCGCAGACCTGCGCGCCGACGAGCCTGTCGCCCTCGTCGAGCTTCATCGCGATCTTGCCCGAGGGCTTCACGTTGACGAATTCGGCCAGCGAGTTCCGGCGCACATAGCCGCTCTGGGTCGCCAGCATGAGCTGCAGCGACGGCCACTTCGCCTCGTCGGGCAGCGGCAATACAACCGAGATCGTCTCGCCTTCGGAAAGATTGAGGAGGTTCACGAAGGCGCGGCCGCGGCTCTGCGGCGTGCCGAGTGGCAATTTGTAGACCTTGAGCTTGTAGACCATGCCCAAGGACGAGAAGAACAGCACCGGCGTGTGCGTGTCGCACGCATACACCTGGCTGACGACGTCTTCTTCCTTGCGCGTCATGCCGGTGCGGCCCTTGCCGCCGCGGCGCTGCGC
>CAYZSG010000253.1:0-6993 GCA_964481045.1 uncultured Candidatus Odyssella sp. | reverse complement strand
GGCCGAGGCGGAGATCGTGCTCGAGGGCCACGTCTCGCTCGACGAATTCGGCGACGAAGGGCCGTATGGCGACCACACCGGCTACTACAATTCGGTCGAGCGCTTCCCGGTGTTCCGCCTCTCGGCGATCACGATGCGGCGCCAGCCGGTCTATCTCTCGACCTTCACCGGCCGCCCGCCCGACGAGCCCTCGGTGCTCGGCGAAGCGCTCAACGACGTGTTCGTGCCGCTGCTGCGCCAGCAATTCCCCGAGATCGTGGACTTCTGGCTGCCGCCCGAGGGCTGCTCCTACCGCGTCGCCGTCGTCTCGATGAAGAAGGCCTATCCCGGCCACGCCAAGCGCATCATGTTCGGCGTGTGGTCGTATCTGCGCCAGTTCATGTACACGAAATGGGTCATCGTCGTGGACGACGACATCGACGCGCGCGACTGGAAGGACGTGATCTGGGCGCTGTCGACGCGCATGGATCCGGCGCGCGACCTCACGATCGTCGAGAACACGCCGATCGACTATCTCGACTTCGCCTCGCCCGTGTCGGGCCTCGGCTCCAAGATCGGCCTCGACGCCACCGACAAATGGCCCGGCGAGGTGAACCGCGAATGGGGCCGCAAGATCCGCATGAGCGACGAGGTGGTGAGGAAGGTCGACGCGATGTGGAAAGACCTCGGCCTGCCCGGCAGCGGCAAAGCGATCTGGAAGTGACGCCGCCTTCCCCCGTCCCGCGTTAACAAACGCAAACATTCGTCAACATCCGTAAACAGGCGCGCCGGCCGCGCGCGCGGCGCGCCCCGGGAAATGCCCGGATTTGCCCGGATGCGGAAACACACCGGCATCACCTTGGCTTTCCTTGGCGTTGGCGATGCGGCACGCGAGAATCTCAGTCGCACCCGCACCCACTGCTCATGCGCGGCAGCGACCGTTGCGCGCCGCGCGGTCGAACTCGATCGACATGTCCAAACAGCAGCGTCCGCCGCCCTCTACGGGCCGTTGCGAAGATTTGAACAAAACAAGAGTAATGTCAGGCGCGGTTTTCGTGACCGCGCGAACGCCGCATCGGGACCATGGGGACAATGCGCGCCCGCGCTATCCCTTCGCCTTCGCCGCGTCGGCCGCCTTGCGCCACGCGGCGATTGCTTCGTCGACGCCAGGGCGGTCGTGGAAATCCGGGATGTGGCGCCCGTGGAACGTGCCGGGCATGCCGACGACGCGCCCGGCGAGCCTCTCGAGGAACGCCTTGCCTTCGCGCGCGTAGCCTTCGATCTCATCTTGGGTGAGGGCGAACTCGATCTCGTAAACCGCCGCGGTGCCGCAGACGACGGAAAGGTACATTTCCGCCCCTTCGGCCAGAAGCATCCACGACCACTGTGCTTCCTCGACAACCCTCACGGCTGCAGCGCTCTTTGAACCCACGTTAGAGTGGCAGGTTGCCGCGCGCGTGGGAAGGAAAACCAGCGGTTTCGGAGGAGCAACCTGGTCACGACTGCGGGCCGCGCTGCGGCGCCCGAAAAAAGCGTTACCGCAGAATGATTTGCGCCACGGCCCACGCCATGCGCGCGGCGCGTGCCGGCCCGCTAAGCATATCCTTCACCTCAATCGTATTACTTAGTGAGTCACTTTGGGGACCGGATGCAGCCTGCCGACCCGAAACCATATCGCGTGCTAACGCTCGACGGCGGCGGAACCTGGGCGCTGATCCAGGCGAAAGCCCTCGGCGCGCTTTATGGCGAGCACACGGACGGCTGGACGATCCTCGACCGCTTCGATCTCGCGGCCGCGAATTCCGGCGGTTCGCTGGTGCTCGCGATGCTGCTGAAAGGCATGAGCCCCGGCGAGATCGTGGCGCTGTTCCGCGACCGGCGCGAGCGCGCGCTGATCTTCGACCGCAACGGAATCGTCGACCGCGCGATCGGCAGCCTGTTCGGGTTCGGTCCGCGCTATCACGCGCCCGGCAAGCTCAACGGCCTCAACGACATCTTCCAGCGCGCGAGCGGCCGCTGGGGCCCGGGCTTCGGCGCATTGCCGCTCGATCTCGTCGCCGCCGGCCTCAACGTGGAGCGCGCGCAGCGGGGGCTCGGCCCGTTCCACTTCCTCATCACCGCATTCGATTTCGATGCCGAGCGCAGCGTGTTCTTCCGCTCGGATCCGAACAGCGCGGCCGCGCATTTCCGCGGCGCGCCGGTGCCCACGATCGCCGGCGCGCTGCACGCCGCCACCAACGCGCCGGTGCGCTATTTCAACCGGCCGGCCGAGGTGGAGTTCACCGACGGCACCGCGATCAACTACTGGGACGGCGCGGTGGGCGGCTACAACAACCCGATCATGGCTGGTGTCATCGAGGCGCTGGCGGCCGATCCGGCCCGGCGCGAGACGATGCAGGTGCTCTCGCTCGGCACCGGCACGACGCGTTTGCCCGTGGTGGCACCGAACTGGCCCGGCACCGCGCCGTGGGTGGTTCGCCGCAAGAAGCTGAGCGGGCTCGACAGCGTGCGCGTCGTCAGCGATCTGCGGAAGCTCACTGCCGCGATCATGGCCGACAGGCCCGAGGCCGCCGGCTACATGGCGCATATCGCGCTCGGCGAGCCGGTGGCCACGCCCGAAAGCGGCAAGCTGCGCGCGACGCGCATCGTGCGCATGAACCCGATGGTGCAGCCGCGCTACGCCGGCAAGGGCGACGACGGGCAGCCGCGTTGGGAGCCTTACGAGTGGTTCGCCGAGGCTTCCTCGGTGCGCGGCAAGACGCTGTTCGAGCGCCTCGCCGCGCTCGACATGGACGCCGTGGACGATGGCGAGGTGAAGGACATCGAGCGCCTCGCCGAGCTGTGGCTCGAGGGCAAGGTGCCGAACCAACCCGTTTACTCCGACGACCAATTCGCGCCGGTGATCGGCCAGGGCTGGTATGCCGAGGCGCTGGCGGCGTGGCGCGTGCTCGATGCCGAGCCCGAACCGGCGCCCGTTCCCGCGTCGCCCCCGCCGCATCGCGCGCGCGCCGCGTGGCAGCGCTTCCTCGGCTGGCTCGGCCGCCCGCACGCCGCCGCGGCGCAAGCGGCCGCCGCCGTGGTCCCGCTGGCCGCGCCGAACGCCGCCACCCCGGTCGCACGCAGCCGCGCGCCGGTGGATTGAGAGCGAATCGAGTCGCGCGGCGCCGCGGAGAACGTAGAGCGACAGCACCGCGAGCGTAACTCTTCCGAGCGAACGCAATATCGATTGTCGTCCCGGGTGCTGCGCAGCATCACGCGCAAGCGCGCGTGCTGCAGCGCGCCCGGGACGACAGGCAATTTTCAACCTGTTTCGACGATTGCGCCGCGCCCTCCGCGGCTCCGCGTGCCGCTGTGGCGCGCTTGCCACAATGACGGTGAATTTTCCGCGTCATTGGCGGCCTGTTAGCCACGTCCGCACATTCGCCGCAATGCGGCGCGGCGGCGGCCGGATTCTCCGGCACCCGAAATTGCCGCGCCATTGCGGACGTTACGCAGCAATCCTCACGAATTGTCAGCCACTCGTTACGCGGACTTAATCTTAGCTTCGACGCCCAGCGTAGAGAGAGGTTTACGAATTCGCGGAACGGATCGGTAAGCGTTTTCGGCGAGAGTGCTTGCCATGCCGACAGCATTCGTCACGGGCGCCACGGGCTTCCTCGGCCTCAATCTGGTCGAACAGCTCTCCGAGCGCGGTTGGATCGTGGTGGCGTATCACCGCCCCACCTCAAACACCGCGCGTCTCACCAAGTTTCCCGTCCGCCTCGCGGAGGGCGACATCGCGGATTTCGACGCGGTGGCCGCCGCCGTGCCGCAGGGCGTGGACGCGATCTTCCACCTCGCCGCCAACACTTCGGTGTGGTCGCGCCGCAACGCGGAGCAGACGCGCGACAACGTGGAAGGCACGCGCGCCGTGATCGCCGCCGCGCGCGCCAAGGGCGCCAAGCGCGTCGTCCATGTCTCCTCGTGGGCCGCCTACGGCCTCGAGCACGGATCGATCCACGAATCGACCTCGCAGTCCGGCCAGTTCTCGAAGGTGAACTACGTGCGCTCCAAGGCGCTGGCCGAGCAGGAGATGAAGCGCGCGGCGGCCGAAGGCCTGCCGGCGCTGATCGTGAACCCCGCGCACATCCTCGGCCGCTACGACCACAAGGGCTGGGGCCGGCTGTTCGCGCTCATCGCCACGCGCAAGCTGACCGGCATGCTGCCCGGCAGCGGCAGCTTCTGCCACGCCGAGGCGGCGGCGCGCACGATGATCGCCGCGGTGGATCGCGGGCGCGTCGGCCACAACTATCTGCTCGGCGGATGCGATGCGAATTTTGGCGACGTCGTCCGTTTCATCGGCGACCTCGCCGGCCAGCCGGTGCCGCGCCGCACCTTGACGCCGTTCTCGATTCGCATGATCGCGCGGTTCAAGGCGCTCGGTGCGGTGTTTACCGGCCGCGAGCCGGCGCTGACGCCCGAGGCGGCCGAAATCATGCTGGCGCGTCCGCGCATCGTCTCGACCAAGGCGCGCGACGAGCTCGGCTATCAGCCGACGGCGCTGCGCCCGATGCTCGACGACGCCTATCGCTGGCTGCGCGGCGAGGGCTATCTCACGATCCCCGCCGACGGCGCCGCCCCGGATCCGCGCCGCCGCCCCGCGCTGGCGGAGCGGTAAGACCGAGCACCGAGCCTCTACGCATTTGGCACGGCGCGTGCTGTTATCACGCGCATGGCCAAGCTGCCCTCCCCCGCCGCGCGCATCCGCATCACGTTCGAGCCCGACATCTCGCTGGGGCCGGGCAAGGCGCGCCTGCTCGAGGGCATCCGCGACCTGGGCTCGATCGCCGCGGCCGGACGGCGCATGGGCATGAGCTACAAGCGCGCCTGGCTGCTCGTGGAGCAGATGAACGCCGCGTTCAGGGCCCCGCTCGTGGCCGCGGCCAAGGGCGGCGAGCGCGGCGGCGGCGCCGCGCTGACCAAGGACGGCGCCGGCGTGCTGAAGCGCTATCGCCGCATGGAAGAAGCGACGCAGCGCGCCGTGGCGCGCGACGCGGCGGCGCTCCGGCGGATGCTGGCGAAGCCGTAACTTTGGGACCGGAGCTGCTTGTCGTGACCCGTTCGATATGGTCAATTGGCTATATCGCCAGGGAGTTTGCGATGCGCGCCTTTCGCCCGATCCTGCCGGCACTCGCCGCCGTGCTGGCCGTTTCCGGCCTCGCGCGCGCCGAAACCGCGCCGGCGATCGCCGTGGCGGAGAACGTGAAGTTCGCGATCGAGGAGCTCGCCGCCGGCTTCAAACGCGAAAGCGGGCGGGCGCTGCGTATCTCCACCGGCTCCTCGGGCAAGTTCGCGCAGCAGATCCTGCAAGGCGCGCCGTTCGAGCTTTTCCTGTCGGCCGACGAGGAGAACGTATTCCGCCTCGCCGATGCCGGCCTCGCGCGCGATCGCGGCATCGTCTACGCGGCCGGGCGGCTCGTGATCTTCGCGCCGCACGGCTCGCCGGTCGTCCCCGACGAAGCGTTGGCCGGTCTCAAGGCCGCGCTCGCCGCCGGCGCGGTGAGGCGCTTCGCGATCGCCAACCCCGAGGTGGCGCCCTACGGCCGGCGCGCCGTGGAGGCGCTGACCCATGCCGGGCTCTGGGACGCGGTGAAACCGCGCCTCGTGATGGGCGAGAACATCGCGCAGGCCGCGCAATTCGCCAGCACGGGCTCGACCGAGGGCGGCATCATCGCGCTGTCTCTCGCGCTGGCGCCGGAATTGGCGCGGCGCGGCCGCCACGCCCTCGTTCCCGCCGCGTGGCACAAGCCGCTCAGCCAGCGCATGGTGCTGATGAAGATGGCCGGTGCGACGGCCGAGGCGTTCCATCGCTATCTGCAGACGCCGGCGGCGCACGCCGTGTTCGAGCGGCACGGCTATTCCGTGCCCGGCCGCGGAAGCTGATCCGATGGATTGGGCCTCGCTGCGCCTTTCGCTCGCGCTGGCCCTTTGGACCACCGCGCTGCTGCTGCCGCTCGCGATCCTGATCGCGCGCGCGCTCGCGTGGCGGCGCTTTCCGGGCAAGGGTTTCGTCGAGGCGCTGATCGCGCTGCCGCTCGTCCTCCCGCCGACCGTGCTCGGCTACTACATGCTCGCCGCCGCGGGCCGCGCCGCGCCGCTCGGCGAGGCCTACGAAGCGGTGTTCGGCGGGCCGCTCGTGTTCACGTTCGAGGGGCTTGTGGCGGCGTCGCTGCTCGTCAACCTGCCGTTCGCCGTGCAGCCCTTGCAGCGCGCATTCGAGGCGGTGCCCGAGCAGTTGCGCGAGGCCGCGTGGTGCAGCGGGCTTTCGCGCATGGCGACTTTCGCGCGCATCGAGATGCCGCTGGCCTGGCCTGGCCTCGCCTCGGCCGCGGCGCTCACCTTCGCGCACACGCTGGGCGAGTTCGGCGTCGTGCTGATGGTGGGCGGCAGTATCCCCGGCGAGACGCGCACGATCTCGATCGCGATCTACGACCGCGTGCAGGCCTTCGCAATGACCGAGGCCGCGATCATGTCGGCGGCGCTGCTCGCCTTGTCGTTCGTTTCGGTCGGAATCGTCTACGGCATGGGCCAGCGCGGGCTGGTCCGCCGCCGCTAGGGCGCGCGATGGAGGGCCTTTCCGCGCGCCTCGCGCAGCCGGCGCCGATCCCGCTCGATGCGGAGATCGCGTGCCGCCCGGGCGAATTGCTGGCGCTCGTCGGCCCCTCGGGCGCCGGCAAGACGACGATCTTGCGCGCGCTCGCCGGCCTCATCCGCCCGCGCACCGGGCGCATCGAATGCAACGGCGAGACGTGGTTCGACGCCGCGGCGGGCGTGTTCCTGCCGCCGCAGCGCCGGCGCGCCGGACTCGTGTTCCAGGATTACGCGCTGTTTCCGCACCTCTCGGCGCTCGGCAACGTGATGGCGGCGCTGGGGCACATCGAGCGTTCCGCGCGCGCGGCGCGGGCGCGCGCGGTGGGCGCGCGCGTGGAAGTGGTTGGGCTGGTGTTGCGGGGGCCCGACGCGCTTTGGGGGGGG
>CAYZSG010000252.1:0-7052 GCA_964481045.1 uncultured Candidatus Odyssella sp. | reverse complement strand
CTCCTCGGCCGCATTCCCTCCGCCGTCGGATATCAGCCGACCCTGTCGACCGACCTCGGTGAGCTGCAAGAGCGCATCACCACCACCAAGAAGGGCTCGATCACCTCGGTGCAGGCCATCTACGTGCCCGCCGACGACTTGACCGACCCGGCGCCGGCCACCTCGTTCGCCCACTTGGACGCGACCACGGTGCTCTCGCGCGCGCTCACCGAACTCGGCATCTATCCGGCGGTCGATCCGCTCGATTCGACGAGCCGCATGCTCGATCCGCGCATCGTCGGCGAAGAGCACTACAAGGTGGCGCGCGAAGTGCAGCGCGTGCTGCAGACCTACAAATCGCTGCAGGACATCATCGCGATCCTCGGCATGGACGAGCTCTCGGAAGAGGACAAGCTCGTCGTGGCGCGCGCCCGCAAGATCCAGCGCTTCCTCTCGCAGCCGTTCGACGTGGCGCAGGTGTTCACCGGCCGCCCGGGCGTGCAGGTGAAGCTCGAAGACACGATCAAGGGCTTCAAGGGCATCGTCGAGGGCCAATACGACCACCTGCCCGAGCAGGCGTTCTACATGCTCGGCACGATCGAGCAGGCGGTCGAGAAGGCCAAGCAGCTCGCCGCCGAGGCGGCCTGAGGCTGGTGGAAGGATAAGCCGGCATGGCCGCGGACAAGGTCGAGTTCGAACTGGTGTCGCCCGAGCGCCTGCTGCTCTCGGAGCAGGTGGACATGGTCGTGGTGCCGGGCGCCGAGGGCGATTTCGGCGTTCTGCCGCGCCATTCGCCGCTGATCTCGACGCTCCGCCCCGGCATCATCCGCGTGTTCGAGGGGCGCGAGGTGAAGCAGCGCATCTTCGTGGCGGGCGGCTTCGCCGAGGTGACGGCCGAGCGCTGCACGGTGCTCGCCGAAGAGGCGGTGCCGGTCGGCGAGATCGACGCGGCCAAGATCGATCAGGAACTCAAGAACCTCGGCGAGGATCTGGCCGACGCCAAATCCGACGAGGAGAAGGCCGTGATCGCCCGGCGCATCAAAGTGCGCGAAGCCATGCGCGCGGCTTCGGTCTGATCCGCACCGGTCCATTTTCGTTCACAATATTGGTTACCGGCGCGCCGTCCACGGGCCGGCCCGATCCAGCTATTGTGACGCTTGATCAAAGACTTAAGTCCCTATAGACAGACGCGCGGCGACGCCGCATTTTGATCATGCGTGTGCAGGGATTGCCTCGCCGGCTTGGCGCAACAGGTCGGGCGGTGAAACGTCCGGCCGTGCCGTGGGGACAGTCATGGGATACTGGACACTCGACGACATAGGTTGGGACCGGTTCGACCGCTCGAAGGTCGATCCCGAGCTGCTCAAGGTGGTGAAGGCCGCGAGCCTCGTCGAGCGCAACGCGCGCGACTACGCCGCCTATCTTTGCAGCGTTTTCAGCGACGATCCGGACGTGCTGCGCACCCTCGACCAATGGGCGGCGGAAGAGGTGCAGCACGGGATGGCGCTCGGCCGCTGGGCGCAGATGGCCGATCCGTCGTTCGATTTCGAAGCGGCGTTCAAGCAGTTCATCGACGAGATCAAGTTGCCGCTCGACGCCAAGGAATCCGTGCGCGGCTCGCGCACCGGCGAATGGGTCGCGCGCTGCGTCGTCGAAACCGGCACGTCGTCGATGTACACGGCGCTCGCGCAGGCCGCCGGCGAGCCGGTGCTGAAGCAGATCTGCCAGAAGATCGCGGCCGACGAATTCCGGCACTACAAGCTCTTCTACTCGCATCTGAAGCGCTACATGGCGCGCGAGAAGCTGAGCGTCTGGAAGCGCCTGAAGGTGGCGCTCGGCCGCGCGGCCGAGTCGGAGGATGACGAGCTGGCTTTTGCCTACTACGCGGCGAACCATCGCGGCGAGGGCCCGTATCACCGTCGCACCTATGTCGAGCGCTACGCGCGGCGCACGTTCCGCCACTACCGCTACGGCCACATCGAGCGCGCGTTCGCGATGGTGTTCAAGGCGGTGGGCCTCAGGCCGCATGGCTGGCTCAACCGCGCCGTGGCCGCGCTCGCGCTCGTCGCCATGCGCTGGCGCATCCGCCGCTTCGAGAAGCGCGAGTTGAAAGCTGCCGCCGCGTAGGGGCGCGCTGCGCGCGCCCTGTTCCACACGACCGACGCCTCGCTTGCGGAGATTGGGCGCGCGCAGCGCGCCCCTACGTGGCGAGCGCCGCCTGCACCTTCGGCCCCAGCTCGGCCACCAGCGCCGCGTAGAGATCGCGCTTGAAGCCGATGATGAGCTCGGGCAGCACGTCGAGCGGCGCCCATTTCCATTCGGAGAATTCCGGCGTGTCGTGCTTCGCAAGGTCGATCTCGGCGTCGTCGCCGAGAAAGCGTGCGGCGAACCATTTCTGCGCCTGGCCGCGATACTTCCCGCCCCACACCTTGCCGATGAGATCGTCGGGCAAATCGTAGAGTAGCCAGTTGCGCGTCTCCGCCACGATTTCGGCGTTGGCGGTGCCGATCTCTTCGCGGAGTTCGCGCAGCGCTGCGGCGCGCGGATCTTCGACGCCGTCGATGCCGCCCTGCGGCATCTGCCAGGCCTCGCCCGGCGTATCCTTGCGCTTGGCGACGAAGACGAGCCCGGCGGCGTTGAACAGCATGATGCCCACGCCGCGCCGGTAGCCCACCGGCGGGGAAACGCGGCGCGTCCGCGGAACGCGGCGCGCTTCGGGAACGCGCGTGCGGGTCACGAGCCTCCCTTGGCGACGGCGCTGATCGGCGCCACCGCGATGCCCTTGCGCTCCAGCGTCTTCAGCCACGCCGAAAGATGCGCGAGCGTCACCGGATAAGGCCGCGCGAGAACCACGGCGCTGCCGGTGCGCTTGGCCAATGCCTCGGCCGCCTTGATCTCGCGGTCGATCGCTTCGGGCGCAAGGTCGCGGTCGAGCCAGATCGAAACGGACGCCGACGGCACGCCGTTGCCGATCGCGGCGGGCTCCGGCGATTCGAGCCGGTTCTCGACGTAGAGCAGGCCCTTGGCCGCCAGTTCCTCGAGCACCGGTTTCATGGCGACGGGGTCGCGCGCGAAGCGGTCGCCGAGATCGCCGATGATGCCGACATGGCTATGCACGAGCCCGAGCATCGTTTGCAGGCGCTGGCGCGTGGCGCCCTCGGAGTGGCTCACGCTCAGCGCCGACGGCCCGGCGTCGCGCCGCTTCAGATCGGCCGGCTCCATCGGAACGGCGAGCAGGATCTCGTGGCCCTTGTCGCGCGCGCGGGCCAGCAGCGGCGCGAGGGCTTCGGCATAGGGCGAGAAGGCCAGCGTCACGTCTGGCGGCATCTCCTCGATTGCGCGGAAGCTGGCATCGCGCGCGAGGCCGAGCCCGGTGACGATCACCGCCACGCGCGGGCGCTTGTCGTTCTTGTCGAAGGCGCGCGCGAAGCGCTCGCGGGCCGGACGGCCGAGTTCGGCGGTCGCGGGGCGCGTGCCCTCGGGCTTGGCGCCGGCCGCCGGCGCGAGCAGCCCCGGGGTCTCCTCGCCGCCGTCGATGGCGAAGATCGTGCCCCGCTCGTGCTCCACGAGCAGCCAGCCGCCCGCCGCGGCCAGCACGACGAACAGCGGGATGAACAGGCGCTTGAAGAAATCCATGATCTGCCCCCCGAGAAGGCGGCGTTGCGGCGCGGTCCGCGCCGCAACGCCCCATTCGGCGTCAGCGCTGCGCCTTCCGCGCCTCGTAGAGCGAAATGGCCTTCAGCATGTCGAGCGCGCGCTCCATCTGGTAGTCGGCCGGCGCGGCGGCCGGCTTCTCGCCCGGCTTCTCGTCGGGCTTGGCCTCCGGCTTCGGCTCGTCGGGTTTCGCTTCCGGCTTCGTCCCGTCGGGTTTCTTGTCGTCCGGATTGGTGAGGGCGCCCTTCAAGTCGCGCTCACGGCGCACTTCGCCGTTGGCCGCCGCCTCGAACTTGCCCTGCTCGACCGTGATGTCGGGCGAAACGCCCACCGCCTGGATCGAGCGGCCCGAGGGCGTGAAATAGCGCGCCGTCGTCAGCCGCATGGCGCCCTGGGTGCCGAGCGGCACGATCGTCTGCACGGAGCCCTTGCCGAAGCTCTGCGTGCCCATGACGATCGCGCGGCGGTGGTCTTGCAGCGCGCCGGCCACGATTTCCGAGGCCGAGGCGGAGCCGGTGTTGATCAGCACGATGATCGGCTTGCCCTCTGAGCCGTCGCCCTTCTTGGCGTTGAAGCGGCTCGTCACCTTGCCGTCGCGGCCGCGCGTCGAGACGATCTCGCCGGCATCGAGGAATTCGTCGGAGACGGCGATCGCCTGGTCGAGCAGGCCGCCCGGATTGTTGCGGAGGTCGAGCACGACGCCCTGCCACTTGTCGCCGAGCTTCTGCTTGAAGCTGGCCAGCGCCTCGCGCACGCCCACGTCGGTCTGCTCGGTGAAGCTCGTGATGCGGATGACGCCGATGTTGCCCTCGATGCGGCTGCGCACCGATTTCACGGTGATCACCGCGCGCGTCAGCGTCACGTCGAACGGGTCCTTCTCGCCGCGCCGCACCTTGATCGTCACCTTCGTGTCGATCGGGCCGCGCAGCTTGTCCACCGCCTCCTTGAGCGTCCAGCCGGCCACCGGCTTGCCGTCGATGTGCGTGATGTAGTCGCCGGCCTGGATGCCGGCCTTGGCCGCAGGCGTGTCGTCGATCGGCGCCACCACCTTCACCACGCCCTTGTCGAGCGTCACTTCCATGCCGAGGCCGCCGAACTCGCCCTTGGTCTGGACCTGCATCTCCTTCCACGAATCGGCGTCCATGTAGGAGGAATGCGGATCGAGCGACTGCAGCATGACGTTGATAGCCGACTCGATCAGCTTCTTGTCGGTGACCTTGTCGACGTAGCTCGAGCGCACGCGCTCGAACACGGCACCGAAGAGATCGAGCTGCTTGTAGGTGTCGCTCGATTTCTCGGTGACGGCCGGGCCCGAAAGGAGCAGGGCGGTCACTGCGACGGAGGCAAAAACTGCGAAGCGCTTCATGCGGATACCCTAGGATTGACGGGGAAGAAACCAATGCGCCGGGTCGATCGGCCGGCCGTTGTGGCGGATTTCGACGTAAAGCTGCGCGCCCTGGGATTCGTGCTCGCCGACAATGCCGACCGGCTCTCCGGCCAGCACCCATTGCTTGACGCTAGCGTCGATACGGGCAAGCCCGACGATCAGGCTATGATACCCGTCGCGGTGTTCGATGATCAATATACGCCCATAGCCCCGGAATGGCCCCGCGAACACGATTTGGCCGTCGAACGGGGCCACGGCCTGGGCGCCGGAGCGGGCGGCGATCATCATGCCCTTGCTGAACTCGCCGAGCTTCTCGTCGGAGCCGAAGCGCGGTGCAACCGTGCCCGCGGCCGGCAGGGTCAGCTTGCCGCGATGGGCGGCGAAGGAGCGGATCTTGCCCTTGGGCGGCTCGGTGAGCGCCGCGGTGCGCGGCGCGGGCTCGGGCTTGGCCTTCTCCTGGCGCAGCTTGGCGATGAGGTCGCGCAGCGTCTCGGCCTCCTTGGTGAAGGCCTCGAGGCGCGTCCGGTTCGCGATCTGCTCGTCCTCGGTCTCCTTGAGCAGGGCCTGCTTCTGCTCGAGCAGGCCGAGCAGCGCCTGGCGCTCGCGGCCGAGCGCGCTGTCGGCATCGGCCACGGTGCCGCGCCGCGCGCGCACCGCCTCCTTGAGCCGGCCATAGGCCTCGATTTCGCGCTTCAGCCGCTCGGCGCGCCGCTCGAGCTCGGGCACGAGGCCGCGCAGCACCAGCGCGGTGCGCACGGCATCGTTGGCGTCGTCGGAGCGGCTGGCGAGCGTCACCGGCGGGCGCAGCGAGAGGCGCTGCAGCGCGGCCAGGATCTCGGCGAGCTGCTGCTGCCGCTTCCGGAAGTCGGCCGCCGCCGCCTTTTCGCGCGCCTCGAGCAGGCGCAGCTCGGATTCCTGCCGCGTCAGCGCGGATTCGCGCGTCTGCGTGGCGGCCGCGGTCTTCACGAGCTTTTCGCGCAGCGCGCGGATCTCGTCGCGGATCGTGGCCGTGCGCTTCTGCAATTCGGCCGCGGCCTCGCGTTCGCGCTTGATGCGCGCTTCCACGTCCTTGAGTTTCTTGGGGTCGGCCTTCTCGGCCGGCTTGGTCTGCGCCAAAGCGGGCGCGGCGCCCGCGGCCAGCGCGAGCACGATCAGCGCCGCGAGGCTGCGCTTACGCTGCAACCGTGCGCTCCCGGCCCGCGCGGGCCTTCTCGCGCGGTTCGATCAGCGAGCGGCCGGTCATGTCCTTCGGCTGGGGCAGCCCGAGCAGTTCCAAGAGTGTCGGCGCCACGTCGGCGAGCTTGCCGTCGCGCAAGGTCACGCCGCGCCAGGCGCGCTCGGCGCCGCACAGCAACACAGGCACGAGGTTCATCGTGTGCGCGGTGTGGTGCTGGCCGGTGAGCTGGTCCTTCATCGTCTCGGCGTTGCCGTGGTCGGCGGTGATGATCATCGCCCCGCCGGCCTTGCGCACCGCCGCTTCCACGCGGCCGATCGCGTCGTCCACCGCGCGCACGGCCTTCACCGCCGCCGAAAGATCGCCGGTGTGGCCCACCATGTCGGTGTTCGCATAGTTCACGACGATGAAGTCGAACGCGCCGCTGTCGATCGCGGCCACGAGCTTGTCGGTCACTTCGGGTGCCGACATTTCGGGCTTGAGATCGTAGGTGGCCACCTTCGGCGAGGGCACGAGGATGCGCTCCTCGCCCGGAAACTGCCGCTCCTCGCCGCCGTTGAAGAAAAACGTCACGTGCGCGTATTTCTCGGTCTCGGCGATGCGGAGCTGCTTCCAGCCCTGCCGCGCGACGATCTCGCCCAGCGTGTTCGTCAGCGCCTGCGCCGGAAACAGCGCCGGCACGAGTTTGTTGAGCGCCTCGGAATATTCGGTCAGGCCGAGCGTGGCGGCGAATTTCACGATGCGCCTGCGCGCGAAGCCGTCGAACGCCGGGTCGAGCAGCGCGGTCAGGATCTGCCGCGCGCGGTCGGCGCGGAAATTGATCATCACGATCGCGTCGCCGTCCTTCATGCCGGCGAA
>CAYZSG010000251.1:0-7069 GCA_964481045.1 uncultured Candidatus Odyssella sp. | reverse complement strand
GGCCTCCCGCGTAGGGGCGCGCTGCGCGCGCCCTCACGCCCCGGGCACGGTGGTCAACGTCGAGACGGCGCTCGCGCGGGCCGGGCGCGCGCAGCGCGCCCCTACGCGTTCAAGGCCGTGCGAATTCTTGCGATCGTCTCGCCGAGTTCCGCCGGACCGTATGGCCGCGCGGGCACGATGCCCCACACCGGCTTGGCCCAGGCCGGATCGCGCGCCGAGCGGGCGATGATGTGGATGTGAAGCTGCGGCGTCACGTTGCCGAGTGCGGCCACGTTGATCTTGTCGGGCTTGTAGACGGTCTGCAATGCGCGGGACGCGCGCCCGATTTCGTCCATCAGTGCGGCGTGGTGGGCGGCGGGCACGTCGTGGAAATCGCGCAGGCCCGGCAGCATCGGCGAGAGCACGAGCCACGGATAGGTGGCATCGTTCATCAGCCCGATGCGGCAGAGCGGCAGGCGCGCCACCTCCACCGTGTCGCGCACGAGATCGGGATGCAGCGCCCAGCTCATTCGTCTCCTCCGCGGATCACGCGCCCTTCAACTGCTTCTTGTCGATCTTGCCGACGGCGGTTTTCGGCAGGTCGGCCACGATCTCGAGCGCCGACGGTATCTTGTACTTCGCGAGATTCGCGCGGCAATGCGCGAGCAGATCGTCGGCCGTGGCCGCGGCGCCCGGCTTCAGCGAAACGTAGGCCTTCACGACTTCGCCCCGATACGTGTCTGGCACGCCGATCGCGCCGGCTTCACGAACGGCCGGGTGCTGATAGAGCACGATCTCGATCTCGCGCGGGAACACGTTGTAGCCGGAGACGATGACCATCTCCTTCTTGCGGTCGCGGATGTAGAGATAGCCGTCGGCATCGAACTCGCCGATGTCGCCGGTGTAGAGCCAGCCGCCGCGCAATGTCTCCGCGGTTTCCTTCGGCAGGTTGCGGTAGCCTTGCATGATCTGCGGGCCGCGGGCGCGGATTTCGCCCTTCTCGCCGGTGCCGAGCACGCGCGCGCCGGTCCCGAGATCGACGACCTGCACCTCGGTGTCGGGCACCGGCACGCCGACCGAGCCGGGCTTCCGCACGCCATGCAGTGGATTGTAGGTCAGCACCGGCCCGGCTTCGGACTGGCCGTAGCCCTCGACGATCGGCGTGCCGACGCGCGCCTCCCATTGTTCGAGCACGGTCGCCGGCAGCGCCGCCGAGCCGGAGACGGAGTAGGTGAGCGAGGAGAGATCGGCGCGCGCGAAGCCTTCGTAGCCGAGCAGGCTCGTGTAGATCGTCGGCGCGCCGCCGAAGATCGTGATCTTCTCGTCGGCCAGCGCCTTCACGGTCTCCTCGGGGTGGTAGCGCGGCAGGATCACCATCGTGCCGCGCGCATAGGCTGCCGTGTGCAGGCACACATGCGAGGCATAGACGTGGAACAGCGGCATCACACAGAGGATGCGCTCCACATCGGGCCGGCTCGGCATCAGCGCCTCGCGCTGGCTGATGTTCATGGCATAGGCGCGGTGCGTGAGGTTCACGCCCTTGGCGCGGCCGGTCGTGCCGCCCGTGAATTGCAGCGTCGCGAGCGCATCGGGACCGGGGAGGGGCAGCGTGCCGTCGCGCGCGGCATCGCCGCGCCATGCCGTGAGCCGCCGTCCGCCGGCGCCAATCAGCCAGCGGTGCGGAATACCGAGCTTCGCCGCGACGGGCTCGACAGCGGCGGCGACGGCGGCCTCGTAGAGCACCGCCACCGGCGCCGCATCGCCGAGCATCTGTTCGAGCTCGCGTGCCGTGTAGAGCGGGTTGAGCGGCACGGCCTGCGCTCCGGCAGCGTGCACGCCGAAATAGGCGATGGCGATATCCAGCGAATTGCCGAGCACGAACGCGATACGCTGGCCAGAGGCGCCGAGCGACTTCAGCTCCGCCGCCAGCCCCGCCGCGCAGCGCGCATATTCCGCATAGGTCAGCCGCTCGCCGCCCATGACGAGCGCCTCGCGCCGCGGCGCCCGCGCGGCCGCCTCGGCGAGCATGTGGACGACGGAGGGGAAGACGCGGGGGAGCCCCATCGCGGCTCAGGACTTCGCGGTGCGCCGTTTCAGCATCTTCTCGGCGAGACGCGGCGCGGTGCCCGGCTTGCTCCAGGGGCAGACCGCGATGCAGATGCCGCAGCCCCAGGTGCTGGCGAAGTACGGCATGCATTTGTCGAAATCGATGTACCACTTCTCCGCGCCGCGCACCCATTGCTTGGCGTCGCCGATCGCGGCCGGCGGGCAGGCATTGGAACAGACCTGGCACGACGCGCAGAACTCCTCGGCGCCGATGTCGTCAAAGGTGTCGGGAACGAGTGGCAGGTCGGTCAGAACGCCGGCGAGCCGGAACGAAGAGCCGAGCCGGCGGTTGATGATCGAACCGTGCTTGCCGAGCTGCCCGAATCCCGCGGCGATGGCGGCCGGGACGAGCTGCAGGGGCCCCGCACCGGGTCCGCCATGGCCTTCGGCCTCGTAGCCTTGCCCGCGGATGAAGTCGGCGAGCGCCTTGGCCGCGCGCGTCCCGCGATTGTATTGCCGCGCGACCTCCGCGGGCGAATCGACCTCCGGGGCCTTGGCAAGCTCAGCGTGATCCATCGCCACGCCGAGCACCACGACGAAGGGCGCATGGACCTTGGCGCCTTCGAACACCCACAGCGGGTCGATGCGCGCGATGCCGACGAGATCGGCCTCGTGAGCGCGCGCGAACTCCTTCACGCGCCCGGCCCAGTTCTCGGGCGTATCCTGCCGGCGCTCGGCGGCGACCGGCACCGGCTTCGCGCGGCGCTCGGGGCCCGAAAAGGCGCCGCTGAGGCGCGGATGCGCCTCGTAGGTTTGGTTGACGTGCTGCTGCACGCGCCCGTGCGCGATGCGGTCGGGCCGCGTCCACATCACGTAGCGCGGCGGCCGCGGCGTATGCTCGCCGAGGCCATTGATGGCATTGCCGGAGGTCTCGGGAAAAAGCGCCGCCACTTCCGGTGACGGCTGCCACACCGGGATCTTGCGAGTGCTCATCGTCGCAGATCTCCCTTGCCGCGACGGCAACCCATCCCGCGTGCCGGCACGCCGCTACTGCTGCTTGTCCACATCCGCGGCGATGCGCAACGAGACGATCTTGTCGGGCTTGGCCGGCGGCTCGCCCTTGGCGATCTTGTCGACGACGTCCATGCCGTCGACCACCTCGCCCCACACCGTGTACTGGCCGTCGAGATGGCTGGCGCGGTCGAAGCAGATGAAGAACTGGCTGTCGGCGCTGTCCGGATTCTGGCTGCGTGCGGCGCCGATCGTGCCGCGCTTGAACGGCTCCTTGCTGAACTCGGCCTTGAGCTTCTTGCCCGAGCCGCCGGTGCCGGTGCCGGTGGGGTCGCCGCCCTGGGCCATGAAGCCCGGGATCACGCGGTGGAACGGCGTGCCGTCATAGTACTTCTGGCGCACAAGCTCCTTCACGCGCGCGACGTGGTTGGGCGCGAGATCGGGGCGGAGCTTGATCGTGATGAGGCCATGGACCGTTTCCATGTAGAGCATGTTCTCGAGGTCTCCCTTGTTCTGTGCGGTTGTCGCGCCCGCAAGCGCGAGGACGAAGGCGGCGGCGAAGGCGAAGCCGGCGGCAAGGCTCGGCAGACGGCGCATCGGGGTCTCCCTGGTCGGCGGAACGGGCGCTGGTTTGTGAAGGAAGGCGCGGCGGCGCGCAAGCCGGGTCAGATCTTGAAGCCGATCTGCAGCAGTACCGTGTGCAGGAACAGCGCGCCGAACCCGAACACGACGAGGCCGCCCACGAGCCCGATCGCGCGCTGCGCGGCGTTGGCGAGGCGCTCGTTGCGGCCGCCGGCCCGGCTCGCCGCGCGCCGCGCATAGATCGCGATGAGGCCGATCACCGCCACGACGAGGAACGTGCCGAGCGACATCACGAACGTCGCCAGCACGCCGATCTCGAAGATGCCTTGCGAGAGCGTGAACAGCAGAACCAGGATCGCGCCGGTGCAGGGCCGGATGCCCGAAGCCAGCGCCACCGGCAGCATCGAGGCGAAGCTGGCGTTGGCGGGCGCCGCATGTTCCTGATGATGATGCGCGTGGCCGTGGTGATCGTGATGGTGGTGCGCGTGGCCGTGATCATGGCCATGCGCGTGCGCGGCCGGCGCGAGCGCCGGCCCATGATTGTGCGTGCAGCCGCGGCCTATGAGCCCGCCCCACGCGATCCAGAGGCCGACGCCGGCGATCAGCGCATAGCTCACCGCCTCGACGTAGAGGACGCTGCGCACCGTCTCGGTCTGGCTCAGCTTGAACAGCAGCGCGAACGCGCCGACGAACACGATGGCCGAGAGCGCCTGGATGACGCCGATCAGCGCCGACATCGTGATGCCCTGCGCGGCGGCGGCGCGGTTGGCGCCGAAAAAGGCCGCCGTCGCCATCTTGCCGTGGCCCGGCCCCGCCGCATGCGCGACGCCGTAGAGGAACGAGACGAGCAGCAGGCCGAGCACCGGCGCCAGCGAGCCCTTCTCCTTGTAGGCGCGCACCTCGGTGGCGAGCGAACGGGTGAGCTCGCTCTGCCAGCGGCGTAGCGTCCCATACCAGCGGTCGGCGAGCGTCAGCTCCGCGGGTTTCGTCTCGGCGGGGCGCGCCTCGGGCGAAGCGGGGGCGGTGGGCGCGCCGCGGCCGAACGGGCTTTGCGCGCCGGCGGCCGCCGTGAACGCGGCCATGAGCGCGAGCGCCAGCAGCAGCGGCGCGAACAAGCGGCGCATCGTCCGGCGGGCCGCCGTCACTTCTTCTCGCAAAGAATCTCGATCCGCCGCGCGAAAGTGGCGCCGAAATAAAGCGGCGCGTCTTTGTCTTCCACGATGGCGAATTTGCACGCCTCGGAGCCGCCGCCCGCGAGCTTCACGCCGAGCTGCGGGTTCACCTCGACGTCGACGTAATAGCTGTGGTCGTAAACGCCCGCGGCGAATTGCGCGGCGCGCGGATCGACCGGCTGCGGCAGCACCGCCATGAAGGTGTAGATGACCTTGCCGTCCTTGATGGTCGGCGTGAAATCGCGCGTCGTCTCGATCGTCACGGCCTTGCCGCCGACCTTCACATGCGTGAAGTAGCCGAACTCCTTGAGCGCCACGAAGGCGTTCGTCTCGAGCTCCTTCACCTCGTCGGGGTCGAACTGCTTGTTCTTGTTCTTGTCGAAATCGCTGATCAGCGCGTTGCTGAAGAAATCGTCGAAGATCCACTCGTGGCGGATGCCGGTGATCTTCCCGTCCTCGAACTGCATCGTGGCGCTGGCGCGGATCCAGATGTGCGGATGCGCCTCGGCCGCGGCGGCCGGCGCCAGCAGGGCAAGGGCGAGGAGAAGTCGTTTCAAGGCGCGCAATTGCGTGTCCCCGGTTGGTCGCCGATCCCGCTTATGGACCTAGCCGCGGACTGTGGCAATCCGGGGGCGGGCGGGACCGCCGCAACGATATTACATGCCGCAAGATCGGACGAATCCGCGGGGTCCGGCGCGACAATGCGCTGGAGAGAAAGGATGCTACTTCACCCTCGCGAGCTTCTCGTAGCGTCCCGCGGTTTTGACCGTGACCGTGATCGGCTGAGAAGTGCGGTTGCGCCAGAACCAGCCGTGCGTGCCGTCAAATTTCGCCTTGAAGGTGCCCTCGGCCTTGTCGCGCGTGCCCTTCGCGTAGCTCGTGAAGACGTTGCTCGGCGCATTGGGCGGCTCGCCGTGGAATTCGAAATTGAGCCGGCCGCCGGTCGTGGACCAGGTGTATTTCATTTCATCGCCGGTCTTCATGAACGCCTTCACTTCGGCGCTCTCGTTGGGCTTCAAGGTCAGCGTCACTTCGTCGGAACGCTCCGCGGTGTCGGATTGCGTCAAGCGGTAACGCGGCGCCGTGTCCGCATCGAGCAGCGTCTCCGGCATGCCCGCGCCGCGGGCCCACGCCAGTGCCGGGCCGTCCGCGCCGATCGCGTCGGTGCGACGCTCGGCGGGCGGGGTCTGCTTCGACGTGCCCATTTGGGTCAGCCCGAGCAGGCGCCCGATCCCCGTGGGATCGATGCCGTATTCGGCCGGCAATATCGTCGTGACGAGCAGCGCGCCCGCGACGAGCGCGGCGACACAAGTCGCTTTCGCGAGCTGGCGCGGCGAGGGAAGGGGCGCCTCGTAGGCCTTCACTGGCTTGCTCATGGTGCTCCTAAGTCGATGAAACGGCATACCCGGCGATCTGATAGCCCATCAGGACGAAGCCGCTGGACATCAGCGCCGTATTCGCGGCGAAGGCATGGCGTGTGAACGATGCGGTGCGGCGCCAGAAGCTGATCGCGATCAGGATGGCGCCCAGCGCCAGGAACTGTCCGATCTCGACACCCACGTTGAACGCGATGATGTTGGCGACCAGGCCTTCGGGCGAAAGCGAGAACTCCTGAAGCTTGGTGGCCAGCCCAAACCCGTGGAAAAGGCCGAAGATCAGCACGGCGGCCTTGGTGTTGGGCTGAAAGCCCAGCCACAGCCGGAACGCGCCCATGTTGTCGAGGGCCTTGTAGACGACCGAGAGGCCGATGATCGCGTCGATGATGTAAGGATTGACCTGCGTCTCCGACAGGACGCCCGTCAGCAGCGTGACGGTATGTCCGACCGCGAACAGCGTCACATAGGCGCCGACGTCCTTGAGGCGGTAAAGAAAGAAGATGACGCCGAACAGGAACAGCAGATGGTCGTAGCCGGTGACCATGTGCTTGGCGCCGAGATACAGGAACGCCATCAGCCCGCCGCGTTCCATGAAGGCGCGGTCGGCGGCCGACACGCCGTGGGCCCAGACCGGTGCGGCGGTGAGGGCCGCGGCCGCGGCCAGCGCCGCGACGCGCCACGTCCTCCGATGAGACACGCCGGCAGTGTAGCAGCCGCGCGCCGCCGCACCGCGCTGCACGTCGGAAGATGAACGCGATTCACTATGAGTCAAGTCGAGTTGCAGTTCGATAATAGTCGAGATAGAGTCGACGGCGGATCTCGCAGCCGCCATGCGCCGACACCTCGCTCGTCTTGCCTGCCTGGCCCTCGTGTGTCTGTGCGGCGGTGGAGCGAGGCCGGCCC
>CAYZSG010000250.1:0-7111 GCA_964481045.1 uncultured Candidatus Odyssella sp. | reverse complement strand
GTCACGAGCTGGAACGGGTATTTCGGGATCGCCATCATGTTCGTGGCGTCGCCCCAGCGATAGCTGCCGATCGCATGCAGAACCGTGCGCCACGCCACCGCCGCGAGCAGCACGGCGCCCGCGAGGTGCACGAGAACGCTCACCCAGCGCAGCGCCGGCCGGTCGAGGAATTTGGCGAACAGGTCCACCGAGACGTGGCCGCCCAAGGCCGCGCAGTATGGCAGGCCCAGCGCCACGATGATGACCATGGCGAGCTCGGTCATCTCGAAGCCGCCGAGAAACGGCAGGTGCAGGACGCGCCGCATCAGGATGTCGAAGGCGACCAGCGCCACGAGCCCGAGCAGCACCGCGCCGCCGACATAGGCGAGCACGCGAAGCAGCGCCGCGAAGCGCCCCTTCGCGTCCCGTGTCTCCTCCATGGCGCTACGGCGTGCCGGCGGGATGCTTGGCGACGCCGAGCATCTTCTTCGCCGGGATGCCCTTGGCCTCCGACTCCTTGACCCAGTCGTCGACGATCGGGCGCAGCAATTTGCCGATCTTCTCCTGCTCGGCCTTCGAGAACTCGACGACCTCGGCCTTGCCGCGCACGCTGGCCACGCCCTGCTCCGCCCGCTTGATGTAGACGTCGGTGGCCTTGAGGCTGAGCGCGAGGCCGGAGTGTTTGTCGATCGCCGCCTTGGCCTTCGCCGAGAGCGCGTCGAACTTCTTCTGGTTCATCGCGATCAGGAACGACGAGCGGCCGAACAGCGGGCCCGGGATCGTGTAGCCCTTCGCCACCTCGCCGAGGCGGAAATCGAGGATCGTCGAAAACGGCACCATCGAGCCGTCGATGACGCCGCGCTCGAGGCCCGGATACACTTCGGTGATCGGCATCGCCACCGGCGTTGCGCCCATCGCCGCGATCTGGCGCGATTGCGCCGCCGACGGCGCGCGCATGCGAAGGCCCTTCAGGTCCTCGAGCGTCTTGATCGCCTTGCCGCGCGTCATCAGCCCGGCGTCTTCGGCGGCCCAGAGCGCGATGATCTTCACGCCCTCGTATTCCGGCTTGAGGTAGGGGTCGATGAGGTTCCAGAGCAGCTCGGTGGCGGCGCGGCCGTCGGCCGAGAGGCCGGGCAGTTCCACCATCTGCGTTCGCGGGAAGGCCGGCGACGTGTAACCGGGCAGCGTGAACACCATGTCAACGACGCCCTCGGCGGCCTGGCGATAGAGTCCGGGCGGGCTGCCGCCGAGCTGCATCGAGGGATAGAGCTTCGGCTTCACCTCGCCGCCGCTGTCCTTTTCCACATCCGCCATCCACGGCGTGATGATCTCGCGCGCGATGACGTGCACCGGCGGGACGAAGGTGGAAAGGCGCAGCTCCATGCCCTGCGCCGAGGCGGGCGGGGCCGCGAGAACGAGGGAACCGAGCACGAGCGCCGCGGCTTGCGCGTAAACGGTACGCCTGCGAGTGGCACGCATCGAATCCTCCCTGACGGTTATCGTTACGGCCGCCGGTCGCGCCAGCGTTGATCGGGCAAGGCTAGGACAGGCCGCCCCTCTCCGGCAAGCGGTGGGCGCGCGGTGGGACACTAACGCGGCTTGCGGCGCGCCGCGGCGAGAAGCGCTTCGAGGCGCGCGAGGATCGTATCGACCTCCGGCTCGGACAGCGGGACCAGCTCGAAGATAAGGCGGCCGCGCGCCAGCCCGTGCATCATCATCCGGATCGACGGCGATCCATCGCGCAGAGCCGCGGCCAGGGCGGCGGCGTCGATTGCGGCGGCGACGGCATCCACTTTGATCTCGGCGCGCGGAAACGGAAGGCCGGCCGGATCGGGCACGGCCTCGGCGCTCAGGGCCGGCAGCCGCGCCGCGCGCGCGACGAAGCGCGCGACTTTCTCGTGCTGCGCCGCGCTCCAGGCGGCAAGGTCGAGCGTCGCGCGCTCCTCGAGCGCGGCCAGGGCGCCGATGATCGACTCCTTCGTCGCCTTCATCGCGCGGCCGATGCCCTTCTCTTGCGCCCGCAGCGCGGCGACGGCACCCGCGCGCCCGACGACGAGGCCCGCGGTCGGCGAGGCAAGGTATTTCTGGCCGCTGAGCACGACGAGGTCGGCGCCGGTCTCGATCAGCGCGCGCACGCGAAAAGCCTGCGCCGCCCCATCGATGACCGCAAGTACGCCGCGCGCCCGCGCCGCCGCGACGCAAGCCGCAAAGTCCACGGGCGCGCCGCGCGTGAGGCGCGATGACACCAGCAGCAGGCACGCGGCGCCCGGCGCGGACAGCGCGGCCTCGATCTCGGCAACGCCGCAGCCGCTCTCGGAGCCGGCGACGACCGGCGTCGCGCCCGCGAGGCGGATGTCTTGCAGGATCGAGTGGCCGTAATCGACGACGTGGCCGGCGGGGATGACGACCTCGGACGCGGCGCCGCGCGTATCGGGCAGCGCCGCCACCGCCTCGGCCGACGTGCCGGCGATCGCGGCGGCGACGGCGAGCGTGATCCCGGCCGAGGCGCAATGCACGATCGCGCCCGCCTCCGCGCCCGTCGCCCGGGCCAGCGCGGCGCTCGCGCGATCCTGCAATTCGTCGATGACGAAGAAGCGGGACAGCGCCGCCGCGGTGGCCGCGGCGACACCGGGGCTGCTGCGCGAGACGCCGAGCGGCGTAATTGTGCCCGCGGCGTTGATGATCTCGGTCAGGCCGTGGAGCCGATGCAAATCCATGTGGCGGTCCCCTCGCAGGCGCGCGTGCCCAGGAAGGGCGCAGCGAGCGTCATGCAAATGCAATTTCGCGCTCTGTGAGTCCTGTGGATAAAGATTCTTCCAGTTTTTCTTTGCACTTAGCGCGGCACGGTAGCGTTTTGTGACAGCCTATCCCGCCAGATTTTGTGGTTAGCGCGGAGGAAAAGCCGGTTGCTAACTCCTAGAAATTGTTCGAAGTCCGGGGATAGCCACAACATCTTGTTGACGCCCTAAAGGGACCGACGCAATCTGTTGCGGCTGGGCGTGCGACCCCTCGAGAGGAGCGGATGAGCGTCCCGGCAAGGCCAAGGACCGAATAGAGGGATCGCGGTCCAAGGCGAAGCAAGTAAAGCCCAAGTCGAACCCAGCGCGGCGCGCCGGCGCCGCGGCGCATGACTGTTGCCTTTATTCAGGACCGCCCGGCCGCGGTCGATAACAAAGTTTTCGGGGGTTTGGAATGCGGATTACCCGTCACTTCACCGTCGAGGGTCGCGACGCCTACGCCGGCATCGAGTTCCGGCGCGTCACATCGGAAATCCGCAATCCCGACGGCTCGGTCGTGTTCAAGAACGACGAGGTCGAAGTGCCGGCGGACTGGTCGCAGGTGGCGACCGACGTGCTCGCGCAGAAATATTTCCGCAAGGCCGGCGTCGCCGCCGAGCTCGAGGCCGTCGTCGACATCGACGTGCCCGGCTGGCTGTGGCGCAAGGTGCCGCGCGACGGCGCGAAAGTGGGCGGCGAAACGAGCGCCAAGCAGGTGTTCGACCGCCTGGCCGGCGCCTGGACCTATTGGGGCTGGAAGGGCGGCTATTTCGACAGCGAGGGCGATGCGCGCGCGTTCTTCGACGAGCTGCGGTTCATGCTCGCGCGGCAGATGTGCGCGCCGAACTCGCCGCAATGGTTCAACACCGGCCTGCACTGGGCCTACGGAATCGACGGCCCGTCGCAGGGCCACTACTACGTCGATTTCAAGACCGGCGCGCTCGTGAAGTCCGAGAGCGCCTACGAGCACCCGCAGCCGCACGCCTGCTTCATCCAGTCGATCTCCGACGATCTCGTCAACGAAGGCGGGATCATGGATCTCTGGGTGCGCGAGGCGCGCCTGTTCAAATACGGCTCGGGCACCGGCACGAATTTCTCGCGCCTGCGCGGCGAGAACGAGCCGCTTTCGGGCGGCGGCAAGTCGTCGGGCCTGATGAGCTTCCTGAAGATCGGCGACCGCGCGGCCGGCGCAATCAAGTCGGGCGGCACGACGCGCCGCGCGGCGAAGATGGTCATCGTCGACATCGACCATCCCGACATCGAGACCTTCATCGACTGGAAGGTCGTCGAGGAGCAGAAGGTGGCGGCGCTCGTGGCGGGTTCCAAGGCCGCCGAGAAGCACCTCAACGCGATCCTCGCAGCCGCCGCCGGCTTCGACGGCGCCGATCCGTTCGACCCCAAGAACAATCCGGCGCTGCGCAAGGCGATCCGCGGCGCGCGCCAGGCCTTCATTCCCGAAAACTACATCCAGCGCGTGATGCAGCTCGGCAAACAAGGCACGCGCCAGCTCAAGTTCGAGGTGTATGACACGGATTGGGACGGCAATGCTTATCTCACCGTCTCGGGCCAGAACTCGAACAACACGGTGCGCGTCAACAACAAGTTCCTCACCGCGGTCGAGAAAGACGCCGACTGGCTGCTGAAGAGCCGCACCTCGGGCAAGACGAAGACGCGGAAGGCGCGCCAGCTCTGGCACAAGATCGCCGAGGCGGCGTGGCATTCGGCCGATCCCGGCATCCAGTTCGACACGACGATCAACGAGTGGCACACCTGCCCGGCGAGCGGGCGCATCAATGCGTCGAATCCGTGCTCCGAGTACATGTTCCTCGACGACACGGCGTGCAACCTCGCCTCGCTGAACCTGATGGCGTTCCGCCGCCCCGGCAGCGGCGGGCACGGCGCCGCGAACGACTCGGGCACGTTCGACGTGGCCGCGTTCGAGCACGCGACGCGGCTCTGGACGATCGTGCTCGAGATCTCGGTGATGATGGCGCAGTTCCCGTCCGCGCGCATCGCCGAGCTGTCCTACAAGTTCCGTACGCTTGGCCTCGGCTACGCGAACATCGGCGGCTATCTGATGGCCTCCGGCATTCCGTATGACAGCGCGGCCGGCCGCGCGCTCTGCGCCGCGATGACGGCGCTGATGACCGGCATTTCCTACGAGACCTCGGCGGAAATGGCGGAAGAGCTCGGCCCCTTCCCCGGCTATCCCGAGAACCGCGACGCGATGCTGCGCGTGATGCGCAATCATCAGCGCGCCGCCTATGGCATCAAGGATGGCTACGACGCCCTCTCGATGCCGCCGGTGCCGCTCGACCACGCGTCATGCCCCGACCAGGCGCTGGTCAATGCCGCCGTCGCCGCGTGGGACCGCGTGATCGAGCGCGGCACGCTGCACGGCTTCCGCAACGCGCAGGCCACCGTGATCGCGCCCACCGGCACGATCGGCCTGGTGATGGATTGCGACACGACCGGCATCGAACCCGATTTCGCGCTGGTCAAGTTCAAGAAGCTGGCCGGCGGCGGCTATTTCAAGATCATCAACCAGATGGTGCCGCCGGCGCTGCAGACGCTGGGCTACGGTGCTGACGCGATCGACGAGATCGTCCGCTACGCAGTGGGGCACGGAACGCTCAAGGGTGCCCCCGGCATCAACCACACCGCGCTGAAGCTGCGCGGCTTCACCGACGAGGCGCTCGAGAAGGTCGAGGCGGCGCTGCCGAGCGCGTTCGACATCCGCTTCGTGTTCAACAAGTACACGCTCGGCGCCGAATTCTGCACCGACACGCTCGGCATCGACGCGGCGAAGCTCGACTCGCCCGGCTTCGATCTTCTCGCCGAGCTCGGCTTCGACAAGGCCGCGATCGATCAGGCCAACGCCTACGTCACCGGCGCGATGACGCTTGAAGGCGCGCCCGGCCTCAAGGACGAGCACCTGCCGGTGTTCGACTGCGCGAATCCGTGCGGCAAGATCGGCAAGCGCTTCCTTTCGTGGGAGAGCCACATCCTGATGCTCGCGGCGGCGCAGCCCTTCGTCTCGGGCGCCATCTCCAAGACCATCAACATGCCGAACGACGCCACGGTCGAGGATTGCCAGCGCGCCTACGAGATGTCGTGGAAGCTCGGCTTGAAAGCCAACGCGCTCTATCGCGACGGCTCGAAGCTCTCGCAGCCGCTCTCGGCCACGGTGTTCGACGACATCGAGGACGTGGACGAGAAGGCGGAAACCGTCGCCGCGGTCGTGAAGGCGCCGGCGGCCGAGCGCGCCGCGCTGGTGGCCGAGCGCGCCGCGCACGCGATGGCGCAGCAGGTCGCGCGCTCGCAGCGCCTGCGCATGCCGGGCCGGCGGAAGGGCTACATCCAGAAGGCCGTCGTCGGCGGCCACAAGGTGTATCTCCACACCGGCGAATACCAGGACGGCACGCTCGGCGAGATCTTCATCGATATGCACAAGGAAGGCGCCGCCTTCCGCTCGCTGATGAACAATTTCGCGATCGCGATCTCGATCGGCCTGCAATACGGCGTGCCGCTCGACGAATTCGTCGACGCGTTCACGTTCACGCGCTTCGAGCCGTCGGGCCTCGTCGAGGGCAACGACTCGATCAAGATGGCGACCTCGGTGCTCGACTACATCTTCCGCGAGCTCGCGATCTCCTATCTCTCGCGCGAAGACCTTGCGCACGCCTCGCCGCAGGACGTGCGGCCCGACAGCATGGGCCGCGGCGTCGACGAAAGCGCCATTCCGGTGAATCCGCCGGCAGTGGCCGCGGCGCAGAACGTGATGGAGCAGATGGAGCGCGTCGTCAGCCGCGGCTTCACGCGCAACCGCTTCAAGCCCGCCAATGGCGGCGTGCTCGGCCTCAACGGCAACGGCCTCAACCCGCACGATCATGGCGACGGCGGCGCCTCGCTGCACGTCCATGCGAATGGCGGCACGCAGGTGCACATCCATGCCGAAGGCGGCGTGGCCGCCGCCGTCACCGACGGCACGCGCGCGGCGATGGCCGCGATCTCGTCGGCGGTGCTGGCGGCGATCGACGAGCGCGCCGACAAGGCCCGCGAGGCGCGCATGAAGGGCTACGAAGGCGACGCCTGCGGCGAGTGCGGAAACTTCACGCTCGTGCGCAACGGCACGTGCCTCAAGTGCAACACCTGCGGCAGCACGAGCGGGTGCAGCTGAACGAAAACGCATGGATGAACGGTGAACGGAATCCGGTGAAGGCGGACAAATCGTAGGGGCAGGTCCCCGACCCGCCCGTCTCGACGCCGCTCTTGCCTCGACGCATTCGCACTTTGGAGACGCCGACGGGCGGGTCGGAGACCCGCCCCTACGAAGGAAGGGAATGTCCAGCGCC
>CAYZSG010000249.1:0-7160 GCA_964481045.1 uncultured Candidatus Odyssella sp. | reverse complement strand
CGCGCGCCCTCGACCTCGCCGGTCTGGCCGTTGATCAGGATCTGATAGACCTTGCCGCGATAGCGATACGCGGCCAGCCACACCGGCAGCAGGATGTGCTTGAAGCGCAGGTCCTGCCAGTGCGTGTTGATGTTGTGGATGCGCTGCTCGTCGCCGCCGATGTCGCTGCGCACGTCGGAGCGGATCTGGTCTTCCATGCGCCCCTTGGCTTCGTGGAAGCCTTCCTTGAGCGTGACCTGATAGACCTCGCTGCGGAAGCCGGAGATGTATTCGCTGCGATAGGGCTGGAGCGACGAGAGCCGCCAGGTGTCGAGCCGGTCGGCGTATTTCTTCGGCAGCGACTTGCTCGCGACCACGAGCATGTCGTCGAAGAAGCGCTCGACATTGCCCGAGACGTAGCTCCAGCGGATTTCCCGCTTCTGATGCGTCTCGGTCACGGTCTTGCCGTCGACGGTCTTCGTCACCGTATAGGGCACGTAATAGGCGTCGCCGCGCTCGCCGTCATAGGCGCTGTAGGTCTGCGCGTCGTAGGTCCAATAGGGCACGTACATGCCCGCGAGCTTGCCCTCGGTGACGGCGAATTTCTTGAGGTCGTTCGGCGCAAACCACAGGCCGCCGAGCCATTTGCGGAAGGCGCCCTGGGCGCTCTTGTCGTCGAGCTCGAACGGCACCAGCGCCGCGGGCGTGATGACGCGCACCGTGTGCGTCTCGGCGACGACGGGGCTCGTGCAGAACGGGCACGATGCGGCGTGAACGTGCGGGTCGAACGTGAACTCGGCGGCGCAGGACTGGCACTTGACCGTGCGCTTCTCCTCGGTGGCGGCCGTGCTCTCGATCTTCTCGAGGCCCTGCTCGAGGTCCTGCTCCTCGATCTGCGTCCACGGCCGCTTCGGAATCGGGTTCGCATGGCCACAATGGTCGCACTTGATCGTGTCCGAGCCGGGCTTGAAGCGCAGCTTCGCGCCGCATTGCTCGCACGGGAACTGATCGCCCGAGATCGGCGCCTTCGGGCCCTGGTCCTGCTGCACCTCCGCCATGACGCGTGCTCCGCTACTGCGGCGGCAGCGGCGGCGGCGCGTTCGCGAACAGTGCCGCGAGGTCGGGCACCTGTCCGGCCGGCGCCCAGTTCGCCATGCCCTGCGCCCACACCAGCGTCTCGCGCGTGAGCTGGCCCTGCTGCTGGCGCTGCGAGAGCGCGCCGAGATCGAACGGGCCCTGCTGCTGGCCATTCACCGCGACGAAGAAGCTCTTGCCGCCGGGCAGTGGCGGCGGCGCGGCGGGTGCGACCGCTGGCTGCTGCGGCTGGAACACGTTGGCCATCTGGTGCCCCATCGCGGCACCCATGCCGATGCCCATGGCCGCGCCCATCGTCCCGCCCGGGTTCGCGGCGGCGGCCGGAATCGCCTCGGCGGCCTGGAACTGCGCGTATTTGCCGAGATCGCCCACGACGCCCATGCTCGTGCGCTTGTCGATCGCCGCCTCCACTTCGGGCGGCAGCGAGATGTTCTCGACCAGGATCTTCGTGAGGTTGAGGCCGTATTCGTTGAAATCGGGGCCGATCTTGTCGGTCAGGAGCTTGCCGAGCTGGTCGTAATTGCCGGCAAGGTCGAGCACGGGAATCGCGGCGGCGCCGATCAGGTTCGTGAACTTCGAGACCAGAATGTTGCGAAGCTGTTCCGAGACCTCGTCGGTCGAGAACTTGTCGTCGGTGCCCACGATCTCTTTCAAGAACGTCGGCGCGTCCTTCACGCGCACCTCGTAGGTGCCGAAGGCGCGCAGGCGCACCATGCCGAATTCCTTGTCGCGCATCATGATGGGGTTCTTGGTGCCCCATTTCATGTCGGTGAAGCGGCGCGTGTTGACGAAATAGACCTCGGCCTTGAACGGGCTGTTGAAGCCGTATTTCCAGCCCTTCAGCGTCGAGAGGATCGGGACGTTCTGCGTCTCGAGCGTGTACATGCCGGGCTGGAACACGTCGGCGATCTGGCCTTCGTTGACGAAGACCGCCACCTGGCTCTCGCGCACGGTGAGCTTCGCGCCGTACTTGATCTCGTTGCCGTGGCGCTCGAAGCGGTACACCATCGTGTCGTTGGACGAATCGGTCCACTCGATGATGTCGATGAATTCGCCGCGAATCTTGTCGAACAGGCCCATCGTCTAACACTCCATCAGTACCGGCGCGGTGCAGGCGTCCGGCGGGGTCGCGAATACGGCAAGCTTACGGGGCCTTGGGGGGCCCCGTCATCATTCCGGTTTGCTCAAGGCTTGGCCGGTGCCGGCGGGGCGAGGCCCTGCGCGCGGGCCGAGGCCTGCTGCAGCGAGGCCTTCAGCGAATCCTCGAGGCCGATCAGCTCCTTTTCCGCGTCGGCGCGCTTCTTCTTGCCTTCGTCGGCGATCCTGAGGCTGTCCTCGATCGTCGCGATGAGCTGGGCGTGCGCGTGCTTGATCGCCTCGATGTCGACGATGCCGCGCTCCACCTCGGTGCGTGTCGCCGCGTTGGCGTCGCGCAGCATGTCGGCGTTCTTCTTGAGCAGCTCGTTGGTGAGGTCGGTCGCCTCCTTCACCGTCTTGGCCGCCTCGCTGGCGCGGTAGATCGTCACCGCCTGCGCGAGCTGCTGCTTCCAGAGCGGGATCGTGTTGGCCATCGTCGAGTTGATCTTGGTGACGAGGCTCTTGTCGTTCTCCTGCACGAGGCGGATCGAGGGCAGGCTCTGCATCGCCACCTGGCGCGTAAGCTTGAGGTCGTGCACGCGGCGCTCCAAGTCGTCGCGCATCGTGCGCATGTCGCGCAGCTCCTGCGACTTGATCATGTCGGCGCCCTCGGCGGACTTCGCCATGGCCGGGATCACGTCGCCATCGAGCCGGCGCAGCATCTCTTCGCCGGCCGCGATGTATTCTGCGAGCGTGTGGTAGTAGGCGAGGTTCGCATCGTAGAGCTTGTCGAGCTTCACGATGTCTTCCATCAGCTTGTTCTTGTGCGTGTCGAGGCGGTTCGAGACCGAATCGATCTGCTTCCGCACGTCTTCGTATTGCTGGACGAACCGCGCGATCGGATTGCCCGAGCCGATTAGGCGGCCGAAGAAGCCGGGCTTGTTGTTGGGGTCGAGATCGTCGACCTTGAAGCCGCGCAGCTTCGAGAGCATGTCGCTCAGCGCCGCGCCGGCCGGCCCCGTGTCCTTGTTGCGCACCCCCTCGAGCATGTTCTCCGAGATCGTCGTCAGCTGCTCCTGCGCGCGCGCCCCGAAGAAGATGACCGAGTTGCTGTCTTTGATGTCGAGCTCGGACAGCGCCTTCTCGATGCGCGCCTTCGCGTCCGGGTCGGCCTCCTTGTAGGCGACGACGGGCTGGACGGCCGCCGGCGGAGTCGCCGCGACCGGCGCCATCGTGGGCATGCCGGCGGCGGGCGTCGTGGTTTCGGTGGAAGCCATGTGCGTGTCCCTGTCCTTGTCGTTGTCCCGAACGTGTGTCCCGTCGTCCCCGCTGTGGCGGGGACGACACGGGTGAAAGTCTGCCTCAGCTCAGTCCTTCTTTCGTCAACCGTACCTTCAGCACTTCGATCTGAGCGTCGAGGTCGAGCGTGTCGTTCTCGAGCAGCTTCTTGTACTGCTCCTCGCAGGTCGTCTTGAGATCGTCGAGCACCGCGCGGAACTTCGCCTCCATCTCGGGCGAATGCGCCTTGGTGGACGTGGCGGCGTAGTTCTCGGTCACGGTCTTGGCGCTGTCGAGGTAGATGTTCAGGAACTTGCGCGCGCGGCGCAGGTCGCGCGGATCCTCCTCGATGAGGTGCAGCACCTTGCCGGCCGCCGCCACCACGTCGCGGATTTTCTGGCGCAGATCGTAGGCGGCGCTGCCCTGCAGGCGCTTGCCCGCCTCCTCGAGCGCGCCGATGCGCGCGCGCGCCTCGCTGAGCGCCTCGTGCACTTCCTCGGCGCTCACGCCCGAATCGGCGGCAACGCCCTTGGCGCCGCGCGCGTCCATGCCATAGGTGAGGAACAGGCCGAGCAACGCGCCGAACCCGATCGCGATCGCCGCGAACAGCGATTGCTCGGCGGCGAGGAACGCGGTCGAGAAGGTGGCGAGGCCGATCACGATCGCGCCCATCGACTTCAGCGGCGCGCCGCCGGCGAGCGCCACCTTGCGCGCCTTGAAATCCCAGCCCTTCACGATGCCGCGCCGCATCAGTTCGGCGCCGAAGATGAACAGCGCGAACAACGCCAGCGAGATGACGAATCCGGTGAAGCGCCCGCGCAGCACGAGCTCGTAGAACGCCTTGCCGAGCAGCGGCAGCGGCAGGAAGTAGAGGATGATCGCCGCGCCGGTCGAGCCCATCGAGCGGACCGCCGCCGTGCGGCGCTCACTTGCGGTCAGCGGCTGGGACATCGGAGGTACCGAAACCAGGGGTGAGATAGCGGAAGCCGCCGGTGATCGAACCCTTCACCGTGGCGAAGCCGACGCTGCCCAGGATCAGCAGAACGCCGAGAAACTTGAGAAAGCCGATGCTCATGCGTTGGTCCGGCAGGGGCTGGTCGCGCCCATAGGTGGGGATGATCGCCCGCGGCGCAAGGCGGGACAAGGGCCGACGGCCACCATACTGGCCGGGGCGTGCGGGGCAAGCTGTGAACGGCGTCACACCCGGCTCCATGCCGCGTAAAAACGACCGAAATCGGGCGCTGCGTCGAGCGGCGCGCTTGCGCCGGCGCGGCCGCTCCCGCACATATCGTGCACCAAATCCGCGAAGCGCCGATGCTGAAAGCCGCCATCGTTCCGGTCACGCCGTTCGCCCAGAACTGCTCCGTTCTGTGGTGCGACGAAACCATGAAGGGCGCCGTCGTCGATCCGGGCGGCGATCTCGACCGCGTGCTCGGCGTGGTCGCGCAGCAGGGCGTCACGCTCGAGAAGATCCTCGTCACGCACGGCCATCTCGATCATGCCGGCGCGGTCGCCGATCTGCGCGACCGGCTGAAGCTTCCGGTCGAGGGCCCGCACGAGGCGGATCGCTTCTGGATCGAGAAGCTGCCGTCGAGCGGCCAGCAGTTCGGTTTCCCGCCATTGCGCGAGTTCACGCCCGACCGCTGGCTCGTGCAGGGCGACACGGTCACGCTCGGCAATCTCGTGTTCGAGGTGTTCCACTGCCCCGGTCACACGCCGGGGCACGTCGTCTTCTTCCATCGCCCGTCGAAGCTCGCCGCCGTCGGCGACGTGCTGTTCAAGGGCTCGATCGGGCGCTCCGATTTTCCGCGCGGCGACCACGAGGCGCTGATCGCCTCGATCCGCGAGCGCCTGTTCCCGCTGGGCGACGACGTGCGCTTCATTCCCGGCCACGGACCGATGTCGACCTTCGGCTGGGAGCGGAAGACGAACCCCTATGTCAGCGATCTCGCGGTGGGCGTGCAATGAAGCAGGGAATGCACCGTTGGGCCGGGGCGGTCCTCGTCCTCGCCGCCTTCGCCGCGCCGGCCGCCGGCGAAACGGGCGACGCCGCGCGCGGGCGCGCGCTGGCCGAGCGCTTCTGTGCGAAATGCCACGCGGTGGCACCCGGCCGCACCGGTCCCGAGCCGGCAGTGCCGAGCTTCATGCGCATGGCCGCCGACCCCGAACAGACGCGCGCCTCGCTGCGCCAGTTCATCACGCTGCCGCACTACGAGATGGAGCCGCAGACGCTGACGACGGCCGAGATCGACGACGTGATTGCCTACATTCTCTCGCTGCGCCGGCGCTGACGGCGTTTGATCTCCGTCATTCGCGCGAGCGCGCGGATGTGCTCGACTTTCGGCATGAGCAAGCTGCGCGAATTTCCGCTCGACAAGGCCTATCAGCTCCTCGAGCCGGGCCCGGTCGTCCTCGTCTCGACCGCGCGCAAGGGGCGCGCGAACCTGATGACGATGTCGTGGCACATGATGATGGATTTCGTGCCGCCGATGGTTGCCTGCATCGTGAGCGGCGCCAATCACAGCTACGCGGCGCTGCGCGCCGGCGGCGAATGCGTGATCGCGATCCCAGCGGCGCGGTTGGCCAGGAAGGTCGTCGGCATCGGCAACTGCTCGGGGCGCGAGGTCGACAAGTTTGCGCGGTTTAAGCTCACGCCATTGCCGGCCGCGCGCGTGTCGGCCCCGCTCGTCGCCGAGTGCTTCGCCAATCTCGAATGCAAGGTTCGCGATACGCGGCTCGTCCGCCGCTACAACCTCTTCATCCTCGAGGTCGTGAAGGCCTGGATCGATCCCGCGCAGAAGAGCCCGCGTGCGCTCCATCATCACGGCTACGGCAAATTCATCGTCGATGGGCGAATGCTGAAGCTTCGCTCGGCGAAGCCTTGAGGCCGCGGCGGGCGAGGCCGACGCCACGCCGTCGCAGAGCCAGCGGGTTAACCAGTTGTTATCCTTATCTTAGCGGAGTCTTGAGACACCTGATTTAGCGTTCGGCGCAGTTGTTTCGCAATTGCGGGTCCTTCGATGTTGCTGCGATTTCTCGCTGACGAATGCGGACTGAGCACGGTGGAATACGGTCTGCTGGCCGCCTTTCTCGGTATCTGGGGCATCATCGGCCTCGATGCCACCGGCATCGTCCCGCACGGCCAGATGCGCGCCGATCTGCGGTGACCGCGGATACGGCCGGCGCTCTCAGCCGGCCACGCCCTGCGCCGCGAGCTGCTTCTGCATCGCCTCGGCGAGCGCCTGGAGGCCCTTGAACGGCCGCACCATCACCTCGAAATCCACGATGCGCCCGTCGGCGCCGAAGCGGATGATGTCGATGCCCTTCAGCGAGAACTCGCCCACTTTCGCGCTGAACTCGAGCGTCCAGCTCGTACCGTCGGTCATCTCGCGGTGATAGGCGAAGTCGCCGAGCACGCGGATCGCGGCGGTGAGGTAGGCGAGCGTAATCGCCTTGCCCTCCTTCGGCCGCCACAGGAACGGCGAGTGGAAGCGCACATCCTCGGCGAGCAGATCGGCAAGCGCCGCGAAATCGCGCCCGGCCACGCAATCGTGCCAGCGGCGCAGGCCTTCTTCGGCGGCCGAGGCGGTGCTCATACGGGCGAAACGGCGGCGGGAGGAAGCTGGCGCACCCGAGAGGATTCGAACCTCTGACCTCTGCCTTCGGAGGGCAAAATGGTTCGTTTCCGAGCGTTGCCGCCGGTTTCCACAGCTAGAATATTCAATGATTTA
>CAYZSG010000248.1:0-7325 GCA_964481045.1 uncultured Candidatus Odyssella sp. | reverse complement strand
CGAAACCTTCATCGCCGGCTCGGGCCATTTCGGCCGCGCCTGGGCGGTGGAGAATGCCGGCGTGAAGCTGCCGGCCGACAAGCCAATCACGCCCGAAGACGTGGCCGCGCGCATCGATGCGATCCGCGCCGAGACCGCGCCGCGCGGCTATGCCGACGCCGTCGCCTCCTTCATCGGCATCAAGGGCGGCGCCTGATGTGGGGCGAGCTCGCGCTCGCCGCGGGCGCCGGCGCCGCCGCGATCTTCGCCGCGATGCTGCTGCTGTGGCTCGTCTCGATCCCGCTGAAAGACGCGAGCATCGTCGATATCTTCTGGGGACCGGGCTTCGCGCTCGCCGCGTGGGTGAGCTTCGCCATTACCAGCGGCGCGCCGGCGCGCAAATGGCTCGTCGTGGCGCTCACGACGATCTGGGCGCTGCGGCTCGGCCTCTATCTGCTGTGGCGCAAGCGCGGCCACGGTGAAGACCCACGCTACACGGCGCTCATCAACCATCTCGGCGCCGGGAAGCGGCACCGGATCACGCTCACGCGCGTGTTCCTGCTGCAAGGCCTCATCATGTGGGTGGTGGCGCTGCCGGTGATGGCCGCGCCGGTCTGGCGCGCGCCGCTCGGCGCCTTCGCCTATTTCGGCGCGGCGCTTTGGCTGGCGGGCTTCCTATTCGAAGCGATCGGCGATTGGCAGATGGCGCGCTTCAAGGCCGATCCCGCCAACGCCGGCAAAGTGATGGATCGCGGCCTCTGGCGCTACACGCGGCACCCGAACTATTTCGGCGATGCCTGCGTTTGGTTCGGCCTGTGGCTCGTCGCCTGCGATCACCCGCTCGGCTTCGCGCTCGTCATCGCGCCGCTGCTGATGACCTATTTCCTCGTGAAGGTGACGGGCAAAGCGCTACTCGAGCGCCGCCTGAAGCGCGCGAAGCCTGAGTACGCGGCCTACGTCGCGCGCACGAGCGGCTTCTTTCCGCTGCCGCCGAAGTCCAACCCGTCATCCTGAGCGCAGCGATGGATGACGGCTAGTCAGTGCGAGGGCGCCGCGAGCGCCTTCTCCACCGCGGCGGTGATGCCCGCATCGAGCGGCGGCGTCCGCGTCGGGAACCATGCGACGAGGCTACCGTCGCGGCCGATCAGGATCTTGTGGAAGTTCCAGCGCGGAACGCCGGCCGGGCCGGTCGCCGCTGCGGCCCATTTGTAGAGCGGATGCGCGTTCGCACCGACGACGGTCTGCTTCTCGAGCAGCGGGAAATCGACGCCGTAGTTCGCCTCGCAGAACGCCTTGATCTTCTCGTTGCTGCCCGGCTCCTGCGCGCCGAAATCATTTGCCGGCACGCCGAGGATCACGAAGCCCTTATCGCGATAGCGCGTCCAGAGCTTCTGGAGGTCTTCGTACTGGCCCGTGTAGCCGCAGAACGAGGCGGTGTTCACCAGCAAGACGACTTTCCCCGCGAACATCGCCGGCGCGTGCGTCGAGCCGTCGATGGCCGGCAGCGGAACCTTCGTCCAGTCGAGCCTCCCTTCGGCGGAGGCCGGGGCGGCTGCGAATGCGATGAGCAGAGTGAAGGCGTGGGCGATGCGGCGCATGGCGGGCGTCTCCGGAAACGGGGCGCTTCCCGGCAAATGGCGCCAATGCGCGCCGAAGGCAAGCCCGCGTTGACGCGGCGCCGCGCGCCCGGCACGCTCGCCGTCATGGCCCGCGAGTTCATGAACACGAAGGAGGTGGCGGATTACCTGCGCATCAGGCAGCGCAAGGTCTATGCGCTGCTGCGCGCGAAGCGCATCCCGTGCTCGCGCGTCACCGGCAAGTGGCTGTTCCCGAAGCACCTGATCGATCTCTGGGTGGCCGAGAACACGCACTACGCCGGCCTCGGCTTCGAGACGCGGCCGCCGGCGCCGGTCGTGGCCGGCAGCCACGATCCGCTGCTCGATTGGGCGGTGCGCGAGTCGGGCTGCGGCCTCGCGCTGCGCGCGAGCGGCAGCCTCGACGGGCTGAAGCAGCTCGCGGCCGGCGAGGCGGTGATGGCCGGCCTTCATGTGCGCGATGCCAAGAGCGGCGAATACAACGTGCCGGTGATGCGCGAGGCGGCCGGCCTGCGCGACGTGGTACTGATCCGCTGGGCGGCGCGGCGCCAGGGCCTCGTGCTGGCGGCCGGCAACCCGCTCAAAATCCGCCGCGTCGCCGACGTCGCGCGGCGCAAGGCGCGCTTCATGCTGCGCCAGCCTTCGGCCGGCAGCCATCTGCTGCTGCTGCACTACCTGGCCGAGGCGCGGCTCAAACCCGGCGACATCGGCTTCGTCCATCCGCCCGTCCTCAACGAAACCGATGTCGGCCTCGCGATCGTCGAGGGCCGCGCCGATGCCGGCCTCGCGGTCGAGGCGGTCGCGCGCCAGTTCCGCCTCGCCTTCGTGCCACTGGCCGAAGAGCGGTTCGATCTCGCGATGCGCCGCAAAAGCTATTTCGACGGCCCGGCGCAGGCGCTGCTGCGCTTCGCGGCATCGCCGGCCTTCCGGCGCAAGGCGGCTGCGCTCGCCGGCTACGACGTGTCGGATACCGGCCGCGTGGTGTGGAACGGCTGACGTGGCGCCAGCGCCGGCACGCACACGCGCCGCGTGCCGCTTTCAGCAGCGATCTCCGTCACGGCGATGTCGACGCCGTAAACCTGCTTCAAGCTCTCGGGCGTGATCGTCTCGGCGGGCGGCCCGAGGCGCACGAGGCGGCCTTCGTGCAGCATCGCCACGCGGTCGGCGACGAGGAACGCCTGGTCGGGATCGTGCGTCGAGAGCACGATCGCGAGGCCTGCGCCGGCAAGGCGCTGGATGCGCTCGAGCACGCGCACCTGATTGCCGAAATCGAGGCTGGCCGTGGGCTCGTCCATCACCAGCACGCGCGGCTCCTGCGCGAGCGCGCGCGCGATCAGCGTCATCTGCCGCTCGCCGCCGCTGATGCGCGTGTAGATCGCCTCGGCAAGCCGCTCGATGCCGATCGTGGCGAGGGATGCGCGCGCGATCTCGCGGTCGCGCTTGCCGGGCGCCGCGAACGGGCCGAGATGCGCGGCGCGGCCCATCAGCACCACGTCGAACACCGAGAACGGGAAATAGCCGGTGTGCGCCTGCGGCACGTAGCCGGCGATGCGCGCGACCTCGGCGCGAGTCATCCGCGCGAGCGGCGCATCGCCGTAACGCACCGCGCCGCCCTGCGCGGGAATGAGGCCCAGGATCGTCTTGAACAACGTCGTCTTGCCGCCGCCATTGGGGCCGAGCAGGCACATCACCTCGCCGGCGCTAAGCGCCAGCGTCACGCCGGCGCCCACGCGCTTGCCGGGATAGCCGAACGATAGGTTTTCGACGGCCAGCCTCATTGCCAGCTCCGCCGCGCCGTCGCCAGCAGCCAGATGAAGAACGGTGTGCCGATGAACGCGGTCAGCACGCCGAGCGGCACTTCGATGCGCGCCACCGTGCGCGCCAGCGTGTCGACCAGCAGCAGGAACGCGGCGCCGAGCAGCACCGACACCGGCAGCAGGCGCGCGAAATTCGGCCCGGCGAGTAGGCGCGCAAAGTGGGGGACGAGCAGGCCGATCCAGCCGACGATGCCGCTGATCGACACGACGGCGGCGGTCATCAAGGTCGCCGCCGCGATCACCGTGAGGCGCACGCGCACCACGTTGATGCCGAGCGCCTTCGCTTCCTCGTCGCCGAGCGCCATCAGGTTCATGCGCCAGCGCAGCAACCACAGCGGAACGAGCCCGAGCAGTACCGGCGCGAGCGTGGTCGCGATGTCGTCGGGGTTCGTCGCCGAAAGCGATCCGAGCAGCCAGAACGTGATCGCGGGAAGCTGATTGTAGGGATCGGCGAGATACTTCAGGAGCGCTAGGACGCTGCCGAGCAGCGCGCCGATCACCACGCCAGCGAGGATCAGCACGAGGATCGGATCGTGCCCGCGCACGGCCCGGCCGATGAAGTAGACGGCGGCGACGGCGCCAAGCCCGAACGCGAAGGCGAAACCCTGGATCCACCAGAGATCGAGTGACAGGAAGATGCCGAGCGCGGCGCCCAACGCCGCGCCGGACGAGACGCCGAGGATGTCGGGCGAGACGAGCGGGTTGCGGAACAGATTCTGATAGGCGGCGCCCGCCGCCGCCAGCGCGGCGCCCACCATCAGCGCCGCGATCACGCGCGGCCCGCGGATCTGGAACAGCACGGTCTCCGCCGCGGCCGGCAGCCCGTGCGCGCCGCCGGTGAGCTTGGCCCAGACAATCGCCGCGAGATCGGCGGGCGGGATCGGATAGCGGCCGACCGCGAATGCGGCGGCGATCGCAGTGAGCAACAGCAGCGCCGCAATGACACTGGCAAACAGGGGCCGCTTGCTCACAGCGGGCACCACTACAGTCCGTCATCCCGACCGGAGCGCGGTGCGCTTGCACTGCGCGAAGTGGAGGGATCGCGGGCCAGCTGCCGCACGATCCCTCCGCTCCGCACGGCGTAAGGACGCCGTGCTCCGGTCGGGATGACGGTGGAGAAAACGCGCTGTCTTCATTTCCCGACCGGCAGCGCGTTCGCGAGCAGCCGGTCGAGCTGCGCCTCGGTGGGGACGCGGTGATAGAAGCGGCGGTGGAAATCGGAAACGATCGGGCGGAGATCGTCGGGAAATGCCTGCGGATAGAAGAGGTGCGCGAGCCATTGCAGGCCGAGCAGGCGGTTCACAGCAGGTGGGAAATCGATCCAGCCGAACGGCAGGTTCGGCGACAGGAACACGCGCTTCTCGCGCACGGCCTTAACGTCCTTCCAGGCGGGATCGGAGAGCGCGCGCTGCCGGAAGGCGGGATCGATGGCAAGGATCGTATCCGGATTCCAGCCGAGCACCTGCTCGAGCGAGACGTTGACGAGCCCGCCGGGACCGAGCGCGGCGGCGACGTTGACCGCGCCCGCGCGCTCGACGATTTCCACGTTAATCGAGCCCGCCGCTCCGGTCTGCAATCCCGCCGGCCCGCGCCCATAATAAACGCGCGGGCGCTTCTCGGCCGGTATGGTGCCGATCGCGCGGTCGAGCGCACGCAGCAGATTCTCGGCATAGGCAGCATGGCCCTCGCCGGCGTCGCGCCGGTCCACGGCCGCGCCGAGCAGCCGGTAGGTATCGGCCATTCGCTCGAACTTGCCGTCGAGCAGGATGTAGGGAATGCCGGTCTGCTGCTGCACGCGGTTCGCGAGCGAGACGTAGGTGGCGTCGACCGTGCCGTAGTCGACGATGAGATCGGGCTTGAGCGCGAGCACGGTCTCGAGATTGGCCGTGTTGCCGCGGCCGGTCAGGCGCCCCATGCCCGGCAGGTCCGCATAGCGCGGCGGCACGAACTCTTTCTCGGCGGGGCGGAATTCGTTCGTCCAGCCGAGCAGCAGATCCGGCGCCAGCGTGAACAGCATGATTGCCGCGGGCGGACCCGCCGCGAAGACGCGCGTGATCTCGGCCGGCACCTCCACCCTGCGCCGCGCCGCATCGACGATCGCGCGCTTGCCCTGGGCGCGCAGCAGCGCCGGGAACGCAAACGCGCCCGCGGCACCTGCCGCCAGCACGCGCCGTCGCGAAAGCCTCGGCTTGGTCCTGTTCATGGTCTGGTGGCGATCATCTCCGCGTGCGCGATCATAGCATGGTCCACCCGCGCCGCTTCCGTCTCGGGCGGCTGGCGTGGGCACCACGCCGTCAGAGGCCGCCTTCCGGCTGAAGCGCGTGCTTCGCGGCGCCCGGCAGCTCGGACCCGATGGCGCCGCGCAGCACCATTTGCGCCGCGATCTTCAGGCGCGGCATGTCCTTGCGCCGCATTTCGCCGCGGATCACGCCGCCTTGCCGTTCGCCCTCGAAGCGCACGGCGAAATCCTTCTCCCAGCGATCGAAGACGGAATAGGCCTCGCCCTTGTAATGCTTGACGTTGATGTCCGCCGCGATCCGGCCTTCCCGGAACCGGAAGCGGCCGACGTAGAGATATTGTCCGTCGCCGCCCGCGAGCTTGCCCGACGAAAGCAGGACGACGCCGGTGTGCTTCCGCCCGTCGCCGATGTCGGATTCGATCGTCCAGATCTCGCCCGAGCGCAATCGCACGATCACCTCGCTGTGGCGCGGCGGGAGGCGGTCATTTGCGCGGCGGCGCGGGCGGAAGCCCGAATCCGTGCCGCACCAGAATCGCGCGGCCCATCGGCGAGCGGACATAGTCGGCGAAGCGATCGGCCTCGGGCCGCGCGCCTTTGACGACGGCGAGGCCGTATTCCGCGCCCACCGCGAGCGCATCGGGCACGGCCACGATCTTCAGTGACGGAACCTCCTTCCGCGCCAGCACGGCGTTGGTGCAATAGGTGAGGAAGATGTCGGCCTCGCTCTTCTCGACCATCGCGCCATAGGCGCTGCGGCCCTCCGGTGGCGGCGGAGAACTCGGTCCGCCGGTGAGCTTCAGCGCTTTCGCGTCGAGCGCCTTGAAAGCGCCCGGCCGCAGCGTTTCCGCCTTGCGGAACAGCTCCCACGCATAGTCGCCGGAAGGATCGGCGCCGGGCGTCGAGGTGCCGATCTTGAAGCGCGCGTCGAGCATGGTGTCGAGCAGAGTCTCGGTAGTCACGTCCACCTTCGGACCGGCGAGCGCGCAAAGCTGGTTGCGCGCGAACGCGCTCACCGCGCCCGCCCGGCCGGCCTCCGCCAGCGATCGCGGATGGGCCATGTTGGCCGAGGCGAAAACCTCCGCGGTCTCGCCCTTGGCGATGCGGTCGCGCAGCAGGCCCGAGGGGCCAAACGTGCCGGCCACGGCAATGCCCGTTTCCTTCTGAAACGCCGCGCCGATCTCGTCCATCACGGCCTTGAGGCTGCCGGCGGCGTAGAGGCGAACGGGCTCCAGCGACATCGCGGGGGCGGTCGTCATCAGCGTCGCGAGCGCCGCGGCGCCCGCAAATCTTCGCAGCATGGCGGCCTCACTTCTTGTAGTTCGGAAAGAAGAGCTGCTCGCCGGCGATCTTGTAGGAGGCGATGGCGGCCTGGCCTTCGGGCGAGGTGATCCAGTCGACGAACGCCATGCCGAGATCCTTCTTCACGTGCTTGTGCTTCTCGGGGTTCACCAGCATCACGCCGTATTGGTTGAACAGCTTCTGGTCGCCCTCGACGGCGATGACGAGGCCCTGGCGGTTCTTGAACGAAAGCCAGGTGCCGCGGTCGGTGAGCGCATAGGCGTTCATCGCCGCCGCGGTGTTGAGCGTGGGGCCCATGCCCGAGCCGGTCTCGCGATACCAGCCGCCCTTGTCGGAGGCCACGTCGATGCCGGCGGCCTTCCAGAAGCGCAGCTCGGCGGCGTGCGTGCCGCTCTT
>CAYZSG010000247.1:0-7356 GCA_964481045.1 uncultured Candidatus Odyssella sp. | reverse complement strand
ATCGTCCCGATGTTGCAGTGCGGCTTCGTCCGCTCGAACTTTTCCTTCGCCATGGCGTCCTCTTGTCCTTAGGGGCGTGTCGTCTTCAACGTGCTCAAGCCATCTTCTTGCGCACTTCTTCCGCAATCGCCTGGGGAACCCGGGCGTAGTGGTCGAAGTGCATCGTGTAGGTGGCGCGGCCCTGGCTCATGCCGCGCAGCGTGTTCACGTAGCCGAACATGTTGGCGAGCGGCACCAGGGCCTGGATGACGTTCGCGTTGCCGCGAATCTCTTCACCCGTGATCTTGCCGCGGCGTCCGGCGAGGTCGCCGCTGACCGATCCGTAGTATTCCTTGGGCGTCACCACCTCGACCTTCATCAGAGGCTCGAGCAGCGCCGGGCCGCATTTCGGAATGCCCTCGCGGAAGCACGCGCGCGCCGCGATCTCGAACGCGAGCGCCGACGAATCCACGTCGTGGTACGAGCCGTCGTAGAGCGCGGCCTTGAAGTCGATCACCGGGAAGCCGGCGAGCACGCCGGTTTCCTTGGCGCTCTCGAGGCCCTTCTCGACCGCCGGGATGAACTCCTTCGGCACGTTGCCGCCCTTGATCTCGTTCTCGAACACGAAGCCGCTGCCCGGCTCCTGCGGCTCGAAACGCACCTTGATGCGCGCGTACTGGCCGGAGCCGCCGGTCTGCTTCTTGTGCACGTAGTCGATCTCGGCCGTGCGCGTGATCGTCTCGCGATACGCCACCTGCGGCGCGCCCACGTTGGCCTCGACCTTGAACTCGCGCTTCATGCGGTCGACGATGATCTCGAGATGGAGCTCGCCCATGCCGGCGATGATCGTCTGGCCGCTTTCCTGGTCGGTCTTGACGCGGAACGACGGGTCCTCCGCCGCGAGGCGCTGGAGCGCCAGGCCCATCTTGTCGTGGTCGGCCTTGGTCTTGGGCTCGACCGCCACCTCGATGACCGGCTCCGGGAATTCCATGCGCTCGAGGACAATCGGCTTCTGCGGATCGCAGAGCGTGTCGCCCGTGCGCACGTCCTTCATGCCGGCGAAGGCCACGATGTCGCCCGCGCGCGCTTCCTTGATGTCTTCGCGATTGTTCGCGTGCATCAGCAGCATGCGGCCGACGCGCTCGCGGTTGTTGTTGCGCGTCGAGTTGATGACGCCCGAGCCGGCCTCGATCACGCCCGAATAGATGCGGGCGAAGGTGAGCGTGCCGACATAGGGGTCGTTCATGATCTTGAACGCGAGCGCCGCGAACGGCTCCTCGTCGCTCTTCGTGCGCACCATCGGCTCGTCGGTGCCGGGCTTGGTGCCCTTCACTTCCGGCAGGTCGTTCGGCGCCGGCAGATAGTCGACGACGGCATCGAGCAGAGGCTGCACGCCCTTGTTCTTGAACGCGGTGCCGAGCATCACCGGCACGAACTTCGCCCCGATCGTGCCCTTGCGGATGCACGCCATCAGCGTCTCGACGCTCGGCGGCTTGCCCTCGAGATAGGCCTCGAGCGCGGCGTCGTCGGTCTCGACCGCGGCTTCGACCAGCTTCTCGTGGTATTCCTTGGCCTGATCCTGGAGAGCCTCGGGGATGTCGACGACGTCGAACTTCGCGCCGAGCTCCTCGCCGGACCAGATGATCGCCTTCATGCGGACGAGGTCGACCACGCCCTTGAACTGGCTTTCGTGGCCGATCGGGAGCTGGAGAACCAGCGCGTTGGCGCCGAGCTTCTCGCGGATCGTATCGACCGACATGAAGAAGTCGGCGCCGACGCGGTCCATCTTGTTGACGAAGCAGATGCGCGGCACGCCGTACTTGTCGGCCTGGCGCCACACGGTCTCGGATTGCGGCTCGACGCCGTTCACGCCGTCGAACAGCGCCACGGCGCCGTCGAGCACGCGCAGCGAGCGCTCGACCTCGATCGTGAAGTCGACGTGGCCCGGCGTGTCGATGATGTTGACCCGGTGGTCGCGCCAGAACGCCGTCGTCGCGGCCGACGTGATCGTGATGCCGCGCTCCTGCTCCTGCTCCATCCAATCCATCGTCGCGGTGCCTTCGTGCACCTCGCCGATTTTGTAGGACTTGCCGGTGTAGTAGAGGATGCGCTCCGTGGTCGTGGTCTTGCCGGCATCGATGTGGGCCATGATGCCGATGTTTCGGTAGCGCTCGATGGGATGCGTTCGGGCCATGGGAGTATCCGCGCTTTCGCCGTTACCAGCGGTAATGGGAGAAGGCCCGGTTGGCCTCCGCCATCTTGTGCGTGTCTTCCCGCTTCTTCACGGCCGTGCCGCGGTTCTCCGCCGCTTCCATCAGCTCGGTCGAAAGGCGATGCGCCATCGTGCGTTCGGCGCGCGCGCGCGCGGCCGTGATCAGCCAGCGGATCGCCAGCGCCTGGGCGCGCTCGGGGCGCACCTCGACCGGCACCTGGTAGGTGGCGCCGCCGACGCGGCGCGAGCGCACTTCGATGTGCGGCTTCACGTTGTCGAGCGCGTTGTGGAAGATCTCGACCGCGCTCTTCTTCGTCTTCTTCTCGATCATCTCGAACGAGCCGTAGACGATCTGCTCGGCGGCGGATTTCTTCCCGCGCGACATCACGGTGTTCATGAACTTGGCGACGACGACGTCGCCGTATTTCGCATCGGGGAGGACTTCGCGCTTCTCGGCGCGGCGGCGGCGGGCCATGGGATGTTTCCTTACTTCGGGCGCTTGGCGCCGTATTTCGAACGGCGCTGGCGGCGCTTGGCGATGCCTTGCGTGTCGAGCGTGCCGCGGATGATGTGATAGCGGACGCCCGGGAGATCCTTGACGCGGCCGCCGCGGATCATGACGACCGAATGTTCCTGCAGGTTGTGGCCTTCGCCGGGGATGTAGCTCACCACCTCGTACTGGTTGGTGAGCCGCACCTTGGCGACCTTGCGCATCGCCGAGTTGGGCTTCTTCGGCGTCGTCGTGTAGACGCGCGTGCAGACGCCGCGCTTCTGCGGCGACGATTCGAGTGCCGGAGACTTGCTCCGCGACTTCGGCGCCGTCCGCGCGCTGCGGATCAGCTGATTGATCGTCGGCATGTCAGTGCCTTCTCGTCGTTTTGCCCGGCGGGCGCGGCCCTGGCGGGCAGCACCCCTTCTCCCGATCCTTCGCTTCGTTTGCCCGCGTTCGCGAGTTCATCGCGGACTGCCGGACAAAAACACCGACCGAAAAGCCCGCTGGGCTCGTTTCGGCCGGTGCAGCGCCGCCCGCTCCTTGGAGGCCCCCGAGGGGGCACAAGTCAGGGCGCGAAGCTCGGATCTAAAAACAGCCGCGGGACTCGGCTGCGCCTCGGCGCCTGCCGTTGCCCCGCTCGGTCCTGCTGAATGCGGCGGAACCTAATCGCGGCTTTGCGCTACGTCAAGCGGTTAGCGGCCGTTTCGAGGCCCAAAAAGCCGCCCTTCCAATGCTGCACCGCGCGCGTTCTGTCGCAGTGCAGCAAGCCGGTCGCGTCACGCCCCACAGGGCGCAAACTCTGCCGCGCGATCGCGCCATGGCCGCTCTGTTCCAATGTGACATTGGCCCTGCCCAGCAGCTAGTCGAGCTCACGGGCTACTCTAAAGCCGAGATCGTTTCGCCGCGCGCCCATGGGCGCGAAGCGCCGCGCCGCGGAACGGGCGTCTGCCTCGGTTCCGGCCCAGCTTCCGCCCCGGATGACGCGATCGCATGAGAAGCTCTCGCCCGAGCGCGGGCGACCGTCGGTTGCCGCCAGGCGATAATCGGCAATCCAGCAATCCAGGACCCATTCGGCCACGTTGCCGTGCATCTGGTTGAGGCGAAACGCATTCTCGGGGTAGGCGGACCCAACCGGCTGGGTACCCGGCCGCCAATAGGTGGCCAGGCCGGGATCGGTGCGGTTTCGATACCATCCCGTCGCGGGCGCGGGCGGAGTGTACGGGCGGTCGCCCGCGACCGGCGCGAACCGCACGACGCCCCGGGTGGAATAGGGTGCCGTCGTGGTTGCCCGGACCGCATATTCCCACTCCGCTTCACTCGGCAGGCGGTAGCGCTTTCCGGTCTTTCTGCTCAGCCACTCAAGAAAGCCGACGGCATCCAGCCAGTTCGCGCAGACCGCAGGATGGTCGTCCGTCTGGTCAAATCCGGGCTCCCGCCAGGTCCGCGCCTTGTCAGCCTCAAAAGTTTGATCGAAGGGCTTCCACACGGCGCATTCTTCGGCGGTGGAAGGCGGAGCCGCTTCTTCGATATATTTCGCAAACTGCGCGCGCGTGACCTCGTACCGCCCGATCAGAAAGGGCTTTTCGATCGCCACGCGGAATTGCGGACCCTCATGCGAGTCGCGGCCGGCCTCTTGCGGCGGCGATCCGAGCAGGAGGTTTCCCGGCGGGATGATGACCAGTTCGGGACATCCCTCGCAGTCCGGGTGCCCGCTCCACGCCTTGGCCCGCAATGCGGCAAGCATCGCCTCCGCTTGCGCGATCCCTGGCCAAGTCGGCTGAAAACGCTTCGCCCGATCGATGATGTGCCTGAGTTGCACTCCCCGAACCGGATTGAAGGGAGAGTCGGGCGCAAGCGGCACGCGATCGAATTCGGCGAGAATCGCTTTCGCGAGGGATTCGCGCGTTGCGTCGATGCGAACGTCGCTCGGATTTAGGCGGCGCGCCTCCTCGATCGCCGCGAGCGCATCCTTTTCGTGGTTTTCCCCGCGCGCGGCGTGCTCCTCGGCTTTTTGCAGAAGCGCCGCGACCGGGTCCGTTGTCTTGATCGACATCTCGGGCAACTGGCTGCTACCGGTGGCACGAACGGCGACACTTGCCAGGATCAGGAGAAACACGAGGCTCGGCGCATAGGCGAGTTTCAAGCGGCGCCCAAGGCGCCACCTCTGCTTCTGCAGCCAGAGGTCGATGCGATTCCGCCACAAGAGGCCGGCCGCCGCGGCGAAAGCGAGCAATCCCGCCGGCAGCAAATAGTCGTCACGCCGGAGGACGCGACCCGTGAGCATTCGGTCGATGTCGAAATCGTCGTAGAGCAGCAGGACGCTGGCCAGGACCGTGGCCCCGATGGCGAGCCAGAGCGACGGGAGCGCGGGGTCGACGCCGCGCGCCTGCCGGAAATACCAAACCAGCGCGAGGGGAACGCCTGCGATGACAACGAGGCCGCCCGCAAGCGCCGCGGCGGTGAGCCACGGCGGACGCCAAAAAACGATCGGTAGCGCGGACGGATAGGCGGCATAGTAAGCGATGGTCGCCAGTGTGATCGCGAACGCCAGCGTGCCGACCAGCAGCGGAATGCGTCCTCGGCGAAATTGCCGCGTTCCCGCCCATTTTCTCTTCTTGGCGGCATCGAAGAATTCGTTGATCTCCCCCTCGGCGTCCGAATGCGAAATCAGAAGTGGGGCGAGGCCATGGCGGACGTCCTCCATCCACTGGATATCGCTGCTCGCCGCGCTGCCGCGGACAGCCGGATCGCGCGTGGGCGTATCGCGGCTGCTGCGCGGCACCATGAGCGAGACGACGCTATCGATCGTCTGCGGTCGATCGTCTTTGTTAACCGCGAGCATCGCGTCGATCGCGGCGAGCAGCGCGGAAGGATAGCGCCCTCGCGCCGCGACAACAGCGGGTTCCATCGAATCGCTCTCTTTGCGCTCGGTGGCCTCGGGCGGCGGCCGGCCTGTGACGCAGCAATAGAGCGTGGCGCCGAGCGCGTAGATGTCCGTCCATTCGCCCTGGTGGCCTTTGCGGAAATATTGTTCGTGCGGCGCGTATCCGGGCGTCCGGATCTCGGTGAAGCTGGTGACGCCCTCTTCGCCCAGCGCTTCGCGCGCGGCGCCAAAATCCAGCAAGACCGGCGAGTGATCGGCGCTGCGGATATAGATGTTAGAAGGCTTGAGGTCGCGATGGATGAAGTTGCCGGCGTGAACCGCGCGGATCGCGCCGAGCAGTCCAGGCAGAAGTGACACGAGGAAGCTCAGCGGCAGTGGACCACGCTGCTCGAGCAGGTCGCCGAGCGTAAGGCCCTCTTCGTAAGTCATCAGCAGGTATGCCGTGCCGTTCGCCGCGATAAATTGGCGGACGCCGACGATGTTTGGGTGCTGGTACTTCGCCAGCGTGAGCGCCTCCTCCTTGAAGCACTGCAGGGCGGTCTGGAATGCCGCGGCTTCCCCCGGCCGGGCGGGATGGACGGCGGCCTCGCCCGCCCTCCGTACTGCTAGACTTCTTGGAAAGAACTCCTTGATTGCGAAGCGTTCGCTCGGGTGGAGTTCGTTGGTGGCGAAATAGGTTATCCCGAACCCGCCGGGTCGCCCGAGTACGGCGCCGATCGTGTAACCGCCGACATTCGCTCCTTCCGGCAGCGCGTTATGCGGACGATCCTCGGACGCATTTTCGAGCCTAGGCCGCATGGACCGCTCCACTCGCGAAATCGGCGTCATTCATTTAGAAGAGTTCGGTGCATCGGCGCTACTCCACCGAATGGTTGCGGATTCTGATATGCTTCGACCATGATCGACATGCCGGCACGAAGCTATGTCGTGGGGCGCGGCAAGGACTGTGACGCCGATCTTGCCGATAGCAGCGTGTCGCGGCCCCACGCGATACTGCGGGTCGGCGACGACGGCTCCCTGCACCTTTCCGACTATCCGAGCAAGCTCGGCACCTTCGTGTACCGCGCCGGCGCCTGGCAACGGATCGAGTCGGCGATCGTTGCGCCGAATGAGCCGGTGATGTTTGGCGATTGCCGCACGACGCTGGCGCGCGTTCTCGCGCTCGTCGAGCGCGGCGTGCGCGGCCGGACGACCGACGACAGGGAGAATCGTGAAGCTCGGCGAAGCGTGACCGTGCTCGTCGCCGACGTCGTGGGCTACAGCCGGGGGATGAGCCAGGATCCGAGCGGCACGCTGGGCGCGTTGAAGGCGGCCCGGCGCGATCTGATCGACCCCGTCATTCTGCTACATGACGGGCGCATCTTCGGCGAGGCGGGCGATTCGGTGTGCGCCGAATTCGGCGGCGCCCCCGCTGCCGTCCACGCGGCCCGCGACGTTCAGGCGGGCCTGAATGGCCGCGCCTTCGGTCCTCAATCCCAGCGCCTGAAGCTTCGCATCGGGATTCACGCCGGCGAAGTCATCGTGCGCCAAGACAATCTGTTCGGCTCTGCAGTGAATATCGCGGCCCGGCTTCAGACGCTGGCGAGCCCCGGCCGCATCTGCATCTCGGCGGATATCAAGGCGCTGCTCGGCGACCCGCCGGGTGTTGTGATCGCCGATCTCGGTGAGAAGACGCTCAAGAACATTCCCGATGCGGTCCGCGTCTACGAAATTGAGACGCCGGGCACGCGGATCGAGCGCACCTAGTCGATCTCCCGCACGAGGCGGAATCCTATGTCGTAGCTCACA
>CAYZSG010000246.1:0-7399 GCA_964481045.1 uncultured Candidatus Odyssella sp. | reverse complement strand
AGCACGTCGCCGGCATAGGCGAGGCGCAGCGGGCGCGGCGCCTTGGCGAGGCGCGTGGTGGCGATGCGCGCCACCTGCACGGTGATGTCGGTGCGCAGGCCCATCATCCGTTGCGACACCGGATCCATGAGCCGGAACGTCTCGTTGGTCATCGCCGCGCCGGCGCCGTCGAACAGCGTGTCCTCGAATTCGACGAGCGGCGGATCGACCCACTCGTAGCCGTAGCCGGCGAAGCAGGCGCGCAGCCGCTGCACCAGATCGGCCGCGAAGGCCGCGTCGGGCGGAAGGATGTCGCGCAGGCCCGCGGGCAGCAGCGCAGTGGTTTCGGCCTCGGTCATGCTCTCGGGTCGCGCGGCGGGAGCGGGAACATAGAGCCTTCCCGCCGCTCCGGGGAAGCGCGGAGATGCGGCGCGGGCGGCGCGCCGCTTTTGTGCATCCGCTCGAACGGCAGTCCTGCTACACTCGTATAGGAACCCGAGTCGCCCCCGTTTTTCGCTTATTGGCCGCAGCCGCGCATGCCCAAGCCTCGCACCGGTCCCGTCACTGTCGCCCTGTTCGCCGGGGGCGCCACGATCGGCCTCGCCGTGGCCGTGGTCTGGGCCTTCGGCCTGCTCGGCCAGCAAGCCGGGCCGATCACGGTGCAGAGCGACCGCGGCGTGGTTCCCGGTGCCGAGAAGAGCCTGAGCGCGCCGCCCGCCGTTCTCTGGGAACGCACCTATGGCGGCGCGCGCATCGATGCGGCGCGGCGCATCCTGCCCTGGGGCAAGGATGGCTTCGTCATCGCCGGGCGCACGCGCTCCAAAGGCCAGGGCGGCGACGATGTGTGGCTCGTGTTCCTCGATGCCGACGGCAAGGAAACCGGCGAGCGCCTCGTCGGCAGTCCGGATTTCGACTGGCTCACGGCCATGATCGCCACGCGCGACAAGGGCCTCGTGCTGACCGGCTCGCGCAGCGACAAGGAGATCACGCGCTCCTCGGGCTGGGTCGTGCGCCTCGACGCCAAGGCCGACGAGCTCTGGCGGCACGAATTCGACGCCGGCGATGCCAAGGGCACGAGCGGCCTCACCGCGATCGACGAATTGCCCGACGGCGGCTTCATCGCTGCCGGCTCGACGACGGTCAAAAGCGCCGGCCAATACGATGGCTGGCTGCTGCGCCTCGACAAGGACGGGAAGCTCGTCTGGCAGAAGACCGTCGGCGGCGCCGAGGAAGACGCGCTGTTCTCGGTCGCGGCGCTGCCCGATGGCGGCGCCATCGCCACCGGCGCGCACGGCGCGGACGGCCAGGGCTGGGTGCTGCGCATCGACGGCAAGGGCGAGACGGTCTGGGAGAAGCGCTACGGCGGTACGGGCTACGACGTGTTCAACGCCATCGTCGGCCACGCCAAGGGCGGCTTCGTCGCGGTCGGCACGACGCGCTCGAAAGGCCCGGCCGGCGGCGCCGCCTGGGTCATGCGCCTCGATGAAAAGGGCGAGCCGATGTGGGAGCGGCTGCTGACGCCGGTGAAGGCGGCCACCGCCAACTCGGTGCTCGCGCTGGCCGATGGCGGCCTCCTGGTGACGGGCGGCAGCATCGTCGAGCCCGGCCTCGGCCACACGACCGAGAAGGCCTGGCTTGCGCGGCTCGGGCCCGACGGCGCCGTGCTCTGGACCAAGGTGTTCGACGCCTCCGCCGACGAAAACCTGTTCTCCGCCGTGGCGCTGCCCGATGGCGGATTCGCCGTCGCCGGCTTCTCCGCCGCGAAAGGCGCCGGCGAGGGCGACATCTGGGTGCTCCGGCTCGGATACAAATAGCATGAGCGCTGCGTTCGACCTCGTCGTGCGCGACGCGACGGTGGCGACGGCCGCCGACACGATGCGTTGCGACATCGGAATCCGCGGCGGGCGCATCGCGGCGCTCGGCGAGGATCTCGCGAAAGGCGCCGACGAGATCGCCGCCAAAGGCGCGCTCGTGACGCCGGGCGGCGTGGACGGACATTGCCACTTCGAGCAGGAACTGCCCGACGGCGCGCAGCTCGCCGACGATTTCCTTTCCGGCACGCGCTCGGCGGCGTGCGGCGGCACGACGACGATCATTCCGTTCGCGTGCCAGTTCAAAGGCCAGTCGATGCGCGCGGCCGTCGCCGACTATCACCGCCGCGCCGAGGGCAAGCCGCTCATCGACTACGCGTTCCACCTGATCGTCTCCGACCCCAACCCGCAGGTGCTCGGGCAGGAGATGCCGGCGCTGATCCGCGACGGCTACACCTCGTTCAAGATCTACATGACCTACGACATCCTGAAGCTCGCGGACCGCGAGATTCTCGATGTCTTGGCACTGGCGCGGCGCGAGCGCGCGATGACGATGATCCACGCGGAGAATTCCGACGTCATCACCTGGCTCACCGAAAAGCTCGAGCTCGCCGGCCACACCGCGCCGAAGTTCCACGCGACCTCGCGGCCCGTGCCGGTCGAGCGCGAGGCGACGCATCGCGCGATCACGTTCTCCGAATTGCTCGACGTGCCGATCCTCATCGTCCACGTCTCGAGCCGCGACGCCGCCGAGCAGATTCGCTGGGCGCAATCGCGCGGCCTGCGCATCTACGCCGAGACCTGCCCGCAATATCTGCTGCTGACCGAGAGCGATCTCGACCGGCCGGGCGGCGAGGGCGCCAAATGCGTGTGCTCGCCGCCGCCGCGCACGCCGGCCGACCAGGCCGCGATCTGGGAAGGGCTCGCGAACGGCACCTTCACGATCGTCTCGTCCGATCACTCGCCGTTCAGCTATGCCGGGCCCAAGGGCAAGTTCCTGCACGGGCCGAACCCGCCGTTCATGAAGATCCCGAACGGCGTGCCCGGCGTCGAGACGCGGCTGCCGCTGCTCTATTCGGAAGGCGTCGGCAAGGGGCGCATCAGCCTGCAGCAATTCGTGGCGCTCACCGCCACCAATCCCGCGCGGCTCTACGGCCTTTATCCGCGCAAAGGCACGATCGCGATCGGCGCCGATGCCGATCTCGTGCTGTGGGACACCGAGCGCGAGGTGACGATCACCAACGCGATGCTGCACCACAACGTCGATTACACGCCCTACGAGGGCATTCGCTTGCGCGGCTGGCCTAGGATCGTGCTCTCGCGCGGCGAGGCCGTGATGCGCGACGGCGTGCCGCTCGGCAAGCCCGGCCGCGGCCAGTATCTCCGCTGCGATCCGCCGCAAGCCGCGGCGCCGCGCGGCCGCCCGGTCGTCGATCCGGCGCTGTTCTGAGCGTCAGTCGAGGAAGCCGAACGCGCGCGGCATCCAGAGCACGATCTCCGGGAAGATGATGCAGAGCGTCAGCGCCAGCAATTGCAGGCACACGAACGGGATGATGCCGCGATAGATGTGCCCCATCGTGACCGATTTCGGCACGGTGCCCTTCATGTAGAACAGCGCGAAGCCGAACGGCGGCGTGAGGAACGCCGTCTGCAGATTCACGGCGACGAGCGTCGTGAACCACACCATGAAGTCCTTGTTGACCGCGATGTGCGGCTCGAAGTCCACCTTCTTCAGGATCGGCGCGAAGATCGGCAGCACGATCAAACAAATCTCGATCCAATCGAAGAAGAAGCCCATCACAAAAACGAGCAGCATCACGAAGATCAGGATCGCCCAGCCGTCGCGGATGCCGAGCGCCTTCAGGATCTCCTCGACCACCTCGTCGCCGCCGAGCGAGCGGAACACGAACGAGAACAGGGTCGCGCCGAACACGATGAAGAACACGAGCGCGTTGGTGAGCGCCGCCGAATCGATCACCGCCCGGATCGTCTTCATGTTGAAGCGCTTGTTCCAGATCGCGAGCAGGATCGCGCCGAGCGAGCCGCAGCCGCCGGCTTCGGTGGGCGTCGCGAAGCCGCCGAAGATCGAGCCGAGCACGACGACGATCAGGAACGCCGGCGGAATGAAGCTCTTGAAGATCATCCGCAGAAGCGCCGCCGCGTCCTGCGGTCCGGAATCGGCGGCGAGCGGCGGCGCCGCGGCCGGCCTGATCGTCGAGAAAACCCCGATGTAGCCCATGTAGATGAGCGACATGAGCAGGCCGGGAACGACCGCGGCGGTGAACAGCGTGCCGACCGAGATCGTGAGCAGATCGCCCATGATCACGAGCATGATGCTGGGCGGTATGAGGATGCCGAGCGTGCCGGCCGAGGCGATGCAGCCGACCGAGAGCTCCTTCGAATAGCCTTGCGCCAGCATCGTCGGCAGCGCGATCAGCGTCAGCATGATGACCGAGGCGCCGACGATGCCAGTCGTGGCGGCCATGATCGTTCCCATGATCACCACCGACATGGCGAGGCCGCCGGGAATGCGCCGCGTCAGCACCTGTAGCGCCTTCAGCAGGTCCTCGGCCACGCCGCTGCGCTCGAGCATCGTGCCCATGAAGATGAACATCGGCACGGCGAGCAGCACCTGGTTCTCGACCGCCTGGCCCCAGATGCGCGGGATCAGCGCACCGAACTGAGCGACGTGGAACGTGCCCAGCAGGATGCCGAGTACGCCGAAGCCCAGCGCCACGCCGCCCAGCACGTAGGCCACCGGATAGCCGATGAACATGATGAACGTCAGCACGAGGAACATGATGACGGCGAGGTGGTCGGTGATCCATTCCACGGCGGCCGACCCCGATCAGTGCGCGGCGGCGCGCACGACGGCGCGCTCGGCCAGATGCTTCGGCCCGAACAGGAAGACGACGTTGCGCAGCAACACCGAGACGACGCTCGCCATCAGCAACATGAGGCCGAAGAGCAGGCAGGACTTGATGATCCAGCGATAGGCGAGGCCGTTCGGCGCGTTCGAACTTTCGTTCTGGATGAACGACGTCTGCGCGAACAGGAACGCGAAATAGATCGCGACCGCGGTGTAGGGGATCGCGAAAGCGATGATTCCGGCAAGCTCGAGCCACGCGGCCTTGCGCGGCGGAAGGTTCGCGGTGAACACGTCAATGCGCACATGCACGTTCCGGACATAAGCGTAGCCGAGCCAGAACAGGAACAGCGCGCCGTGCAGGTGCCATTCCAATTCCTGAATCGGCGTCGAGCCGAATCCCGGAATCTGGAAGCCGAGCTTGCGGGTGATGACGTCCCAGACGATGACGCCGACGAGGGCGAAGAACAGCCAGCCGGAGGCGCGCGCGATGCGCTCGAGCAGCCAGTCGATGGCGCCGCTCAATGCGAGCAGAAAAGTCATTCGTCCCCCTCGGCCACGGCGCTCGCCCGAGCGGGCCGCGCGCGGCTCAGTTCCGGGTCGCAGCGGAGAAAAAGGAGAAGCGACCCCGGCGCGATGGAATCGCATCGCGCCGGGGCGCCGGAGGGCGCGGGGTCACGCGCCTATTTGAGGTAGCCGCGCTCGCGCCAGACGGCGTAGTTGGCGCGGAATGCCTTCAGCGAATCCCACGCTTCCTTGAAAGCCGGGCTTTTCTGGACCTGCTCCGCGGCGACTTCTTCCCAAGCCTTCTCGAAGGTCTTGAGGAACTTGTCGTCCCACGTCATCAGCTTCACGCCCTTCTTCTCGATCTCCTGCATCGCCGCGAACTGCGCGAATTCGGAGAGCGCGAAGCCGTTCAGCACCGCGGCGTTGCACGCGGTCTCGACCTGGAACTTCTGCGTCTCGGAGAGCGAATCCCACTTGGCCTTGTTCCAGATCATGTCGCCCATCGTCGACTGCTGGTGCCAGCCGGGGAAGTAGTAGAACTTCGCCACTTGATAGAAGCCGAGCGAGAGATCCATCGCCGGCATCGAGAACTCGGTGGCGTCGATCGTGCCGAGCTGGAGAGCCTGGAAGATCTCACCGGCCTGGAGGAGCTGCGTCGCGACGCCGAGCTTCTGCATCACGTTCGCGCCGAGCCCGAAGAAGCGCATCTTCAGGCCCTTCAAATCGTCGACCGATTTGATCTCCTTGCGGAACCAGCCCGAGGCCTCGGGCGCGATCATGTTGCAGAGAATCGAGTGGATGCCGTACTTGGCGTAAAGCTTCTGCATCAGCTTCTCGCCGCCGCCGAACTTCATCCACGCGATGTATTCCCCGCCGCCCGGTCCGAACGGCACGGTGGAATAGACGGCGAAGGCGATGTCCTTGCCGGTCCAGAAACCGGGCGTGGCCCAGGCCGAGTCGAGCGCGCCGGAGGCGACCGAATCGAACGCCTGGCCCGCCGGAACGAGCGCGCCGGGTTCGAAGAACTTCACCTCGACCGAGCCGCCCGTCACTTTCGTGATGGTCTGCGCCGTATAGACGGCGTTGTCCCCGAGCACTTTCAGGCTCGAGGCGAAGTTCGACTGCATGTTGACGCGGATCTTCTTGTCCTGCGCCGAGACGGCGCCCGTAGCGAGCGCGAGCGCGGTCGCGGCGGCCGTGCAAAGCCAAGCCTTCATGGGAGTCCTCCTCTGTTCGCTGTTGGAAGAAAGCGGCAACAGGGAGGGGGAACGCCGGCGGTGGCGCCCGCGCGATGTGACGTGAAGCCAAACGAAGAACGGACCGTCACGGGCGTTCTTCCTCCCAGTCGCTGCGGCGTGCGTTTTCGCTTTCGCCGCAATGCCGGCTTAAGCCGGTTCTCGTATCATCGTACAACCGTGACGGCTTTGCCGCACGCTGTCAATGCGGACGAGCCCGACGTGAGCGATTGACGGCAGGGAGGCAGGCGGTCTTCGAGCCGCCGGTCAGAACTTCAGCGACTTCACCTGCGTGACATTCGGCAGCGCGCAGATGTTCATGATCACGAGGTCACTGGCCGGCGCGTCGATCGCGAGCAATGCGATCGCCTCGCCGCCGGGCGCCTGGCGGCCCAAGAAGAACGTCGCGATGTTGATGCCGGCATCGCCGAGCGTCTTGCCGAGATTGCCGACCATGCCGGGGCGATCGATGTTGCGCACGAGCAGCATGTTGCCCTGAAGCTCGGCCTCGACGCGGATGCCCTCGATCTCCACGAGGCGCGGCCGGTCGCCGCCGATGATCGTGCCGGCGACCGCGCGGTCGCGGTTCTCTTTCTTCACGGTGATCTTGATCATCGCCTGATAGTCGGTCGCCTGCGGGCGCTTCTCCTCGGTCACGGCGATGTCGCGCTCTTTCGCGAAGAACGGCGCGTTGATGAGGTTCACGCCTTCGTAAAGCGGCTTCAGGAGCCCGTTGAGGATCGCGGCGGTGAGCGGCTTCGTGTTGAGCTCGGCCGCCTGGCCCTCGTATTCGATGTGGACGCCGTGGATCGCCGATTCGGCGATCTGGCCGGCGAAGCTCCCGAGCTGCTCGGCGAGCTTCAGATACGGCCGCAGCTTGGGCGCTTCCTCGGCCGAGACGGCGGCCATGTTGATCGGGTTCGTGACGGTGCCGTTCAGCAGATAGTCGGCGATCTGCTCGGCCACCTGGATGGCCACGTTCTCCTGCGCTTCCTCGGTCG
>CAYZSG010000245.1:0-7417 GCA_964481045.1 uncultured Candidatus Odyssella sp. | reverse complement strand
TCTTGCCGTCCTTGATCCACTTGGCGGCGTCGAGCACCTTCTCGGGCGTGATCCAGTTGGTGGAGCCGGCCTCGTCGTCCTTGCCCCAGCGCGAGGGCCACCATTGCGCCGGTGTGGCCTGGGCGAGCTGAACCGGCGGCGTCGCGGCCTGCGCGGAGGAGAACTTGCCGATCGCGCCGAAGGCGGCCGCGGCGCCGGCAAGGCTGGCGACCTTCATGAAATCGCGCCGCTCGGGCTGGTCCGGCGCTTCGGGCGGCGTGGCGTCGTCTGGATTGCGTGTCATTTGCGTCCCTCCGGTTGCAAGCGTGTTCGTGTCCCTTGCTTGCAAAAAGGATGCGGCCGGGGTCTGTTGCGGTCAAGACAACCAATCGGGATCAAACCGGGCTTAGAACCGGTGTCCGCCATGAGCCTGTTCGATCGCGACCGCTCGGCCGAGCGCACGCCCGTCGGCGTGATTACCGGCTTTCTCGGCAGCGGGAAGACGACGCTGCTGAACCACCTGCTCGCCGATCCGCGCATGGCGAAGAGCCTCGTGTTGATCAACGAGTTCGGCGAGATCGGGCTCGATCACCTGTTCGTCGAAGCGCGCGACGGCGACCTCGTGCTGATGAAGAGCGGCTGCGTGTGCTGCACCGTGCGCGGCGATCTCGAGGTGGCTCTGCGCGACATCGCCGCCAAGCGCCAGCGCGATGCCATTCCGCCGTTCGACCGCGTTCTGATCGAGACGACGGGGCTGGCCGACCCGGCGCCGATCGCGGCGCTGTTCCTCAATCATCCGCTGGTCGCGCACGACTACCGGCTCGATGCCATCGTCGCCACGGTGGATGCCGTGCATGGCGAACGGCAGCTCGCCGAGCACGCCGAGTCGGTGAAGCAGGCCGCGATCGCCGACCGGCTGCTGCTCACCAAGTGCGATCTCGCGGCGAACGGGGCAGGCGCGCTGCGCGCGCGGCTCGCGGCGCTCAATCCCGGCGCGGCGCTGCACGAGGCGGTGAAGGGCGAGGTCGATCCCGCGCTGCTGTTCGGCGCCGGGCCGTTCGATCCGGAGGGCCGCAGCGAGAAGGCGCGCGCCTGGCTCGCGGCCGAGCGATACGGCGACCATGGGCACGGCCATGGCCACAGCCACGGCCACAGCCGCCACGACCACGATTCGGCGATCCGCAGCTTCAGCCTCGTCCACGATGCGCCGCTCGACTGGGACCGCTTCCAGCGCTGGCTCGGCGCACTGCGCATGGCGCACGCGGACAAGCTGCTGCGCGTCAAAGGCATCCTGAACGTCGCCGGCGAAGCGGGGCCGCTCGTCATCCACGGCGTGCACGACACGTTTCACCCGCCCGTGGCGCTCGCCGCGTGGCCCGATGGCGACACGCGCTCGCGCCTCGTGCTCATCGTGCGCGGGCTTGGCGGGAATACGATCGAAGGCGGATGGTGCGACCTCGTGACCGCCACGACGTGACATGGCTCACTAACAAAACGACGAACGCCACGCTTGCTTGCGGGCCATTGTGCCCGGCCGGCGGCCGTCAATGAAGGCAACGACGAAGGACGAAGAATGGATCCGCTGAACGCCGCGCGCACCTGCTTCCCGAAAGATTTCGCCGACTCCCGCAAGCGATTCCTCGCCGCCGCGAAGGCGCTCAAGGCGTCGATCAAGACCTATCCCAATCCAAACAAGGGGCCGAATGGCGAGGCGCTGGCGACCGACGTCGCCTGGCTCGGGCCGAAGAACGCTTCGAAGGTGATGGTGCTGCTGTCGGGCACGCACGGCGTCGAGGCGTTCACCGGCGCCGGCTGCATCATGGATGCGTTCAAGACGCGGCCGAAGCTGCCGGCCGGCACGGCGCTGCTCGCGATCCACGCGATCAATCCGCACGGCTTCGCCTGGATCCGCCGCGTGACGGAAGAGGGCGTCGATCTCAACCGCAATTTCGTGGACTTCGCGAAGCCGCCGGCCAATCCGGGCTACGACGAGTTGGCCGACGCGATCCTGCCGCCGGCGCTCGAGGGACCGCAGTTCGAGGCGGCGCAGAAGCGGCTTGCCGCCTATCGCGACAAGCGCGGCGTCGCCGCGCTGCACGTGGCGTTCAGCGGCGGGCAGTACCGCCATCCCAAGGGCCTGTTCTTCGGCGGCTTCGAGCCGACCTGGTCGCACCGCACGCACGCCGCGATCATCGCGGATCACGGGCTCGCTGCGCGCAAGCACGTGGCTGTCCTCGACTATCACACCGGCCTCGGCCCGCACGGCTATGGCGAGCTGATCTGCGTGCACCTGCCGGGCACGCCGGCCGTCGCGCGCAGCCGGGCGTGGTTGGGCGACAACGTCACCGAGCCGCTCGCCGGCACCTCGACCGCGGGCGCGCGCCACGGCTTCGGCTGCCGCCTCTGGGAGGAGAAGCTCGGCGACGCGGTGACGTTCATCACGATCGAATACGGCACCTACGACACGTTTTCCGTCGTGCGCCCCGCGCTGGTCGCGGATCACTGGCTGCACGCGCAAGGCCCCGTGAACTGGAGCGACAAGCGCACGCAGAAGATAAAGCAGGGGCTGAAGCGCGCGATGTATGTCGATACCGACGATTGGCGCGAGGCCATCGTCTGGCGCAGCCGCCAGGTCGTTCGCATGGCCGCCGCCGGCCTGGCGCGCATCTGAACCGGCTTTTCAACACTTCGGAGCACCCATGGATTTGCTGACCGCCGCCCGCCGCTGCTTTCCCCGCGACTACGCCGAGTCGCGCCGGCGCTTCCTCGCCGCCGCGAAGCGCCGCGGCGCCGCGCTGCAGAGCTACGCCAATCCCAATCGCGGCCCGTCCGGCGAGGCGCTGGCGACCGATTGCGCCTGGCTCGGCCCGAAGCAGGCGAAGGACGTGCTGGTGCTGATGTCGGGCACCCACGGCGTCGAGGGATTCTGCGGCGCCGGCGCGCTCATGGACGTGCTGACCACGCCGCCCGCGCTGCCGCGCGGCCTCGGGCTGCTGCTCGTGCACGCGATCAATCCCTATGGCTTCGCCTGGATCCGGCGCGTCACCGAGGAGGGCGTCGATCTCAACCGCAACTTCGTCGATTTCGCCGATCCGCCGGCCAATCCCGGCTACGACGAGCTTGCCGGCGCGATCCTGCCGGCGAAGATCACCGGCCCCGTCTGGGAGCGCGCGCAGAACACGCTGCGCGCCTACATCGAGAAGCACGGGCTGCCGGCGTTCAACGTGGCGATGAGCGGCGGGCAGTATCGCCATCCGAAGGGCCTGTTCTACGGCGGCACGGCGCCCACCTGGTCGCACCGCACGCAGGCCGCGATCATCGCCGACTACGGCCTGAAGCGACGCCGCCGCATCGCGGCGCTCGATTATCACACCGGCCTCGGCCCGCACGGCTACGGCGACCTGCTGTGCGCGCACATGCCCGACACGAAATCGGCCGCGCTGTCGCGCAAGCTCTACGGCGACAATCTCAGCGAGCCGTTTGGCGGGAAGACCAATGCCGGGCAGCCGGCGCCCGGCGCGCGCCACGGCTTTGCCAGCGTGCTGTGGGAGCGCACGCTCGGCGGCAAGGTCAGCTTCGTCGGCGTCGAATACGGCACCTATCACGGCCTCGACGTCGTGCGCCCGGCGCTGATCGGCGACCACTGGCTGCACGCGCAGGGGCCGGTGCGCTGGACCGCGCCGCTCACGCGCAAGATCAAGGCGACGCTGCGCAAGGCGTTCTATCCCGACACCGACGCCTGGCGCGAAGCCGTGCTCTGGCGCAGCCGCCAGTCGATCCGCATGGCGGCGGAAGGCTTGTCGCGGCCGTAGCCGTCGCGCTCAGTGCTGGTGGTCGCCCGGCGACATCGCGCCGGCTCTCTCGACGCGCGCCTCGATCTCGATCGTGCCGGCGCGCTCGAAGGTGAGCGCGAGCTTGATGCGCTCGCCTTCCTTGAGCGGGCGCTGGAGGCCCATCAGCATCACGTGCAGACCGCCGGGCTTGAGCTGCACCGACGAGCGGCGCTTCAGCTCGACCGCCGCGACCGGGCGCATCATCGCCATGCCGCCCTCGATCTTCGTCTCGTGGATCTCGACCCGCTCGGCCACGGGCGATGTGACCTTGATCAGCCTGTCGGGCACCGCGCCGTTGTTACGCAAGGTCATGTAGGCGCCGCCCACCTTCACCGGCGTGGCGCGCGTCCAGGGCTGCTCGATGACGATGTCGCCGAGCCGGTGGAACTCGTGCGCCGGCGCTTGTGCCGCGGCAAAGAGAGGCGCGAGGACGAGTGCGGCGGCGAGGACGGCGAAGCGCATGGGATCCCCCGAAACGGGCGCGCTACACTCGCGCCCGTGGCCGCCCGCGCCAATCGCCGAAATCGTCGCAGCGCCTAGAGCGGGCGCTTCAGATCGGCCGGCAGATAGGACTGGTCGATCAGCGCGTTCCAATCGACCTTGTCGGCGTCGATGACCTTGACCAGCCGCAGGCCGAGGATGTTGGCGGCGAGGCCCTCTTTCGTGAAATCGCCGCGGCTCCAGTATTTCTGCGCCGCCATGCGCGCGATCACCTGCTCGAGCAGCGGCAGAGGAATGCGCGAATAGGCGGGCGCGATAAGCGCGGCGGCGGCCTTGGGATCGGCGTAGATGTCGTCCACCGCCTTGCGCCGCGCGGCGATCACGGCGCGGATCTTGCCGGCGTTCTTCTCGGCGTAGGCGCGGGTCGTGAAGCCCACCGTCTGCGCCAGCTGCGGGATATGCTGCGCGAGATCGACGACGACCTTGTAGTTCTTCGCCTCGCGCGAGAACAGCGGCTCGCCGAGGATCGTGGCGACGACCGAGCCGTTGCGCAGCAGCACCAGCCCCTCGTTGATGCCGCCGGCCGCAACGAGCGTGACCTTGTCGATATCCACGCCGGCGTTGGACAGCGCCATCTTGAGCATGAACTCGCTGCCCGATTTGGGCTGCGTGATCGCGACCTTGGTGCCCACGAGCTCCTTGATCGAAGTGATCTTGGAATCGGGCATGCCGACGAACACCGCGTCGGCCGCGCTGTCCACCGAGGCGTTGACGATGACCACGTCGTTGCCGGCGTTCTTGGCGGCGATGATCGGCAGGATGCCGGCCTCACCGTAGGGGAAGCTGTTGGCGAGCACGTTGCGCACGGCGGTGCCGCCGCCGGGCGAGGAGATGATGCCGTCGATCTCGACGCCGTTGGCCTTGAAGTAGCCTTTGGCCATCGCGATCGCGAACGGCATGCCATAGAGGCCGGCGCCGTAGTGCGTGATCGGGATGCTTTCGCCGGCGCGGGCGGGCAGTGCGGCGGCAACGAGCAATGCGGCCGCGGCAAGCGGCTTCAGACGCGCGAACATGTTTCTCTCCCTCGGGTTCTTTTCAGGCAGGCCGTGTTAGGCCGCGGCGCTGGTCTTGCGGCGGTTGCGCTCGGCGAAGAACGCGATCTCTTCGGCCGTGAACACCGGCATCGAGATCGTGAGCAGAACGAGGGCCTCGGCCGCCGCAATCTCGGCGCTCTCGCCGGTCGCGAGCTCGACGAGCGAATGCTTCCGCAACGGCGTTCCGGCGACGGCGCCGGTTCCCTCGGTCACGAACAGGAAGCGCGGCGCCGCGGGCGCCGTCTCGGCCGTGCGCGCGCCGGCATCGAGCCCGATCTGCGCGATCTCGATGCGGCGCTCGGAGAAGCTGCCGATGTGCCGCCGCGCGAGGCCCGGCGCGCCCGCTTCGGGCATCCAGGGATAGTTGTCGGGGTTCATCAGCACCGGCGCCTCGTAGCGCGGCTTCGGATACTCGATCGGGCGGCCGTAGACGTGCTCCCAGATCGCCTCGTAGCCGTCCTGGTTCTTCTTCTGGCCGGGCGCGAGGTTCGTGCCCGGATTGCGGAAGAACACGCCGTCCTTGAACGTGCCGAGCTTCGCGAGCTCGGCCGAGCCGGCATAGAGCTGATCGTAGGAGAGGTAGCCCCAGCCCGAGGGGCCGGCGAACTGGATCAGCACGATCTCCGAATCGGAGCTGTCGATCTGGTAGTAGCAGTTTTCCGGGTAATAGCCGATCTGGCCGGGCGCGATCGTGTCGTCCTTGCCCTTGCCGAGCGTGCCGCTGAGGCCGAGCCGGATCTGCTCGAAATTGTGCCGGTGGCGCGGCCCGTGGAAGCGCCCGCCGGTCTTGGCGATCAGGAACTCGAAATTCTGCACGCCGCCGGGCGTGCCCTGCATCAGCCGCTTGAACGCGATGTCGCCTTCGCGATGATTCGTGCGTGGCTTCTTGTACGGAACTTCGTCCGCGTGAACGATGCGCATGCGATCCTCCCTCGATCGCCGCCACGATAGCAGAGGCAGGCCGCGCAGTGCGATACCGGAAGGGCGAGGGAGGATTGCGCTGGACGCTCGGCGGCGCCCCGGGCCCGCTGCGCCTCAAGCCTTCTCGAGCGAGCGCAGGATGCTGACGACGTGGGCCGGGAACTTGGTCTGCTCGGCCACTTTGGCGAGCGGCAGCTTGCCGTCCGCGTAGCCGTCCCACAGGCCGAGCACTTTCGCGAAATCCCCTTCGGGGATTTTCTGCGTCTTCTCATCGCCGGCGGAGACGACATGTACGAATCCGCCCTTGATCCCCACGACGATGAACTTGTCCTCGCCATAGCCGTTGTCGGCTGTCCAGGTCTGCACCTGCGTGTCGGGTTTGATGCGCTTCTTCAGCTCGTTCCACACTTCTTCGAGAGTCATGGGCGCGCACCACGGCCGGGTTGAACGGTTTTCATAAGGGATAACTACGTCCAACGAGGCCAATTCGCCAGCACGATCTTGCCGGTTTGCTTGTCGGCGAAATCAGGCCCGCTTCTTCTCCCGCCGCTCGCGCAGGAACGGGGCGAGGTACTGCCCGGTGAAGCTCGCCTTCACGCGCGCGACATCTTCGGGCGTGCCCTGCGCCACGATTCTCCCGCCCTTGTCGCCGCCCTCGGGGCCGAGATCGACGATCCAGTCGGCGGTCTTGATCACCTCGAGATTGTGCTCGATGACGATGACGGTGTTGCCGGTCGCGACCAGCTCGTGCAGCACTTCGAGCAGCTTCTTCACGTCCTCGAAATGCAGGCCGGTCGTGGGCTCGTCGAGGATGTAGAGCGTGCGGCCGGTGGCGCGGCGGGAGAGCTCCTTCGCCAGCTTCACGCGCTGCGCTTCGCCGCCCGAGAGCGTCGTGGCGGCCTGGCCGACATGGATGTAGCCGAGCCCGACGCGTTTCAAGGTTTCGAGCTTGTCACGGATCGAGGGCACCGCCTTGAAGAACTCGGCGCCTTCCTCGACCGTCATGTCGAGCACGTCGGCGATGCTCTTCTCGCGGAACAGCACCTCGAGCGTCTCGCGGTTGTAGCGCTTGCCCTTGCAGACGTCGCACTGGACGTAGACGTCGGGCAGGAAGTGCATCTCGATCTTGATGACGCCGTCGCCCTGGCA
>CAYZSG010000244.1:0-7522 GCA_964481045.1 uncultured Candidatus Odyssella sp. | reverse complement strand
GAGCACAAGGGCGATTGCGTGGCCGAGGAGGCGCCCGACCTCATCGGCGGCGTGCCCTATCGCTACAAGGGCGACCCCGCCTTCGCGCGCGCGATGAAGGACGAGATCACGACGATGGGCTATCCCTGCGTCGAGAATTCGAGCGAGCATTACACTTGGGACTACGGCACCTGGGTGCCCGTGCACTACATGGACCCCAAGGCGGAAATTCCGGTGGTGAGCGTGCCCACCGTGCTCTCCGCCGATCTCGACGAGTGCTTCAAGGTGGGCGGCGCGATCCACCGCGCGGCGGTGAAGACCGGCAAGCGCGTCGTCTTCGCTTCCTCCACCAGCTTCACGCACGCGCTGGTGCGCGGCCCGCAGATCTGGCCGACGCCCGAGCGCATCGAGGCCGACCGCAAATTCATCGACCTGCTGATCGAGGGCAAGCTCGACGAGGCGTGGAAGCAGTATCCGGAGTACACGAAGTTCGTCGTCGGCGAGATGGGCGGCCGCATCCTTGCGATCTTCCTCGGCGCCGCGCACGCGATGGGCGCCAAGAAGATCGACGGCAAGGTGTTCGGCACCTACGGCCAATCCTCCGGCAGCGGCAATCACAGCGTCTCGCTGAAGATGGCGGCGTAGCCGGACCGCGCGGTGGCGAAGCCGCGCAAGCGCCGGCGGCGGCGGGTCGGCGCGGCGATCGCGATCTTCTTCGCGTTCGCAATCGGATTGGGTGTGACGCTGGGCGCCGACAGCCTGCTGTGGGGCGCGCTCGCGGGCATCGGAACCGGCGCGCTCGGCTGGGGTGTGAGCTTCTTCATTCCGGGCGGCGAGGCCGTGCTCGCCGACGTTCTCGACGACGACGATCGTCGCGATGATCGCGGCGACGGGCTTTCGGACGATGGCGGACTTGGCGACACCTAGGAACGGCGCATGTCACTGATCGATCGCACCGCCGTCATCCCGAACAATGTCGGGCTGGAGGACCGCCCCGCGCTCGCGAAAACGCTGGCGCAGTTCAAGGGCGACTACATGAAATGGTGGCGCGAGTGCGGGCCGCAGGGCTTCGACGCCGCCGATTGCTATCTCCGCATGCCGGTCGCCGCCGATGCGCGCGGCTGGGCCTCCTACGAATACGTGAAGCTGCCGGAGTTCCGCTGGGGCGTGTTCCAGGCCGATCGCGTGGCGGACCGCCCCGCCCTGTTCGGCCGCCTCGCCGGGCAGCCGAAACTCGCCGACGTGCCCGGCGAATTCCGCGCGACGATGATCAAGCTGCTCACGACGCAGGCCGACGTCGAACCCGCCTCTGTCGAGCAGATCACCTGGCTCGGGCGCATGGCGCCCTCGAATTACGATCTCCGCAACCTCTTCCAAATCAATTGCGAGGAGGGCCGGCATCTCTGGGCGATGGTGCATCTGCTCTGCGAGCATTTCGGCAAGGACGGCGAGCGCGAGATCGAGGGCCTGCTCGCGCGCCGCTCGGGCTCGGAGACCAACCCGCGCATCCTCAATGCGTTCAACCAGCCGATCGAGGAGTTCCTCTCCTTCCTGTTCTGGTCGACGCTCGCCGACCGCGACGGCAAGTATCAGCTCCTCTCGATGAGCGAATCGGCGTTCGATCCGCTCGCGCGCACCTGCAAGTTCATGCTGTTCGAGGAGGCGCACCACATGTTCGTCGGCGACGACGGCTTGCGGCGCGTGATCCAGCGCACCGCCGAGCTGATGCGCGCGCACGACACCGACGACGTGGCGCCGTTCGGCGGAATCAATCTTTCGACGATCCAGCGCTATCTCAACTACTGGGCCCCGCCGGTCATCGACCTGTTCGGCAGCGAGACGTCGCAGTGGTCGGAAGACCTGTTCGACGCCGGCCTGAAGGGCCGCGTCTACGAGGCCGAGCGCTATGACGAGCACGTGCGCCTCGACGCGACGATCGAGATCGAGCGCGCGGCGGAAGGCGGCCTCGCCGCCGAAGCCGTGCCGATGCGCAAAGCGATCAACGAAGTCGCACGCGAAACCTATCTCCGCGAGATCGACGGCGTGGTCGAGCGCTGGAATCGCATGCTCGCGCGCATGGGGATCGCATTCGCGTTGCGCCGGCCCGACAAGCGCTTCAACCGCAAGATCGGCGCCTACAAGGGCTTCCACTTCTCGCCCGAAGGCCGGCGCCTCTCGCGTGAAGCCTTCGAGGCCGGCCTGCGCGAATGGCTGCCGAGCGCGGCCGAGAAGGCGCATGTCCGTGCACTGATGCAGCCGGTCTACGAACCCGGCAAGATCGCCGGCTGGATCGCGCCTCCCGCGCGCGGCGTCGACGGCAAGCCGATGGATTACGCGTACGTACGGATGTGACGATCGGGTGCGCCCGCCTCTGGCCGTCATGCTGAGCACCCTCTTGGGGCGCGAAGCATCTCTCGACGCTTTCAGTGGGCGCCGGCCGCACGCCGGACAGAGAGAGAGCTTTTTCGGCCGCCAAAGGGGCGGCCTCAGAATGACGGTTCCGGGGAAACGGCTCGTGTCGCAAAGATGGCTGCGCCGATCCGCGACTCGGCTGCCTTGCGCTGTTCAGGAGACAGGAACAGGCCGAGTTTCGTCCGCCGCCAAAGCACGTCGTCGGCCGTCGCGGCCCACTCGGTCTCGCGCAAGAACGCGACTTCGCGCTCGTAGAGATCGCCGCCGAGCCCTTCCCCGAGATCGGCGAGCGCGCGCGAATCCTTCAGCATCTGCCGCGCGCGCGTGCCGTAGAGGCGCGCGTAACGCTGCGCGAGCGCCGGCAGCAGGAATGGGAATTCTTCGCCGAGTGCGCGCCGGAACGCGGCGAAGTCGGCGCCCGGCATGTCGCCGCCCGGCAGCGGCGCGCCGGAGGTCCACTTCTTCGGCTCGCGGCCCAGGCGCGGCAGGATCTTGCGCAGCGCGTGCTGCGCGAGCTTGCGGTAGGTCGTGAGCTTGCCGCCGTAGATCGTGAGCAGCGGGGCGGCGCCCTCGGGCGCGTCGATGTCGAACGCGTAGTCGCGCGTCATCGCCGAGGCGTTGATCGAGCCGTCATCGTAGAGCGGGCGCACGCCGCTGTAGCTCCATTTGATGTCCGCCGCCGCGATCGGCTTGCGCAGGAAGCGGTTGGCGGCCGCGATTAAGTACTCGGTTTCGCCCGGCGTTATGGCGGCGGCGGCGGGATCGCCGGCATAGGGCGTGTCGGTCGTGCCGATGATCGTGAACGCATCGAGGAACGGCAGCAGGAAGATGATTCGCTTGTCGGGGTTCTGGAGGATGTAGGCTTGGTCGCCTTCGTAAAGCCGCGGCACGGCGATGTGGCTGCCCTGCACGAGCGCCAAGCGATAGCGCGTCTTGGCACCCTCGAAGCGCTCGAACAGCGCGGTGGCCCAGGGGCCGGTCGCGTTGACGAGCGCGCGGGCGCGGATCGTTTCGGGCGCGCCGCCCTCGCGCGCGATCTTCGCCTCCCACAGGCCCTCGGCGCGCTTGGCTGAGACCAGCGCCGTGCGCACGCGGATGTCGGCCCCATGCACCTGCGCATCGAGCGCGTTGGCGACGACGAGGCGCGCATCGTCGGCCCAGCAATCGGCGTATTCGAAGCCGCGCACGAATTCGGGCCGCAGCACCGCGCCTTCGGGCGCGGTGCGCAGGTTCACGCCGCGGCTGCCCGGCAGCTTCTCGCGCCCGCCGAGGTGATCGTAGAGGAACAGGCCGAGCCGGATCATCCAGGCCGGGCGCTGCGCGGCGTCATGCGGCAGGATGAAGCGCAAGGGCCAGACGAGATGGGGCGCGATGCGCAGCAGCACCTCGCGCTCGCGCAGCGCCTCACGCACGAGGCGGAACTCGCGATATTCGAGGTAACGCAGGCCGCCGTGGATGAGCTTGCTCGACGCCGAAGAGGTGGCGCCGGCGAGATCGCCCTTCTCGACGAGCAGCACCGAAACGCCCTGCCCCGCCGCATCGCGCGCGATGCCGGCCCCGTTGATGCCGCCGCCGACGATGAGCAGGTCGTGAATGGGATGCTGCACGGACATTGTCCCCGATGGCACATCCTAGCCGCGCGCGCGGGTTGGACAAGGCGGCGCCGCCCGGACTAGATGAAGGCATGCTTCTCGCGATCGACCAAGGCACCACCAGCACGCGCGCGATGGCCTTCGGCCTCGACGGCGCGCCGCTGGCCGTCGAGCAGCAGGAGTTCGCGCAGCACTATCCGCGCGACGGCTGGGTGGAGCACGATCCCGAGGAGATCTGGGCGAAGACTCTCGCGGTGACGCGCGCGGTGCTGCAGCGGCTCGATGTCGCGCCCGCCGCCATCGGCATCACGAACCAGCGCGAAACGGCGGTGCTGTGGGACCGCGTGACCGGCAAGACCATATACAACGCGATCGTGTGGCAGGACAGGCGCGGCGCCGAGCATTGCCGCCGGCTGATCGCCGCCGGGCATGACAGGCTCATCCGCGCCAAGACCGGCCTCGTCGTCGACTCCTATTTCTCGGCCACCAAGCTCGCCTGGCTGCTCGCCAACGTTCCGGGCGCGCGCGAACGGGCGCAGCGCGGCGAGCTGGCATTCGGCACGATCGATACGTTCCTGCTCTGGCGCCTCACGGGCGGGAAGGTGCATGCCACCGATGCCAGCAACGCCTCGCGCACGATGCTCTTCGACATCGTCCGGCAGGCGTGGAGCGACGATTTGCTGGCGCTATTCGAGGTGCCGCGCGCGATCCTGCCCGAAGTGCGCGACAGCGCCGGCGACTTCGGCACGGCGGATCCGGCGCTGCTCGGGTCCGCGATCCCGATCGCCGGCATCGCCGGCGACCAGCAGGCGGCGACGTTCGGCCAGGCCTGCTTCGCGCCCGGGGCGGTGAAAAGCACCTACGGCACCGGCGCGTTCATCGTGATGAATGCCGGCGATCGCATGCCCGCGCCCGCACAAGGGCTGCTCGCGACGGTGGCGTGGCGCCTCGGCGGCCAGACGACCTACGCAGTGGAAGGCGCCATCTTCAACGCCGGCACCGCGATCAAATGGCTGCGCGACGAGCTGAAAATCATCGGCGCCGCCGACGAGAGCGAAGCGCTCGCCAAGGGCCTGCCCGGCAATCGCGGCGTCTATTTCGTGCCGGCCTTCACCGGGCTCGGCGCGCCGCATTGGGATCCCGATGCGCGCGGCGCCATCTTCGGCCTTCAGCGCGACACCGGCCGCGCCGAGATTGTGCGCGCGGCGCTCGAATCCGCCTGCTACCAGACGCGCGATCTCGTCGATGCCATGCGCGGCGGAGGAGATGGGGGCCACGTGCTGCGCGTCGACGGCGGCATGGTGGCGAACGATTGGATGCTGCAGTTCCTCGCCGATATCCTCGGCGCGCCGGTGGAGCGCCCGCGCGTGCCGGAGACGACGGCGCTCGGCGCCGCGTTCCTCGCCGGGCTCGGCGTCGGGCTTTACCGCTCGCTCGACGAGGTCGCCGCCGCCTGGCAGCGCGACCGCCGCTTCGACCCGGCTCTCCCCGCCGCCGAGCGCGACCGGCTCGTCGCGCGCTGGCGCGCGCTCGTGGCGCGCGTGCGCGAGAGTCCGTGATGCGCTAGGGACGCGGCTGCGGAGCGTCGGGCGCGACGCGCACGCCGGGGGGCGGCGGCGCGGACGGAAGGAACGTCACCCAGCGGCGGACGCGGCCGTCGTGGCGCCGTTGAAGGTGAGCGAGCGCCGCGGCGAGGCGCTCGGCGTTGGGGCCGAGCTGGCGTGCATAGTCCTCGCCGGCCTTGGCCTTGTCCCAGTCGTTCTCGATCAGGAACGCGCGCACCGGCTTCGGGGCCTCGACCTTGAGCGGCGCCTCTGGCCAGCCGGCAGCCGCCTTCGCGAGCCCCTCGGCGAACGACGCGTCGGGGATGCCGGTGTTGATGTTGATGAAAATCATGCGCGAGCGCGTCCCGCTGAAGCCGAGCTTGTCGCTCTTGAGCTGGGCGCGCGCCAGGTCGAAGTAACGCGTGGCGAGCGCCGGCGTGAGCGAGCCGCGCGGGAAGCGGACGGCGACATAGCGCAGGTCGCTACCCTCGGCGCCGAGGTCGTACATGATCACCGCGTATTGGCGGAACACGTAGCCGAGCGCCGCCGCGAGCCGCCGCGCCTCCGCCTCGTGCGTCTGGATGTTGCTGTGGATCGCCGGGTTCACCGCGTCGCCGTAGCCGCCGGCCTGCACGCGCGAGCGCGCGCGCGCCGCCGTGGCGCCCAGCGCCGTCCACACATGCGGCACGATCTCGGCCAGCACGGCGCGCGTGAGCGCATCCTTCTCGGCGTAGCTCGGCTTGCGGCCTTCGGGCGGCCGGACATGCTGCGACGACAGCACCTCGAACGAAAGGCGCCAGTTGCGCAACGCCTCGGCCGAAGCGCCGCCGGCAAAGACGAGGAGCGCCGCCGCCAGCGCCGCCAACCGCCACAACGCGCGAAACCGCATGCCCGCCTCGTTCCGATCCGCCCGGGCGCAGCTTGCCACAAGCCGCGGCCGACTGCGCGCAATGAAGATAGGCCGCGCGCGGGCGCGATCCACCCCTTGACCGGAACGAGCCGGCGGCGCTCAGCGCCGGAACTGGTCGAGGATGCCGCCCGGCTTCTTGATGATGTCGCCAGGCTTCTTGAGGAGATCGCCGGGCTTCTGGAGGATCTGCTCCTTGATGAGATCGGGCGCCTTCTTGCGGATCTCGTCGCCGAGCGCCTTCTCGTCGAGGCCCCACGAGACGTTCGTGAACGGCCCGTGCACGCGCAGCGGGATCGGGATGCCGAGCTTCGCGAAGTCGGCGCCCTGGCCTTGCAGCGTCGGCACCGCCTTCACCAGCAGGTTCATGTCGAGCGCGCTGGTGGGCAGCGAGATGTTGCCGCGCCCTTCCACGCGGATCAGCGGCGCCGCCATGCGCAGGTCACTCGTGCTGAACACGCCGTTGGCGGCCCTGAACGAGGCCGAAAGCTCGCTGAAGTCGGTCTTCTGGCTGGCGTCGAACTTGTTCAGCGAATCGACCGCTTTCTTCACCTGCTGGATGACCTCGAGCGGGTTCTTGATGTCGCCGATCGCGCGGAACATGGCGGCAAGGTTGTAGCCGCGCAGCGCGCCGTTCGCGAACTGGAACGTGGCGGTGCCGGCGAGGCTGTTCTGGATCGCCTTGGCGTCCGAGCCGGTGCCGGTGAGGTTGGCGCTGGCGTTGAGCGTGCCGTCGATACGGTCGGTGGCGCCCACGGCCGAGAGAAGCGCGTGGCCGTTGATGCCCTTGATCTGGAGATTGGGATTGATCGAGAGCGGCGCGCGCGAGCCGTTGACCGTGACGACGCCGGTGATGGAGCCGCCGTAGAGCTGCACGGGCTCAAGCGTGAGCGCCAGCACGCCGCCGGCGAGCTTGATGCCGAGCTTGGCGAGATCGGCGCGGAACTGGTTGGCCTGGATCTGCCGCACCTCGATCTTGAGATCGGCGTTCACCGCGCGCAGCGGCGCCGGGTCGATGGCGCCGGGGGCCGGCGATGCGCCCGGCGTCGCGGACGGCGGCGCGGCGCCCTGGCGTGCCGGCGCGGGCG
>CAYZSG010000243.1:0-7548 GCA_964481045.1 uncultured Candidatus Odyssella sp. | reverse complement strand
ACCGTGTAGACGTGATACATGTCGTGCTGCATCAGCGCCACGACGCGGCCGAAATCGGGCACGAAACGGCCGAACACGCCGGCCTCGTTGAGCCGCGTCAAGGTCACCTGCGGGTCCTTTTCCGAGGTGAGCATCTCGAGGAAGAGCCGGTTCGCCTCCGGGTTCTCGCGCAGCGCGTTGTCGACGAGAGCAAGCTGCTGCGTGATGATGCGCAGCGCCGCCGGATGGATGTCGAGGTCGTGCTCCTGCGCCGTGTGGAAGAGCCGCAGGAAGTTCACCGGATCGGCGCGGAATGCGTCGTCGCGCGCGACGCTCAAGCGCCCGTCCTGCACCTGGAAGCCCACGATCTCGCGCTTCTTCGGCAGCAACGAGAAGCGGAAGCGGGGCTTGCGCTTATGCTCGGCTTCGAGGGCCGCGCAGAAGATGCGCGTCAGGTCGCCCACGTCCTTGGCGACGAGGTAGTAGTGCTTCATGAAGCGCTCGACGCCGGAAATGCCGGGCCGGTCGCCATAGCCCATGAGGCGCGCGAGCGACGGCTGCACGTCGAAGGTCAGGCGCTCCTCGGGGCGGCCGGTGAGATAGTGCAGGTGGCAGCGCACGGTGGTGAGAAAATCGTGCGCGCGGTCGAACTTCGCCGCCTCGCGCCGCGTGAACACGTTGTGCTCGACGAGATCGGCCGGGTCGTCGAGCTGATAGATGTACTTCGCGATCCAGTAGAGCGTGTGGAGATCGCGCAGTCCGCCCTTGCCGTCCTTGACGTTGGGCTCCACGACATAGCGCGAATCGCCCATCTTCTCGTGCCGCTCGTCGCGCTCGGCGAGCTTCTTCTCGACGAAGACGATGGCGCTCTCGCCCGCGGCCAGCTCGCGGAAGCGCGTGCGTAATTCGCGATAAAGCCCGGCGTCGCCCCAGAGGTAGCGCGCCTCGAGCAGGGCGGTACGGATCGTCTGGTCCTGCTTGGCCATCCGCACGCACTCGTCCACCGAGCGCGTGGCATGGCCCACTTTCAGGCCGAGATCCCACAGCATGTAGAGCATGTACTCGATCACCTGCTCGGCATGCGGCGTGAGCTTGTACGAAAGCAGGAACAAGAGATCGATGTCGGATTGCGGCGCCAGCTCGCCGCGCCCGTAGCCGCCGGTGGCGATCACGGCCTTGCGCTCGCCCTGGGTCGGGTTGGGGTTGGGATAGACGCGCTCGAATGCGAAATCGTAGAGCGCGCGGATGATCTGGTCGACGAGATAGGCGTAGGCCTTGGTGGCGTCGCGCCCGCGCGTGCGCGCGTCGCGGTTGGTTTCGAAACGGCGCCTGATCTCGGCCCGGCCCGTGGCCAGTGCGTCCTTGAACACGGTCAGCGCCGGCGCCCGCTGCTCGCCGGACGACCGTCCGCGCGCCAGGGCATCGAGACGCTCCATCAGCGCGCGGCGGTCGATGATCGCGCGGGGCTGCGAAACGTCGGATTTGGCGAGGGCGTGCATCGGTCCTTGGCGCGGCGGGGTGGGAAAGCGGCCGGGGGTGCCACAAATCCGCCTTTCCCCCAATATAGGGGCATTGGGGTAGGATTGTTACAGGCAGAGGGCAAGGCATGAGGAAAGGCTGGGTCATCGGCATCGCCGCCCTCGTGGCCGTGGGCGGGGGCGGCTATTTCGCCGCCGATCATTTCGCAAATGCGAAGGTGCGCGAGCAGGCGCAGATCTTCGCGCGCGACATGCGGAAGGTCACGAAGGAGTTCCGCTACGGCGCCGTGCGCGCCGATCTGCTCGCGCAGTCGATCGTGATGACCGACGTCGAGTTCGTGACGCTCGACGGCGACCGCATCAAGGCCGCGAGCGTCGCGGTGAAGGACTTCGATTGGCGCAATGGCGGCACGCCGCGCTATGCCGACATCGAGATCAAGCGCGCCCAGGTGCCGTCCACGGCGCTCACCAGCCTGGCGCGCGCCTCGAAACAGCTGGGCTCGATCATCGGCGTTTCCACCGGGCCGGCCGCCGATGCGCAGCGCCTGCTCGACCGCGCCGGCTACAAGCGCACCACGAGCGATTTCTTCGTCCGCTACCGCCTCGACGAGGAGACCGGCCAGTTCGAGCTCACCGACGTGCAGCTCGCCGTCTCCGATCTCGGCGACGTGGTGGTGAATTTGAAGCTCGGCAACGTGCCGTCGCGCGGCATCCGCGACGGCGCCGCGCTGCTCTCGGCCGGCACGACGACGACGCTCGTCCACGCCTCGGTTTCGTTCAAGGATCGATCGCTGGTCAGCCGGCTGCTCAAGGCCTACGCGGCCGAGCGCAACATCTCGGAGGCCGATGCGCTGGCGCGCGTGCTGCACGATCTCCGCGCCGAGCGCGCCCGCGCCCGCGACGCCATCGAGCGCGAGGCGCTCGACGCGCTGATCCGCTTCATCGAGCGCCCGACCGAGATCAAGGTGGCGCTCGATCCCGCGCGCCCCGTGCCCCTGCTCGCGATGGGCCTCCAGTTCCTGGGCGGCCGCAGCTTCGCCAAGAACGCGTTCGGCCTGAAGTTCAGCGCACGGTAGGCCGTGCGGCGGCCGGCGAGAGGGATGGGCGCCCCCGCCGACTCGCGCTACACTGCGGCGCGGCAAGGAGCATCGCGATGCGCTTGGGCTTGATCGTCGGAATGGTCGGCAGCCTCGTCGGCAGCGCCACCGTGGCGGGCGCCTCCTATCTCGCCTTCGACCAGTTCCGGACCGCGGCGGTCTCGAGCCGGCTCGTCTCGTTCGAGAAGTTCAAGGACGCGCTCGATCTCGAGATCGAATACAAGAGCACCGAAGGCGAGGTGATGACCGGCGCCTTCGCGTTGCTGAACGTCACGCTGATATCCGACGAGAAGCGCGTCGAGGTCGAGCGCGCCGATTTCAAGAGCTTCGACTGGAAGAATCCGGGCCAGCCGCGGTTCGCCTCGATCGCGCTCACCGGCATGAAGTTCAAGGGCGACGTGTTCAGCGTTCTGTTCGGCCCCGAGATCGGCAAGGTGCTCGAGGAGCAGAAGTTCGAGAACCTGGTGGTCGATGCCGTGCTCGAATACCAGGCCGGCGAGGAAGAGGTCGAAGACCCGAAGACGAAGAAGAAAGTGAAGCAGTACAAGGTGGACGTGAAGGAGCTGAAGCTCGTCTTCCGCGACCTTGCCACCTTCACGATGACGGCCGATCTGCGCGATTTCACGACGAAGCCCAAGGCGATCGCGCGCAAGGCGCGCGAGGAGCCGCCGCTCGTCCGCCTGCTCGGCGAGAACGTGCAGCTCGCCGGCTTGAGGCTCGTCTTCGAGGACAAGGGCCTGATGAAGGCCGTCGTCGATGCCAAGGCGCGCGAGCTCGGCAAGGGCGAACTGCAGGGGCGCGGCCATTTCGTGCGCGAATTGCAGAAGGATGCGCAGACGACGCGCAGCTCCGTCGGCAGCAACCGCTTCGACAAGGACTTCTTCGAGCCGATGATCCGCTACATCGGCGGCGGCTACGAGCGCACGAACGGCTTCACGATCGATTCGAAGCCGCCGGCGCCGATCGAGATCCGCCGCCTGTTCGTGATGCTCGAGGCGAACCGCGGCGGCTTCTTCGACAAGTTCAACCCGAAGCTGGCGCTCGGCCCCTCGCGCGCCCCGCCGCCGAAGCGCGAGGAGCCGAAAAAGAAGGAAGAGCCGAAGCCGGCGCCGCGGCGCTGATGTCGCCGGCCGCATAGGCAATTGTCCCGAGGCAAGAATTTCACCATCTGCAAACCGGTGAAGATACATAGTGCCCGCCTCGTGGCCGTATGATACTCGCGGGTCCGGTTCCCACGGGCGGCCCCGGCAAGCGCCGCCCCTCTCCAACAACGACATTCGGAGCAAGCAGATGAACGCGAAACTCATCGGCGGCGGCCTCGTCGCCGTCGTGGCCGTCGCGGCCGGCGTCTATTTCGGCGTATTGCGGGGCGGCGGCACCGGCGACGCAGCCGCGGCCAAGGAGCGCGCCGACAAGGTCTTCGCGTCCATCAAGGAAAAGGGCGGCGAGGTCACCTACAAGTCGGCCGAGGCGCCGAGCGGCGGCCTTGTGCTGAAAGACGTGACGATCGCCGGCAAGGATGCGGCGGGCAAGCCGCAGTCGGCCACGATCGGCGAGATCCGTATCAGCCGCTTCGATTGGGACAATCCCAAGCAGCCGGCCTTCGCCGATCTCGAATACAAGAAAGTGCGCATCCCGCAGCTCGCCGAGAATCCGGGCTTCAAGGAATTCGCCGGCGTTACCGGCCAGTCCGATCTCGTCATCAACGCCAAGGCCTCCTACACCTACGACAAGGCGTCGAAGACCATCGAACTCAAGACCGGCGATGCCGAATTCGAAGGGCTCGGCACGATCAGCATCACGGCCAAGATCGAGGGCGTCGACATCGCCCAGCTCGAGGGCATGTCGCAGCCCGATCCCGCCAAGCTGATGGGCATGATGGGCACGATCCGCGTGCACAGCCTGCGCATCGCGTTTAAGGATGCGGGCGGCGCGGCGAAGATGATCAAGTTCGGCGCGCACAAGGAGAAAAAGAGCGAAGCCGACATGAAGGCGCAGATGCTCGCGGCGATCGGCCAGGCGAAGGCGGCGCCGTTCAAGATCGCGAAAGAAGCGGCCGCCGCGGCCGAAACTTTCCTCAGCAAGCCCGGCACGATCGCGATCGAGGCCAAGCCCTCGGCGCCGTTCGCGGTCATGCAGATCATGGGAATCATGGGCAAGCCCGATCCGGCCGCGATCGACAAGCTCACCGGGGATCTCGGCCTCACGGTGAAGGCGAACTGACGCCAACGCGTCATTTCATTCAACGTCATCCCGACCGAAACGGCTGCGCCATTGCGCGGGCGCGTGGTGGAGGATCGCGACGCAGTGGCTATGGACAACTGCGCCGCCATCCCTCCGCTCCGCGAGCCGAAGACGGCTCGCTCCGGTCGGGATGACGAGTTGAGCCTTCGATTCTCTGTCAGCGCACGAGGCCTTTCAGGCGATAGAGCGCATCGAGCGCCGCGCGCGGCGTGAGTTCGTCGGGATTGAGCGCGGCCAGTTCGCGCTCGGCGGCCGAGGGCTCGCCGAAACCGCCGGGCTTCCTGGGCGCCTTCGCCACGGCGGTGGTGAACAGCGGCAGATCGTCGGCCAGCGAGGCGAGGCGGCCGCTCTGCTCGCCGGCCTCGAGCTGCGCGAGCACTTCCTCGGCGCGTGCGATCGCGGCGGCGGGCATGCCGGCGAGCCGCGCCACGTGGATTCCGTAGGAGCGGTCGGCGTTGCCGGCGGCGATCTCGTGCAGGAACACAACGTCGCCTTCCCATTCCTTCACGCGCATCGTGCGGCAGGCGAGGGCGGCGAGGCGGGCGGAAAGCGCCGTCAGCTCGTGATAATGCGTGGCGAAGAGGGCGCGGCAGCGGTTGATCTCGTGCAGGTGCTCGACCGTCGCCCAGGCGATCGATAGCCCGTCGAACGTCGCGGTGCCGCGGCCGATTTCGTCGAGGATCACGAGCGAGGATTCGCTGGCGCGATGCAGGATCGCCGCCGTCTCCACCATCTCGACCATGAAGGTGGAGCGGCCGCTGGCGAGATCGTCGGCGGCGCCGACGCGCGAGAACAGCCGGTCGACGACGCCGATGCGCGCCTCGGCTGCCGGAACATATGAACCCATCTGCGCGAGGATCGCGATCAGCGCGTTCTGGCGCAGGAACGTGCTTTTGCCGGCCATGTTGGGGCCGGTCAGCAGCCAGAGGCGCCGCTCGGGCGCCAGATCGCAATCGTTCGGCACGAACGGCGCCTCGGGGCGCAGCGCCTCCACCACCGGGTGGCGCCCGCCCTTGACGAGAAACTGCTTGGAATCATCGACGCGCGGGCGGCAATAGCGCCGCTCGATGGCGAGCACCGCGAGGCCCGCCGCCACGTCGAGCTCGGCGATCGCGCGCGCGGCCTCCCCGATCGCGTCGCCGCGCGCGATCGCTTCGATGACGAGATCGTCGAACAGCGCCATCTCCAGCGCCAGCGCCTTGTCGGCCGCACGTGCGATCTTTTCCTCGAGCTCGGAAAGCTCCACCGTCGTATAGCGCGTTGCGTTCGCCATGCTCTGGCGCTGAATGAATTTCGAGCCCGCGTCCTTCGGCAATTTGCCGGCCTGCGCCGCAGTCACCTCGATGTAGTAGCCGAGCACGTTGTTGTGCCGGATCTTCAGCGATGAGATGTCGGTCTCGGCGCGGTACCGCGCCTCCAGCGCCGCGACGAGCTGGCGGCCTTCGCCGCGCAGCTTCACCTGCTCGTCGAGCGCCGCGGAATAACCGGGACGGATGAAGCCGCCGTCGCGCGCCATCAGCGGCAGCTCGTCGCCAAGCGCGCGCGAAAGACGGTCCACGAGCGCCAAGTGCTGGCCGAGTCCGCGCTGCGCCAGGTGCAGGCCCTTCGGCAGCGGCGGCAACAGCGGACCGCCCAGCGCCTTGCGCAAGGTCTCCGTTTCGGAAAGCCCGTCGCGCAACGCCGCGAGATCGCGCGGTCCGCCGCGCCCAAGCGCCAGCCGCGAAAGCGCGCGCTCGAGATCGGGGCAGCGCTTCAGCGCGGCGCATACGGCTTCGCGCGCACTCGTCGCGTCCGCGAACCACGTCACCATGTCGAGCCGCGCCGCGATCACCTTGGGCTCTGTCGAGGGCGCTGCCAGCCGCGCGGCCAAGAGGCGCGCGCCGGCGCCGGTGAGCGTGCGGTCGATGACGGCGAGCAGCGAGCCCTTGCGCTCACCGGCGAAATTGCGCGTGAGCTCGAGGTTGCGCCGTGTCGCCGCGTCGATCTCCATGAGGCCGGCATCGGCCACGCGCGCGAGCCGGCCAAGCCGCGGCACGCGGCCCTTCTGCGTGAGCTCGACGTAATCGACGAGCGCGCCGGCGGCCGCGATCTCGGCGCGGCTCAACGGGCCGAGTGCATCGAGCGCCTGCATCGCGTAGAGCTTCATCAGCCGCCGCTTGGCGCTCTCGCTGTCGAAGCGGCTGCCGGGCAGCGGCGAAAGCTGCGCCTTCCACGCGGCGAAGGTTTCGAACAGCTCGGGCGCCTGGATGAGGCGATCCGCGACGAGAATTTCCCCCGGCTCGATGCGCGCGAGCGCGGCGCCCAGCCCGCCGCGCGCAATCTGCTCGCAGGCGAAATCACCGGTCGTCATGTCGAGCCAGGCGAGCGCGGTCTGCGCCTCGGCCTCGGCCACGGCGGCGAGGAAATTGTTGCGGCGCGAATCGAGCAGCGCCTCTTCGGTCAGCGTGCCCGGCGTCACGATGCGGATCACCTCGCGCCGCACCATCGCCTTGGCGCCGCCGCGCCTCTTCGCCTCGGCGGGATCCTCCATCTGCTCGCACACGGCCACCTTGAAGCCGGCGCGGATCAGGCGCGCGAGATAGGCTTCCACCGCGTGCACCGGCACGCCGGCCATCGGCACCGAGCGGCCGCCCACCGTCTCGCCGCGCGAGGTGAGCGTGAGGTTCAGCGCCCTGGCGCCGGCCGCGGCGTCCTCGAAGAACAGCTCGTAGAAATCGCCCATCCGGTAGAACACGAGGCAATCCGGATGC
>CAYZSG010000242.1:0-7622 GCA_964481045.1 uncultured Candidatus Odyssella sp. | reverse complement strand
GGCTCGCTACGGTCGGCATGACGGGTATTGAGAAAGCGCGCCCTGCCATGACCGCCCTGACCGGCAAGATCATCGTCGTCACCGGCGCCGGGCGCGGGCTCGGACGCGCCTTCGCCGAGGGCGCGGCCAGGGCCGGCGCCGCGGCGGTGGTCGTGGCCGAACTGGTCGAAGAGTGGGGCAAGGCCAGCGCGGCTGCGCTCGCCAAGGCCGGACACGAAGCGATGTTCGTGCCGCTCGATCTCGGCGAGCCCGCGAGCGTATCGGCGATGGCCGAGGCGGTCGGCAGGCGTTATGGCCGCATCGACGGGCTGGTCAACAACGGCGCGATCGCCACCGGCATCGGCGGCAAGACCTTCGAGGAAATCGACATCGACACGTGGGACAAGGTGATGCGCGTGAACGTGCGCGGCACCTGGCTCGCCACGAAAGCCTGCGCGCCGTGGCTGCGGAAAGGCGCGGGCGGCGCCCGCGTTGTCAACATCGCTTCCGACACCGCGCTGTGGGGCGCGCCACGCTTGCTGCACTACGTCGCGAGCAAGGGCGCCGTGATTGCGATGACGCGCTCTCTCGCGCGCGAGATGGGTCCTGACGGAATTGCCGTGAACGCGGTGGCGCCGGGCCTGACCGAGGTCGAGGCCACGCAATACGTGCCCAAGGAACGCCACGAGCTTTACATGAACGGCCGCGCGATGCCGCGCGCGCAGCAGCCTGACGACGTCGTCGGCGCGGTGCTCTACCTGCTGTCCGATGGTGCGGCGTTCGTCACCGGCCAATTGCTGCCCGTGAACGGCGGCTTCGTGCTGAATTGAGGGAGCGCATGACCGATTATCCGTTGAAGACGGCGACCACCGCCGCGGGCCTCAAGATCGGATATCGCGAATCCGGCGCCGGCGCCGCGATCGTGTTCCTGCACGGCATCGGCTCCTCGTCCGAGGGCTGGCAGGCGCAGCTCGCGCATTTCGGAAAGACACATCGCGCGATCGCGTGGGACGCGCCGGGCTATGGCGGTTCGGGCGATCTCGATCCGCTCGCGCCGGCCGCGGCGGACTACGCCGAGGCGCTGGCGGGCCTGCTCGACGCGCTCGGCATCGCGCGCGCAGCGCTGGTCGGCAATTCGTTGGGCGCACTGATGGCCTCGGCGTTCGCGCGGCGCCATCCGGCGCGCGTCGGCGCGCTCGTGCTCTCGGATGCCGCCGCAGGTCACGGCAGGCTTTCCGAGGAAGACCGCAACGAGAAGCTGATGCAGCGGCTCGACGACGTGGCCGAGCTGGGTCCCGCCGGCATGGCCGAGAAGCGCGTCGGCAAGCTGCTCGGCCCCAAGGCCGCGCCGGGCGCGCGGGCCCTGGCGCAGCGCGTGATGGGCAAGATCCGCCCCAAGGGTTACGGCCAGGCGGCGCGCATGCTTTCGCTCGGCGACATCTTCGCCGAGCTGGCGGGTTGCCGCGCGCCGGCGCTCGTCGTCTGCGGCGCCGAGGACACGGTGACGCCGCCCGAAGGCAACCGCAAAGTCGCAGCGGCCATCGGCGCGCGTTTCGAGCTGATCGAAGGCATCGGGCACCTGCCGTATCTCGAGGCGCCCGAGCGCTTCAATGCGCTGGTCGAACAATTCCTCGCGCAAGCCGCGGTGACCGCATGAACGAAGTCCCCACGACGCCGCCCGGCCTGCCGAAGCTCGACGAGCGCTATCTCGTTCCGGCGCTCGCGCGCGGCCTGGCCCTGCTCGAATGCTTCGGCCCGGACCGCGAGGAGCTGTCGCTGGTCGAGCTCGCGCGCGGCATCGGCATGACGCGATCGGCCGCATACCGCCTCGTCTACACGCTGGCCGAGCTCGGCTTCCTCGCGCGCGACTCCGAGCGCAAGACCTACCGGCTCGGTCCGCGCGTGCTGAGCCTCGGCTTCGCCTATCTCGCCTCGCAGGAACTGGCCGAGATCGCGCGCCCGCATCTCGAGGCGCTGCGCGACCGCACGGACTGCTCGGCGCATCTCGCCGTGCTCGACGGCACGGAGATCGTCTACATCGCGCGCTACGCCGACAAGAAGGCGCTCACCTCGCGCATCAGCATCGGCACGCGCTTTCCCGCGCACGCCACGAGCATGGGCCGCGCGATCCTCGCGCAGCTTCCCGCCGACGAAGTCCGCCGCCGCTTCACGGGCCGCACGCTCGCGCGCTTCACGGCCGCGACGCCGACGACGCTCAAGGCGCTGCTCGCGACGCTCGAGGGCGACCGGGCGCGCGGCTACATCGTGTCGCGCTCGAACTTCGAGGCGGGCATCGCCAGCGTGGCGGCGCCGGTGCTGGATGCCGAAGGCAATGTCGTCGCGGCGATCAACATCTCGACGCCCGAATCGACCGTCTCGGCCAGCGCGCTCGAATCGGCGATCAAGGATCAGGTCGTGCACGCGGCCAAGACGATCTCGGAATGGCTCGGCCACCGGCGTCCGCGCGTGCCCGAGACGAGGAGAAGCGGCCAATGACCAACGCCCGTGTCAGCCGCCTGCGCGGAATCGCGCTCGGCGGCCCCAACGTCGCCGCCGCGGCGCCGTGGTTCGCCGAAGCCTGGGGCCTCACCAAGATCGCCGACGCGCCGGGTTCCGCGTATTTCCGCGGCTCCGGTCCGGAACACCATATCCTGGCGCTCTACGACCGTCCGCAGCGCGGGATCGTCTATCTCAATTTCGCGGTGCAGGACGAGGCGGCGCTGAAGGCGCTGCACATCAAACTGGCCGGCCGCGGCGTGAAGATCGCGGCGCCGATCCGCGCGCTCGACACGCCCGGCGGCGGCGTGGGCTTCGACGCGGTCGATCCCGACAACCGGCTGCTGCGCCTCTCCTGCGGCGTCGAGCAGTATCCCGATTCGCCGGACCGGCCCGACGCGCCGCGCAAGATCACGCATGTCGTGCTCAACACGCCGCATCTCGAAAAGGCGCTGCACTTCTACGAGGAGGCGCTCGGCTTCCGCATCAGCGACTGGTCCGAGAACCAGATGGTGTTCATCCGCTGCAACAGCGACCACCATTCGATCTCGTTCAACCGCGCCGATCACGCCTCGCTCAACCACATCGCATTCGAGATGCCGAGCGTGGACGCGCTGATGCGCGGCGTCGGGCGCTTGAAGAGCAAGGGCAAGCCGGTCGGCTGGGGCATCGGCCGCCACGGGCCCGGCAACAACGTGTTCGCCTATTTCACCGATCCCAACGATTTCGTCGTCGAATACACGACCGAGATTCAGCAAGTCGACGACGCCACGCACGAGCCGCAGGTGTGGCGCCGCGTGCCGCATCTCATGGACCGCTGGGGCACCGCCGGCCCGCCGCCGCCCGGCTTCCGCGAATACATGGCCGGCAAACCGGACCCTGGTTGGCAGGGTTGAGATGATTGAGCGCGCAAAAGCACCCTCCTCCCCTTGGGGGAGAAGGGCAGGGATGAGGGGTTGCCAACGCGTAGCGAGCGGGGCGAAGGAGTGCGCCGTGCTTGAACCGGTGTGGTGCCACCGCTTCGGCGCCGTGCCCTCACCCCTTTCCCCTCTCCCGCAAGCGGAGAGGGAATAATGGACCTCGGTCTCAAAGGACTGCGCGCGGTCGTCACCGGCGGCACGAGCGGCATCGGCCTCGCCACGGCGAAGCTGCTGCTCGCCGAGGGCTGCAACGTAGCGCTGTGCGGGCGCGATGCCGATCGGCTTGCGCAGGCGGCCGCGCCGCTGCGCCAGCAGCATGGCGACGCCGTGCTCGCCGAACGCTGCGACGTCCTCGACAAGGCGCAGGTGGAAGCGTTCCGCGACAAGGTGGTTGCGCGTTTCGGCGGCGCCGATATCCTGGTCAACAATGCGGGGCAGGGGCGGCTCAGCACCTTCGCCGATACCGCCGACGAGGCCTGGGGCGACGAGTTCCGCCTGAAGTTCTTCAGCGTGATCTATCCGACCCGCGCTTTCGTGCCGGCGCTCGAGAAATCGAAGAGCGCGGCCGTCGTCGTCGTCAATTCTCTGCTGGCGCGCCAGCCCGAGCCGCACATGGTGGCCACCTCGGCCCTGCGCGCCGGCGTGCAGAACCTCGCGAAGTCGATGAGCGTCGAATTCGCGCCCAAGGGCGTGCGCGTGAATGCGATCCTGCTCGGCATCGTCGATTCCGGCCAGTGGCAGCGCCGCTACGAGGCGCAGGCCAAGGGCGGCGAGACGAAAGAGCAGTGGATGGCCAAGCTCGCCAAGGAAAAGGGCATCCTCGTCGGCCGCCTCGGCCGCCCCGAGGAGCCCGCCGCCGCGATCGCGTTCCTCGCCTCGCCCGCCGCCTCGTTCATCACCGGCGCCTCGCTCGAGGTGGCCGGCGGAGTGTCCCGCTTTGCCTGACAAGACCGCAACGATGGCCGCCACCGTGGGCGACGTGATCGCCGCGTTTCTCGAGGAATGCGGCGTCACCACCGCGTTCGGCGTGATCTCGATCCACAACATGCCGATCCTGGACGCGTTCGCGCGGCGCAACCGCATCCGCTTCGTGCCGGCGCGCGGCGAGGCAGGCGCCCTCAACATGGCCGACGCCTATGCGCGCGTGACCGGCGGGCTCGGCGTCGGCGTCACGTCGACCGGCGTCGGCGCCGGCAACGCCGCCGGCAGCCTGCTCGAGGCGGTGAACGCGGGCACGCCGCTGCTGCATTTCACCGGCAACATCGAGAGCAACGATCTCGACAAGGGCCGCGCAAACATCCACGAATCGCCCGGCCAGCCGGCGATGCTGAAAGCCGTGTCGAAGGCCTATTTCCGCATCCTCGCGCCGCATCAGGCGCTCGGCGTGCTGCGCGAAGCCGCGCGCACGGCGCAGACCCCGCCGATGGGTCCGGTGTCGATCGAGATTCCGATCGACATCCAGGTTTCGCCCGCGCCGTGGCCCGATGATTTCACGCCGACCCCGGTCGTGCCGCTGGCGCCGGCGCCGGCGCTGCTCGACCGCGTCGCCGGGCGGCTGATCGCGGCCAAGCGCCCGCTGCTGTGGCTCGGCGGCGGCGCGCGCGGCGCGGCCGCGCCGGCGCGCCGGCTCGCGGCGATGGGCATCGGCATCGTCACCAGCATCAACGGCCGCGGCGTCGTGCCCGAGGATCATCCGCTGAGCCTCGGCGCGTTCAACCTTCAACCCGCCGTCGAGAAATTCTACGCAAGCTGCGATCTGATGATCGCGGTGGGCTCGCGCCTGCGCGGCAACGAAACGCTGCGCTTCAGCCTGAAGCTGCCGCAGCCGCTGATCCAGGTGGACGTCGACGCGGCGATGGATGGCCGCGCTTATCCGGCCGCGTTTTTCGTGCAGGGCGACGCGGCGTTGTTCCTCGCAGGCCTCGCCGAGCGCGTCGCCGGCAAGCTCGGGATCGCCCCTGCCTTCGCCGGCGAGCTCGCCGGCGCGCGCGCCGCCGCCGTGGCCGGCATGCGCGAGGCGCTGGGCGCCAACTACACGGCGCTGGCCGATGCGGTGCGCGCGCGCCTGCCCAAGGGCGCGCCGTGGGTGCGCGACATCACGCTTTCGAACAGCACCTGGGGCAATCGCCACACCGCGCTCGGCGATCCGCGCCAGGGCGTGCATTCGCTCGGCGGCGCGATCGGGCAGGGCGTGCCGATGGCGATCGGCGCCGCGCTCGGTCGGCCCGACGCGAAGACGATCGCGCTGGTCGGCGACGGCGGCTTCATGCTCGCCGCCGGCGAGATCGCCACCGCGGTGCAGGAGCGCGCCAACGTCGTCTACATCGTGATGAACGACGGCGGCTACGGCGTGATCCGCAACATTCAGGACGCGCATTACGGCGGCCGCCGCGCCTATGCCGATCTCGTCACGCCCGATTTCGCGAAGCTCGCCGGCGCCGTCGGCCTCGCGCACCGTCGCGTCGACAGCAACGCCGCCTTCGAGCGGGCCCTCGATGCCGCGCTCGCGGTGCCCGGGCCGGCCATCGTCGAGGTCGACATGACCGCGCTCGGCCCCTTCGCGAAGCCTTTCGCGGGGCCGCCGGTGCGGGCCAAGGCCTGAGGCAAATCGCGCTCCTGATATATCGGGCCGCGTAACCGGCGATTAACCGTAGCACCGCTATTCCGGCGCCATTCCGGATAAGGAGCGGCGCCGTGCGCTGGTATTGGTGGATTCCAATCATGATCATCGTCGTCGCCACCAAGGCGACGATCTACTTCACAGGCGAGAAGATCTGGGCCTACCTCACGACGCCACGGGAGCGCGTGGCGTGCGATGCAGGGAGCTACGCCGACGACGTCGTGATTGCCGGCTGCACGCAGGTCATCGAATCCGGCGACTACGACGACAAGACCGTGGCCGCCGCGTACTTCAACCGCGCTTACGCCTACAACCGCCTTGGACGATACAACGAAGCGCTGCGCGACTACTCCCAGGTGCTGCTGCTTCAGCCGCGAAATCCGGCTGCGCTCGTCAATCGGGCCCACCAGCTGCAAGCTCTTGGCGGCCACAAGGACGCCCTCAAGGATCTCGACGAGGCCCTTGCCCTGGCGCCGGATTTTCCGCTTGCGCTGGTCAAACGCGCCGTCTCGCTTCGCGCTCTCGGCAGGAACGAGGATGCGCTGAAGGACGCGGACCGCGCCATCGCCTTGCAGGAAACGTACGCCCTTGCCTTCTATCAGCGCGGCCTGATCCTGCAGCAGATGAACGACGCGGCCGGCGCCGCCACGGCGTTCACGCGAGCGATCGAGCTCGATCCGCGCGATGCCAACAGCTACTTCGCGCGTGGCCAGACCTATCTCGGCACGAAACAATACGACAAGGCCGCGCTCGATTTCTCGTTCGCCCGCGACCTCGCTCCCAATCATCAGCCAACACTCCTCCTGCGCGCGCAGGCCTATGAGCTTGGCGGCAAGCGCGAGGCGGCGATCGCCGATTATCGCCGCCTGCTCGCGATGGCGCCGGGCAATTACCATGCGCAGATGGGCTTGGCGCGCCTCGGCGTCACCGACGGCAAGAGCGACGAGCAGTATTGCCACGGCCCCTACGACCAGGATGCGCGCGTAAAAGCCTGCACGCGCGTGATCGATTCGGGCAAGCTCGGCCGGGAGGCTACCGTCAAGGCCATCGTTGCGCGCGCGCAGCTTCACCTCCGCCGCCCCGACGGCATCGGCGACGCCGCGGACGATATCGACCGCGCCGCCGCGATCGCGCCCGACCACCTTCAGGTTCTGGAGTGGCGCGGAATCATCGCGCTGCGCCTCAAGAGCTATGGCCGGGCGCTCGCCAGCTTCGAGGCGATGCTGAAGCGGGCGCCGGACCACGACTCGGCGCGCCTCGGCCGCGCGCACGCGATGCTCGGCCTGAAGCGCTTCCGCGAGGCGCTCCCGGAGTTCGATCGCGCCGTGAAGCAGCGTCCGGAGGCGGGGGTGTTCTACATGTATCGCGGCCAGGCCTACGAAGGGTTGGGCCAGCGCGCCGCCGCGATCCGCGACTATCGCGCGGCCTATCGCCGCGCGCCCAATCTTGCGGAAGCGCGGCAGGCCCTGGCGCGCATGGGCGAGGAGCCCTAGCCGCTGCCGCGCTTGCCGTCGGCGCCGGGCGGTGCGATGCTTCGCCGGCGCGGCGCCCAATCGCTCGCCGGTCAGCACTCAGCTTCTCCGGTTTGTACGGCCTCATGGACTTCG
>CAYZSG010000241.1:0-7690 GCA_964481045.1 uncultured Candidatus Odyssella sp. | reverse complement strand
GTAGGCGCCTGGATAGCCCTGGAAAGCGATTCGGTTCGCGGCGTTCGGCATGGGAATGGGGCGCTGATGAGGTGAGACGCGGCGGTTACCACGCCGGCCGCTACAAAGAAAGGGAAGGGAACAGGAGGCGGGGAGGCGGGGAGAAGAAAGAATATAGGGTCACCACAGAGGCACAGAGACACCGAGAAGGAAGGACAGCGCCGCAAGGGCGGCGCAAAGAAATCCGGCTGCGTGCCAATGCGCGCGGCTTCGCGCGCAATCATTCTCTTCTCTGTGCCTCTGTGCCTCTGTGGTGAACCTTTCTTCCTTGCTTCACTTCTCCCCGCCTCCCCGCCTCCTGTTCCCTTCACTTCTTCGGCGCGAGCAGGACGCGGGCGCGGTCGAGGTCCGCGGGCGTGTCGACTCCGAACGGCACTTTGTCGACGAGCGCGGCGTCGATGCGCATGCCGGCCTCGAGCGCGCGCAACTGCTCGAGGCGCTCGCGCTTCTCGAGCGGGCTCGGCGGCAGCGCCACGAAGCGGGCGAGCGCTGCGCGGCGAAACGCATAGAGGCCGATGTGGTGATAGAGCGGCCCGTCGCCGGTCGGCACCGGCGCGCGCGAGAAATAGAGGGCGCGCGCGATGCGCTGCCCCGGCGCGAACGCCGTCACGCATTTGACGACGCTCGGCTCGCGCCGCTCGTACTCTTCACGGCATTCGGCGACGAGCGTCGCGATGTCCACCGCGGGATCGGCGAGCGGCGCCAGCACCGCGCGAACGTCGGCCGGGTCGATCGCCGGCAGGTCGCCCTGGAGGTTCACGATCACGTCGTGCTTGCCGGCGGGGTCGGCCTTGCCGAGCGCCTCGAAGATGCGATCGGTGCCGGAGGGATGCTGCGCGCCGGTGAGAATTGCGCGGCCGCCCGCGCGCTCCACGGCCTCGGCGATCGCGGGCTCCTGGGCGGCCACGATCACCGGCCCGCACTGCGCCTCCACCGCGCGGCGCCAGACATGGACGATCATCGGCGCGCCGTGGATGTCGGCCAGCGGCTTGTCGGGCAGGCGCGTCGCCGCGAGGCGCGCGGGAATGAGGACGATGGGATTCTGCGCGGCCACGCCTTGCCGATCCTGCCCGAAATTTGCGACACTATGCCGCGTGAAGCCTTTGTTTCCCCGCGCGGCTTCGCGGATGACGCTGAGGGACGCGGACCATATAACCTTCCGCGTTCCAGGGAAAACGGTTTGGCCGCGCGCGCTCCAGGGCGCGCCGCCGCATCAACGGGCTGCGAGAGTCACCGATGGAATTCAACAAGATCGCCGGCGCCATCATCGGCACGCTGCTTCTCGTGATGGTCATCGGCAAGGTCGGCAACACGCTCGTGCCGCAGTACCATCCGCCCAAGGACAAGCCGGGCCATGAGGCGACGCAGCCGACGACGCCCGAAACGAAGGAGCCGGAAAAGCCGGCGGCCGAGCTGATCGCCACGGCCGATCCCAAGGCCGGCGAGTCGCGCGCCAAGGCCTGCACCTCGTGCCACACCTTCGCCAAGGGCGGCGCCAACGGCGTCGGCCCCAACCTCTACGACATCGTCGGCCGCAAGAAGGGCAGCCACGCGGGATACGCCTATTCCGACGGACTCAAGAACGCCGGCGGCGAATGGACCTACGACGACCTGTTCAAGTACATCGCCAATCCCGGCGGCCTGATCCCCGGCAGCAAGATGGCATTCCGCATGGCCAATGCCGAGCAGCGCGCGCAGGTGATCGCCTATCTCCGCACGCTCAGCGACGCGCCGAAGCCGCTGCCCGTGGTCGAGAAGAAGACCGAGGCGCCGAAGCCCGAGGAGAAGAAGGCGGAGCCCGCGAAGCCGGAAGAGAAGAAGGCCGAGCCGGCCAAGCCCGAAGAGAAGAAGCCCGAGCCGGCGAAGGCCGACGAGAAGCCGGCCGAGGCGCCGAAGCCTGCCGAAGCTCCCAAGGCCGCCGAGCCGCCCAAGGCCGAAGAGCCGAAGCCGGCCACGCCGCCGGCTGAAGAGAAGAAGAACTGATCCGCTTCGGCGTCCCGCGCGGCCGGTCGTGACCGCGCTCGATCCCGCACGCCTCGTCGCGTTCGCGAACCGCCTCGCCGACGCAAGCGGCGCGGTGATCCGTCCTTATTTCCGCTCTGGCATCGTCGTCGATCTCAAAGGCGACGGCAGCCCGGTCACGAAGGCTGATCGCGAGTCCGAGGCCGCGATCCGCGCGATCATCGCGCAGGAATTTCCCGAGCACGGCCTCTACGGCGAAGAGCACGGCCGCTCGCGGCCCGACGCCGTCCACGAATGGGTGATCGATCCCATCGACGGCACCAAGGCCTTCCTCTGCGGCGTGCCGCTGTTCGGCACCTTGATCGCGCTCTGCGAGAACGGGCGCCCGATCCTCGGCATCCTCGATCAGCCGATCCAGCGCGAGCGGTGGATCGGCTTGAAGGGCCACGGCACGCTGTTCAACGGCAAGCCCGCGCGCGCCAAGCCGCCGGTGCCGCTCAAGAGCGCCATCCTCACCTCGACCACGCCCGAGATGTTCACCGGCTGGAAGGCGCCGAAGCACGCGCGGCTCGCCGCCGAATGCGCGTTCACGCGCTGGGGCGTCGATTGCTACGCGGTCGGCATGATCGCCAGCGGCAACGTCGATCTCATGGCGGACGCGCTCCTGAAGCCGTGGGATTTCCTGGCGCTGGTGCCGATCGTCGAAGAAGCCGGCGGCGTCGTCACCGACTGGATGGGCGCGCCGCTCACGACCCGCTCGGGCGAAACCTTCCTCGCCGGCGCCAACCCCGAAATCCACAAGGCGGCGCTGGCGCTCCTCGCCGCTTGAGTCGATTATGGGGTGTGAAGAAGTTCACACCAGCGGCGCCGCGCCCGTGCTTGATGACGCCGCCCCGGAGCCGAACAGCACCGTAGCGAGGGTTGCATGCATCGCCGATGGACGCGCCGTCACGTTCTCGCCGGCATCGCCGGCTCCGCCGCCGCGGCGACGGCCTGGCGGCCGGCCGCGGCCGAAACCGCCGGCGACACGTTCAAGGGCCCCGGCCTCGCCATGCACGGCGAGCCCAAATACAAGCCGGGCTTCCCGCATTTCGCCTATGTGAATCCCGCGGCGCCCAAGGGCGGCTCGCTCTATACCGGCGTGGGCGACGCGACGTTCGACAGCCTCAATCCGTTCATCCTCCAGGGTACGGTGGCCAGCGGCATCGGCACCTATGTGTTCGACACGCTGATGCACGCCGCGGAGGACGAGCCCTTCAGTTACTACCCGCTCGTCGCGAAATCGATCGAGACGCCGAAGGACCGCGCCTGGGTCGCGTTCGAGATCGACGAACGCGCGCGCTTCCACGACGGCTCGCCGATCACCGCCGACGACGTGATCTTCTCGTTCGAAACGCTCGTGAGCGAGAAGGCCCATCCGAGCTATCGGCAATACTACAAAGATGTGGTGAAAGCCGAGAAGGCGGGCCCGGCGACCGTGCGCTTCACGTTCAAGAGCGCCGGCAACCGCGAGCTTCCCCTCATCCTTTGCCAGTTCCAGATCTTTTCGAAGGCCTATTGGGACAAGCGCGAGTTCAGCAAGGTGACGCTGGAAAAGCCGCTCGGCAGCGGCCCCTACAAGGTCGGCGAGGTCCAGCCCGGCCGCTTCATCACCTTCGAGCGCGTCAAGGACTATTGGGCGGCGAATTTGCCCACGGCGCGCGGCCACGACAATTTCGACGTCATCCGCATCGATTATTTCCGCGACACGACCGTGGCGCGCGAGGCGTTCAAGGCCGGCGAGTTCGATTATCACTACGAGAATCAGGCGCTCGCCTGGGCCACGCAGTTCGATACGGCGGCGGTGCGGCAGGGCCTGCTGATCAAGCGCCCGGTGCCCAATTCGCTGCCGCAGGGCATGCAGGCCTTCATCTTCAACACGCGGCGGCCGAAGTTCGCCGATTGGCGCGTGCGCCGCGCGCTCGCGCTGGTGTTCGATTTCGAGTGGGCGAACAAGAACATCTTCCACGGCCAGTATGTCCGCTCGCTGAGCTATTTCGCCAACTCCGATCTCGCCGCGAAAGGCCTGCCCGAGGGCAAGGAGCTCGAGATCCTCGAGCGCTTCAAGGGCCGCATCCCCGACAGCGTGTTCAAGCAGGCCTATTCGCTTCCCGTCTATTCCGGCGACGGCAACATCCGCGCCGGCCTGCGCGAAGCCCTTGCTCTGCTCAAGGAGGCCGGCTGGGAGTTCAAGGACGGCCGGATGATGAAGGGCAGCGAGGTGATGCGCTTCGAGGCGACGCTCTCCTCCCAGGCCGACGAGCGCTACACGCTGCCTTACGCGCAGAATCTGCAGCGGCTCGGCATCGTGATGTCGGTGCGCCTCGTCGATCCCACGCAATACCAGAAGCGCGTCGAGAATTTCGATTTCGATCTCATCAGCGGCGGCTGGGGCCAGTCCGAATCGCCGGGTAACGAGCAGCGCGGCATGTGGTCGAGCGCGGCTGCCGACCTCGTGGGCAGCCAGAACTACATCGGCATCAAGGACAAGGCGATCGACGAGCTGATCGATCTCGTCATCAACGCGCCCGACCGCGAGCAGCTCGTGGCGCGCACGAAGGCGCTGGATCGCGTGCTGCTGCACCACCACTTCGTCGTCCCGCACTGGCACATCGACAAGGACCGGATCCTCTACTGGGACAAGTTCGGCGTGCCCGAGCCGCACCGGCGCGGTACCTCCACGCGCTACTGGTGGTACGACGCCGCGAAGGCCGCGCGTCTCAAGGGGAAGATCCGCAGCCAGCCGTGAGCGCCGGGTCGGGCACTCGCAACTTCTTGAAGAAACGGACATACTTTCGCCACGGCGCGGCGATGGTTTACAGTCGCTTCGACCGAGCCGATGGGAACGCCATGCCGACTCGCCGCGCCGTGCTGACGCTTCTGGGCCGCAACGCCGCCGGGCTCGCCGCCGCCTCGGCGCTGGGGCCGTCGCTCGCGCGCGCCCAGACCGCAGAGCCCGACCTGTACAAGGGTCACGGCTTGGCGATGCACGGCGCACCCAAATACCCGGCCGATTTCAGGCATTTCGAATACGTGAACCCCACCGCGCCCAAGGGCGGCGCGATTTATCAGGGCGTCGCGGGCAGCACGTTCGACAGCCTCAACCCGTTCGTGCTGAAAGGCACGCCCGTCACCGCGGTCCTGAGCTTCGTGTTCGATTCGCTGATGAAGTCGTCGTCCGACGAGCCTTTCACGATGTACGGCCTCATCGCCAAGTCGATCGAAACGCCGAAGGACCGCGCCTGGGTCGCCTTCGAGATCGACGAGCGCGCGCGCCATCACGACGGCACGCCGATCACCGCCGAGGACGTCGTCTTCTCGTTCGAGACCCTGACCAGCGACAAGGCGCATCCGAGCTTTCGCCAGTACTACTACGACGTGGTGAAGGCCGAGATTACGGGCCCCCGCGCGGTCAAGTTCACGTTCCGCACCGCCGGCAACCGCGAGCTGCCATTGATCGTCGGCCAGCTCTACGTGTTCTCCAGGGCCTATTGGGCGAACCGGCAGTTCGACCAGGTGACGCTCGACCGCCCGCTCGGCAACGGGCCCTACAGAATCGGCGATCTTTCGGCGGGCCGCTACATCACGTTCGAGCGGGTCAAGGACTACTGGGCCGCCGATCTGCCGGTGAACCGCGGCTACGCCAACTTCGATACGATCCGCCTCGACTATTTCCGCGACGCCACGGTGGCGCGCGAGGCCTTCAAGGCCGGCGAATTCGACTATCGCGCCGAGAACCAGGCGCTGGCCTGGGCGACGCAGTACAACATCGAGGCCGTGCGCAAGGGCGAGCTGGTGAAAAGCGAAGTTCCGCACCAGAGGCCGGCCGGGATGCAGTGCTTCGTGATGAACACGCGGCGCGGCCAGTTCAAGGACTGGCGCGTGCGCCGCGCGCTCGCGCTGATGTTCGACTTCGAGTGGACCAACAAGAACCTTTTCCACGGCGCCTACAAGCGCACGCTGAGCTATTTCGCAAACTCCGAGATGGCCGCCACGGACCTGCCGCAGGGGGCGGAGCTCGCGATTCTCGAGAAGTTCAAGGGCCGCGTCCCCGAAACCGTCTTCACGCAGCCTTACGCGCTTCCGGTTTATTCCGGCGACGGGAACATCCGCGAGGGCGCGCGCGCGGCGCTGGCGCTGCTCAAGGAGGCGGGCTACGAGTTCAAGGGCGCCGAGCTCGCCGGCAAGGACGGCCGGCCGTTTCGCTTCGAAATCCTGTCCGCTTCGCCGGCCTTCGAGCGCATCTACCTGCCCTACGTCGCGAACCTGAAGCGGATCGGAATCGGCGCCGAGCTGCGCATGGTCGACCCGGTGCAGTATCAGAAGCGCGTCGAGAATTTCGACTTCGACATGATCACGGCCGGCTGGGGCCAGTCGGAATCGCCGGGCAACGAGCAGCGGAACTTCTGGTCGAGCAAGGCGGCCGATACGGTCGGCAGCAGCAACACGGTCGGCATCAAGGATCCGGTCATCGACGAGCTGGTCGATCTCATCATCAACGCGCCGGACCGCGAGCAGCTCGTGGCGCGCTGCAAGGCGCTCGACCGCGTGCTGCTGCACCATCACTATGTGGTGCCGAGCTGGCACGTGGCCGTCGACCGCCTGATCTACTGGGACAAGTTCGGGGTTTCGCCGCCGCACCGGCGGGGAACGTCGTGGATGACGTGGTGGTATGACGCGGGCAAGGCGGAGCGGCTTAAAGGGCGCATCCGCAGCCAGACCTGAGCCGCATGTTCGCTTACATCGTCCGCCGTCTGCTGCTCATAATGCCGACCGTCATCGGCATTCTGCTCATCAATTTCGTCATCATCAACATGGCCCCGGGCGGGCCGATCGACACCATCATCTCGCAGATGCGCGGCGGCCCCTCGCTCGGCGAGCGCACCGGCGCCGCCGAGGGCCGCGAAGTTCAGGGCAGCACGCCGGACCAGGGCCGCGATTCGCGCTCCGCCCGCGGGCTCGAAAAGGATTTGCGCGACAAGCTCGCCAAGCAACTTGGCCTCGACAAGCCGATCGGCGAGCGCTTCCTGCTGATGCTCCGCAACTACCTCACCTTCGATCTCGGCGAGAGCTTCTTCAAGGGCAAGACCGTCATCGAGCTCGTGATCGAGCGGCTGCCGGTCTCGCTCTCGCTCGGCCTCTGGGCCACGCTCCTCACCTACATCGTCTGCATCCCGCTCGGAATCATGAAGGCGGTGCGCGACGGCTCGCGCTTCGATGTGTGGTCTTCGGGCGCGATCATCACGGGCTATGCGATTCCGAGTTTCCTGTTCGCGCTGCTGCTGATCATCGTCTTCGCCACCGGCAGCGTCGTGAAGTGGTTTCCGCTGCGCGGCCTCTACTCCGACAATTTCGCCGATCTGACGCGCTGGCAGCAGATCGGCGACTACTTCTGGCACATCACCTTGCCGGTCGTGGCCATGATGATCGGCGGATTCGCGACGCTCACGATCCTCACCAAGAACAGCTTCCTCGAGGAGATCCGCAAGCAATACGTCATCACGGCGCGCGCCAAGGGCATCTCGGACCGGCGCGTGCTTTACCGCCACGTCTTCCGCAACGCGATGCTGATCGTGATCGCGGGCTTCCCGAGCGCCTTCATCGGCATCCTGTTCTCGGGCTCGCTCCTCATCGAAACGATGTTCTCGCT
>CAYZSG010000240.1:4380-7717 GCA_964481045.1 uncultured Candidatus Odyssella sp. | reverse complement strand
GTCGGGCAGGGCACCGCGCTGGTGATCGAGCGCGTCTAGCCGCCCATGCCGCGCCGTTTCGCCTGGCTGGTGGGCGGCGGGGTCGCGCTGGCCGTGCTGGTCATGGCGGGCGGAATCCTGATCTCGGTGGCGCCGCATCTCGGCTGGTTCGGCGAGGAGGGGCGCGGCTGCGCCGATCTTCGCGGCGGCACGCATCGCGGGCGCTTCGCCACCGGCGCCAGCGTGTGCCGGCAATCCCGCATCGACGCCACGCTTTCGGTCTGCGGTCCCGACGGCCGCTGGACCCATCGCAAGGTCGATCGCTGTTAACCCTGTGATAGCCGTCACAGTTGACCTGTGATGGCCGTCACAGCCCCGGCGGGGGGCCAAGCCTATGGTTTATGCAGCGGTCGCGAGACCGTCGCGGTCGGAAGACCGCAATTCCCCTATCCCCTGTATCTCCAACTCGAGCCTCAGGCCCCCCAGCCGGAGGCTCTTTCTTTTTGTGCGAAGCGGGGTGGGGGTGTGACCTTCCTCACAGCGCGGAGGCGGGGCCTGGCATAGGTTTCGCGGGTGACCGACGAGGTCACCCCTCCCTCCCCAATACTTGAATTGGCCCCGGTGTCCTCCCCACCGGGGCCTTTTTCATTCCGCAGCGGTGGCGGAACCGCCGCGCGGACCGCCGCGTTTCCAGGCGAGGCCAAAGATCAAGAGGAGTCAGCCATGCCCCGCGGCGACAAGTCGAACTACACCGAGAAGCAGAAGCGCCAAGCCGAGCATATCGAGGAAGGTTACGAAGAGCGCGGCGTGCCCGAAGACGAGGCCGAGCGGCGCGCCTGGGCCACCGTCAACAAGATGACCGGCGGCGGCAAGAAAAGCGGCTCCGGCCGCGGCAAGCGCGTGAACAAGGCGCCGGTCAAGAAAGGCGGGCGGATCGGCGGCCCGCGCGGCGGCCGCGCTGCCGCCAAGCGCCCGGCTGCCGCGCGCCGCGCCTCGGCGCGCAAGGCCGCCCGCACCCGCAAGCGGCGTGCATCTCGTTAACCGATTGAGGTGTGACTGCGGTCACAGATTCTTTGGACATGCGGGGGTAGGGTTCCAATCGTGACCAGCGCGGTCACTCCTCCCCTCCCTCCTCCGAATTTTTGATCGGGCCCCGGCGTCCTCCCCGCCGGGGCCTTTTTCATTTGCCGCCGCGCGCGGGAATTTCGGCAGGCGTGACCCCGGTCACTGTGCCGCGGATGGCCTTCGCGTAGGTTGAGCACGGCTGGATGTTCCAGCCACTCCCTCCCTTGCATCTCCCTGACTTGGCCCCGGTTTCGACCGGGGCCCTTTTTTTTGCGCGTGTGTCAGAGCCCCACCGGCTCCTTGAAGTGCTTGCTGAGCCGCAGCCCCTGCGCCTGGTAGGTGGAGCCGATGCCGGTGCCGTAGAGGCGCTCGGGCAGGGCGGCGAGGCGCTCATAGGCGAGGCGGCCGACGATCTGGCCGTCCTCGAGCATGAACGGCACTTCGTGCGGGCGCACTTCGAGCACCGCGCGGCTGCCGCTGCCGCCCTGCTCGCGATGGCCGAAGCCGGGATCGAAGAAGCCGGCATAGTGCACGCGGAATTCGCCCACCTCGGTGTCGTAGGGCACCATCTCGGCGGCGTGGTCGGGCGGCACGCTCACCGCTTCCTTGGAGGCGAGGATGTAGAAATCGTCGAGGTTCAGCACGATGAAATCGTGCTGGCGCGCGCGGATCGGCTCCCAGAAATCGAGCGGGTCGTAGGCGCCGATGCGGTCGTAGTCGATGACGCCGGCATCGCGTTTCGCCTTGAACCCGACGAGGCCGGTGGCGGGGTGCCCGGCGAGATCGATGCTGACGCTGAGCCGCCCGCGCTCGATCGTGGCGGCGGCGCCGGCGCCGGTCTGCTCGAACAGCGGATCGCGCGCGTGCAGGCGGCGCAGATCGGCATTGCTCGCGGCGGTGCGCCCGCGGCGCAGGCGAAGCTGCGAAAGCCGCGTGCCGGTGCGCACGCGGACGCCGAACGTGCGCGGCGAAATCTCGGCATAGAGCGGCCCGGAATAGCCGCCGCGCACGCGGTCGAATTCCGAGCTGCGGTCGGCGATCAGGCGCGTGAAGATGTCGAGCCGCCCGGTCGAGCTCTTGGGGTTCGCGGTGCCCGAGAGGCTCTGCGGCAGATCGAGCGATTCCAGCAGCGGCACGATGTAGACGCAGCCGCGCTCCAGCACCGCGCCCTCGGAGAGATCGAAATCGTAGAGGCCGTATTTCCGGATCTTCTCCTCGACCGTCGCCTCCGGCCCGGGCAGGAAGCTCGCGCGCACGCGATAGGCGCGGCGGCCGAGGCGGAGGTCGAGGCTGGCCGGCTGAAGCTGCGCGTCGGTCAGCGGCTCGGCTGGCAGGATCGCGCGGCCGGCCAGCGCGCGCAGCTCCTGAAACGGCAGGACGCCGGGCGCCGTCTCGGGCCGTTCGGTCTCGATCTTGTTCATTGTCCACAGCGCCGCGAAACCGAGTCACGCCACTGCCATGCACGCGCGCAGCGTTTACGATTATCCATTGAAATCAACAGTATGGAGTCATTTCCCCAAAGGCCCACGAGGTCGCGGGAACGCCAATCGTTCGTGTGCGAACCAAACATTTTCCGCCACATCGCCCACAGGCTTATGCGCGGGGGACAACCCGCGAATGCGCCGAATTGCATGCGCGACGACCATAGGCGATGCGGCACCGGAGCGGAATGCGCCGCCGGATTCCGTCCCCGACTTCCCCGGACTTCAACAGGCCGTGGGGCCGCTTGATCCGCGCGGCGGCGCGGCCGAGAGTCCGCGCAGCGCAAGAGGGATCGCCTCCACATGCCGCAGACCCGCCGCACGATCCTCGCTTCGCTTGCCGGTGCCGGCGCAATGGCGGCCGGCTTGCGCGCGGCCCTGGCCGCCGCGCCGGGGCCGAAGCTCATGCGCGCCATCCCGTCCACCGGCGAGCAGATTCCGGCCATCGGCCTCGGCACCTGGATCACGTTCAACGTCGGCGAGGACCGCGCATTGCGCGACGCGCGCGCGAAGGTGCTGGCCGAGTTCTTCGCGCGCGGCGGCGGCATGGTGGATTCCTCGCCGATGTACGGCTCATCCGAGGCCGTGATCGGCCACGGGCTCGCGCGCGTGCCCGACAAGCGCGCGCTGTTCTCGGCCACGAAGGTGTGGACGATGTGGGAAGGCACCGGCAAGCGGCAGATCGCCGATTCGCGCCGGCTCTGGGGCCTCCCGAAATTCGATCTCATCCAGGTGCACAATCTGCTGCGCTGGGAGACGCATCTCGAAACCTTGCGCGCGGAGAAGGCGGCCGGCCGCATCCGCTACCTCGG
>CAYZSG010000240.1:0-4280 GCA_964481045.1 uncultured Candidatus Odyssella sp. | reverse complement strand
TGCTGCTGAAATTCGTCGTCTCGCACCCGGCCGTCACCTGCGTCATCCCGGCCACCTCGCGCGTCGATCACCTCGTCGAGAACATGGGCGCGTTGCACGGCAGATTGCCCGACGCGAAGCTGCGCGCGCGCATCGTCGCCGCCGTCGAGGCGTTCTGAGTGCTGCCGTTCGGTCCCGACGCCTTCTTCGCGCTGTTCGAGCAATACAACCGCGCGATCTGGCCGGCGCAGATCGCCGCCTATGTGCTGGCGCTCGCCGCGCTGGCGCTGGCCGCGCGGCCGATGGCGGGGGCAGGGCGGATCATATCCGCCATTCTCGCGCTCGCCTGGGCGTGGAACGGCGCCGTCTATCACATGACCTATTTCGTCACGATCAACTTCTGGGCCGATATTTTTGGCGCTTTCTTCGTCTTGCAGGCGCTGCTGCTGCTGTGGACGGGCGTCGTCCGCGGCCGCCTCGCATTCCGCATCGGCAACGACGCGGCGTCGTGGATCGGCGTGGGCCTCGCGGTGTTCGCGATGATCGTCTATCCGGCGCTCGGCTGGGCGCTCGGACATAGCTGGCCGCGCGCGCCGATGTTCGGCGTGGCCCCGTGCCCGATGACGATCTTCACGATGGGCATGCTGCTGTTCGTGGCGGGCCGCACGCCGCTGTATCTCGCCGTCATCCCGGTGCTGTGGTCGCTGATCGGCGGAACGGCCGCGTGGTTCCTCGGCGTCACCGAGGATTTGGCGCTCCTGCTCGCGGGCCTCGGCGGCTTCGCACTTATTCTTCTCAAGAACAACGGGCGGGCGGACCACCCTATCGCCACGCAACCTCATACAGGGGCATCGCCGCCGCGAACCCCTTGAGCACGCGCGGACCCAGCTGCATCACGGGAACGCGCGGCCCGAGCCGCCGCTGCACCGCCTCGGAAATGACGATCCCGTCGGGCGTCGCGTCTTGGCAGATGCGCGCGGCCTTCTGAACGGTGGCGCCGAACAGGTCGTTGCTGTCCTCGATCGGGTCGCCTGCATCGATCCCGATGCGCACGCGCAGCTTCTCGGCGCTGGCGAGATTGAACGCGTCGAACGCGCGCTGGATCGCGCGGGCGCAGTCGACGGCGGCCGCCGGATCGCCGAAGCAGGCCATGATGCCGTCGCCGGTGTGCTTGATCTCGCGGCCCCCATCGTCCCTGAGCGCGCGTCGGACCAGCGCGTCATGCGCTCGGATCATCTCCACGGCGCGCGTGTCGCCAAGCCGCCGCGTCATGCCCGTGGAGTCGACGATGTCGGTGAACATGACCGCGCGAAACGCGGTGTCGTCAAGCGGCGCGGCGCCGTGCGTGGGCGGATCCGAAACGCGGCCCAGAAACGCTTCGACGGCGGCCAGGTCGACCTGGATGACGTTGCTCGCCACCTCGCCGTGGGCCTCGTGGTGTACGCGCATCGCGGTCGCCGCATCCGGCGCTTCGATGAGGCAGAAGGCGGTGCTGCGCGCCTGATCGAACCAGTAGGTGAGGAAACGGACGCCGTAACGATCCTGGAGTTCGAGGTCCTTGCGGTGCGCTTCGGCGATATCCGCGGCGCTGAGGCCATGCAGATCGTGTCTGTCGAGAAATATCGGCATCGGGCTGTGCTCCAGCGCGAGATCTAGCGGCCACGGCGCGGCGTGGCCATAGCGGTGAACCGCATTCCCGGCGATCAGTCCTTTCCCAACTTCAAGAGTCTAACGTTCGGATCGGCGAGCAGTGCCGGATCGAAGGCTTTCTTCGATTGCATGAGGCGCTGGGCGGGTTTCATCTCGCGGCCCATGTTCACCGCGTTGATCGCCACGATGCGGCCGTCCTTCATGTAGAACGCCATGAACGCGCCGCTCGCGCGGTCGCCGCGCCAGACGAGGCTGTCGTAGCCCTCGGGCGCGCCGGTCATCTGCAAATTCACGTCGTGCTGGTCGGACCACACCCAGAGCGAATCCTCGTAGGGTTTCGGCTCGCCGATCATGTTGCGCGCGACGGCCATCGCCTGGTCCTGGGCGTTCTGATAGCTCTCGAGGCGCAGCTTCTTGCCGAGGAACGCGTTGGGCTGGAGCGCGCAATCGCCGGCCGCCCAGATCGCGGGATCGCTGGTGCGCCCGAATTCGTCGACGACGATGCCGTTGCCGACCTCGAGCCCGGCCACGGCGGCGATCTCGACGTTCGGCACGATGCCGATGCCGATCACGACGATGTCGGCCGGGATCGCCTCGCCCTCGAGCGCCACGCGCTCGACCTTGCCGGCGCCTTCGATCGCCTTGATGCGCGCGCCGAGGCGCACGTCGACGCCCTTCTTGCGGTGCAGATCGGCGAACCAGGCGCCGATCTCGGGCGCGACCGCGCGGCCCATGAGCCGGTCGCTCACTTCGAGCACGGTCACGGCGGCGCCGCGCTTCACCGCGCTCGCCGCGGTTTCAAGGCCGATGAAGCCGCCGCCGATCACGACCGCGCGCACGCCCGGCGCGAGCCGCGCACGGATCGCGAGCGTGTCGTCGAATTCGCGGAGATAGTAGACGCCGGGCCGATCCGCGCCGGGGATCGGCAGTTTCCGCACCCGCGCGCCGGTGGTGAGCATCAGCTTGTCGTAGCTGATCCACGCATCGCCGACTTTCACGCGCTTGCCGGCGCGGTCGATCGCCTCGGCCGGAGCGCCGAGCATGAGCTCGATCTTGTTCTGCTCGTACCAGGCGGGATCGTGCAGCCGCGCCTTCTCGAGCCCCGCATCGGTGACGACGAGTTCCTTCGAGAGCGGCGGGCGCTCGTAGGGCGGATATTTCTCGGCGCCGATCAGCACCACGCGGCCCGCGAATCCCGCCGCGCGCAATGCCTGCGCAGCGCGCCCGCCGGCCTGGCCGGCGCCGACGATGACGATCGTCTCGCTCATTTCGCCGCCTTCTCTCCGATCAGCGCATAGGTGGAGGTCACCTGCACGGCGGGATCGATGCCGCCCTCGGCGTAGATCATCACCTCGCCGAAGGCGAGGTTGCGGCCGATACGCAGGATGCGGCATTCGGCGATCACGTCGCCCTCGCGGATCGCGCGCAGGAAGTGCGTTGTCTGCGTCACCGTCGTCATCGGCAGGAAGCGGCCGAGCGCCGCGCTTACGCCGATGACCATCGCCGTGTCGGCGAGCGACATCAGCGACTGCCCGCACACCACGCCGCCGCCATGGCGCACATGCGGCGTGTTGAGCATCTTCAAGCGCACCTTGTTGCCGGCGACGGCCTCGACCGTGAGGCCGAGTTCGCGCACGCAGGGGGCGCCCATCTCGCCGAGGATGCGGTTGGCCTCGTCGAGCGTCAGCGGCGTAGGGGCCTTCGCCGCGCTCATTTCCACGAGGCGCGCCAGGCGCGCAGCTTTTCGGTGATCTCGAGCGCCGCCGCGAGCACCGGCCGCACCGATTCCGCCGGCACCTTGGGCTTCGTGCGGTTGCGCACCGACTCCACGAAATCTTGCGCCTGGAGCAGCAGCAGGTCGGTCTGCGGGAAATGCTTGTCCTCGCCGACGAGGCTCGGCAGCACGCCGTTGCCGCCCTTGGTGGGATGCAGCACGGTGAGCTTGTGCTCGGCCATGTCGGCGATCACGTAGCGCTCCCGCTGATAGACGCGCAGGCGCCGGTTGATCTTGCCGCCGATGCGGCTGGCGGTGAGCTGCGCCACGCATCCGTTCGCGAAGCGGATGCGCGCGCTCGCGAGGTCTTCTGTCTCGGTCAGCACCGGCGAGCCCACGGCCTCCACATGCACCACCGGCGACCCGGCCACGCGCATCGCGTGGTCGAGGTCGTGGATCATCATGTCGAGGATCACGGTGGTGTCGGCGCCGCGCCCGCGGAATGGCGAGACGCGCTGCGATTCGACGTACCACGCGCCCTTGGCGTTCGCGACGAGCGCGTCGATCACAGGGCTGAAGCGCTCGAGGTGGCCGACCTGGAGGATGCGCTTCTTTCTCTTGGCGAGGCGGATCAGCGCATCGGCCTGGGCCAGCGTTTCGCACATCGGCTTTTCGATCAGCACGTCGAGCCCGGCCTCGAGGCAGTCTTTCGCCACGGCGTGATGCGCGATGGTGGGCACTGCGACCACGACGGCATCGGCGAGGTCGCCGAGCTTCTTATGGTCGGTCACGACGATGGCGCCGTGCGGCGCCGCCACGGCCTCGGCGCGCTCGTGCTGGACGTCGCAGACGGCGGAAAGCTCGGCGCCCTTGATGGCGGCAAATTTGGCGGCGTGCAGCGATCCGAAATAACCGGCGCCGATCACGGCGATGCGAA
>CAYZSG010000239.1:0-7790 GCA_964481045.1 uncultured Candidatus Odyssella sp. | reverse complement strand
GCCTGGTATCCGCAATCCTGGGGCGGCGACAAGGGCAAGGCGAAGTGGAAGTGGATGGGCGAGCACGGCGCGGTCGTCTATGCCGAGCTGATGAATCGCGGCGTTGCCGACGAGATCATTGTCGCCACCGCCGCCGCGCATTTCGATCCGCATTGGGATCTCGACAGGGAAGGCGAGGGCCTCAATCCCGCGCTGGCCGAAGCGGCCAAGATCGCGGGCAAGCCGCCGATCGTCGTCAAAGCGAAGCAGCAGCATTTCGAGTGGTGGTTCGCCACCTATACCGACGGCGCTTGGTCGTTCTCGCACTACATCGCGGCGGCGGTCGCTTACGACGCGATCGACGCGGCCGCGGTCGATCTCGGCTTCAAGGCCGGATCGCCCGAGGCCAACAAGCTCGGCTGGTTCGTATTGAGCCGCGTCTCCGACTTCCGCATCTACGAGGTCTATCAGGACGCAGGCTTCAAGCTCGACGCGGCCAAGGCGCTGGTGCTGTCGATCCTCAAGGATTCGTCGGCCTACGAAGTGAAGAAGTAGCGCCGCCGTGAGGGCGGGCGCGGCCATCGCGGCCGCGGCGGTTTCGCTTGCGCTCGCAGCTTCGGCCACGAGCGCGTCCGCCGCGCGCGCCGACGAGCGGGTATTCACGCTCGCCATCGGCGCCGCCGCTCCCGCCGAGCCCACCATTCTCGCGGCGCGTAAAGGGGACACGGTCGCGATCACGCTCCGGAGCGAGATCGCGGCCGAGGTCCACCTGCATGGCTACAATCTCGAGGCGCGCCTCGCGGCCGGCGGCACGGCCACGTGGCGGTTCGCGGCCCGCGCGACGGGGCGCTATCCGATCAACGTCCATCGCCCCGGCGCAGCGGCGGGGCATCGCCATGCGCCGCCGGTCGCCTATCTCGAGGTGCGGCCGCGGTGAGCGCGCGGCGCTTCTTGTTGGCACTGGGGGCGGCCGCGGCACCGGCGCCGGCCTTCGCGCACGCGGTTGGCGACCGCTACGACCTGCCGCTGCCCGTGCACCTCTACATCCTCGGCGGCGCGCTCACCGTGGCGCTCTCTTTCGCCGTGGTGGCACTGGTCGTTCGCGCGCACCGTCCCGCACCAGTCAGCTTCGGCGTGAGTCGGCGGCAGCCGGCCAGCCCTGCGCTCTCGATCATCTCCCGCATTCTGCAGGCGCTCGGCCTCGCTTTCTTCCTGCTGGCGATCACGACGGGGCTGTTCGGCGAGCAGCATCCGGCGCGCAACATGGCCACCACGCTGGTGTGGATCGCGTGGTGGATTGGCCTGGCCTTCGTCGCGGCGTTCGTCGCCGATCTGTGGCCGCATCTCAATCCCTGGCGCACGACCGCGCGTTTGGCGGCGCGCATCGCCGCGCGCTTTGGCCGCGCGCGGCCGCCGCTTCCCTATCCACGGCGCTGGGCGGAATGGCCGGCGGTGGCGTGGCTGCTGGCCTTCGTGTCGTTCGAGCTCGTCTATCCCTCGCCGTCGCACCCGCGCACCATCGCGATCGCGGCGCTCGTCTATTCGCTCGCCACCTTCGCCGGCATGGCTCTGTTCGGCCGCGAGACCTGGCTCCGGCGTGGCGAAGCCTTCACCGTGTTCTTCGCCACGCTCGGGCGCTTCGCGCCGATCCGCTGGCACGGCGGCGCGGTCCGCTTCCGGCTCTGGGGCGCAGGCCTCACGCGCCCCGTGCCGCTGTCGCGCAGCATGGTCGCGTTCATACTGTTGATGCTCGCGGCGGTGCTGTTCGACGGCTTCCTCGGCACCGGGCTCTGGCGCCTGATCGAGCGCGGCGTGCGCAGCCTTCTCCCCTACGGCGCCGACCGCGAGGGCATGATCGCCGCCACGCTTTCCCTGTTCGGGTTGTGGCTCGCCTTCCTCGGCGCCTATGACCTCGCCTCGTGGGCCATGGCGCGCGCCGCCGGCGCCGGAATGGGCGGCCGCGCGATCGCCAGCCGCTTCGCGCTCAGCCTGGTGCCGATCGGCGTCGGCTACAATCTCGCGCACAATCTTTCGTATCTCCTGGTGCAGGGCCAGGCGATGGCCGCGCTCTTGTCGGACCCGTTCGGCATCGGCTGGAACCTCTTCGGCACGGCGCATTGGCAGCCCGAGATCGGCATCATCGACGCCGGCGCCATCTGGGCCGTGGCGCTGCTCGCGATCGTGGGCGGGCATCTCATTTCGGTTTATCTCGCCCATGTGGCGGCGCTGCGGCTGTTCGCGCGCCGCGGCACGGCGCTGCGCGCGCTCGTTCCGATGACGATCCTGATGGTCCTCTACACCGCCGTCAGCCTCACGGTGATCGCGGAGCCGCTCGTGCGCTTCCGCAAGCCCGACCCGAGCTATACCGGCCGCGCGCCGCCCGCCTTGCCCGCGGTGGCCGCGGCGGTGGATGATGTGCGGCGTTGATCAGCAGCGGGGCGCGCCATGTCTCTCTTCATCGAATCCGATGGCCCGGTTTTCGTCGTCACGATGGATCGCCCGCAGGCACGCAACGCCGTCGATCCGGCGCAGGCGGACCGCCTCCGCGCGGCGTTCGACAGCTTCGAGCGCAACGACGCGGCGAAGGTGGCGGTATTCACCGGCGCCAACGGCGTGTTCTGCGCCGGCTACGACCTCAAGAGTTTCGCCGACCGCAAGAACGACGAGGCGAAGAAGCTCGACTACGACCCCGAGGGCGAAGGGCCGATGGGCCCGTCGCGCCGCCTCCTTTCGAAGCCGGTGATCGCCGCGGTGGAGGGCCACGCGGTGGCGGGCGGGCTGGAACTGGCCCTCTGGTGCGACATGCGCGTGGCCTCGGAGACGGCGGTGTTCGGCGTGTTCTGCCGGCGCTGGGGCGTGCCGCTGATCGACGGCGGCACCGTGCGCCTGCCGCGCGTCGTCGGCATGGGGCGCGCGCTCGACATGATTCTGACCGGGCGGCCGGTGGAGGCGCGCGAGGCTTACGAATGGGGCCTCGCGAACCGCCTCGTGCCCGCCGGCCAGGCGCGCGTGGAGGCCGTGAAGCTCGCCAAGGAGATCGCGCGCTTCCCCGAGCTGTGCATGCGCACCGACCGCATGAGCGCCTATCGTCAATGGGACATGGAGCTGCCCGCCGCGCTCAAGATGGAAGGCCGCGAGGGCCTCGCGCCGCTGCTCGAAGGCGCCCGCGACGGCGCCGCCCGCTTCGCCTCCGGCAAGGGCCGCGGCGGGAATTTCGAAGAGATTTGAACGGGTATCCCTGATAGCCTCGCCGCATGTCGAATTCGCGCAGTTATCCGCAGCGGCGACCCTTGGGGCATGGGCGCGTGGCCGAGGGCGCTGCGCCGGTGAAGCCGCGCGACGCCGGTTCGCTGATCATCTGGCGCGAAGGCACCGAAGGCGCCGAGGTGCTGATGGGAAGGCGCTCGCGCAAGGCCGCGTTCGTGCCGGATTTCTTCGTTTTCCCCGGCGGGCGGCTCGATCCGGCCGACGGCGCCGTGCGCGCCGCGACGCCGCTCGACGCCCAGGCCGTGGCGCGCATGGGCGTGCGCGGCGACGCGGCGCTGGCCGAAGCGCTGGCGCTCGCCGCGGTGCGCGAGACCTTCGAGGAGACCGGCCTGCTGCTCGCCGAGATCGGCGACGTGGGCGAGACGGCGCATCCCGAATGGGCGCAGTGGAAGGCGCGCAATCTGGCGCCCGGCCTGCACCGCCTGCGCTATTTCGGCCGCGCGATCACCTCGCCTTCGAGCCCGATCCGCTTCCACGCGCGCTTCTTCATCGCGCGCGCCGAGGAATTCCGCGGCGACATCGCCGGCTCGGGCGAGCTTTCCGAGCTCGGCTACTATCCGGCGACCGAGGTGCTCGCGAACATGCCGGTCGTCGACGTGACCGAGTTCATGCTGAACCGCATCATCGCCTACGCCGCCGATCCGCTGCGCTTCGAGACGCGCACGCCGATCTTCTCCTACCGCGACGACGGGCCCTTCGTGCGGTACGAGTGAGCGTCGCTTGACCTTCGGTCAAGCTTCTGGCGAAGCGAAGCTTCGCCCGTAAGCTCGCGAAGCGAGCGTCAGCGCCAGTCCTGGCGCGTGGTGAGGCGGGTGACATGGCCCATTTTGCGGCCCTTGCGCGCTTCGGCCTTGCCGTAGAGGTGGAGGCGCGCGTCGGGCTCCTTCAGGAACTCGGCCCAGCGGTTCACGTCGTCGCCGAGCAGGTTGCTCATCACCGCATCGGCGTGGCGCTCGGGCGAGCCGAGCGGCAATCCGCACACCGCGCGCACGAGCTGCTCGAACTGGCTGACCATACAGGCGTCGATCGTCCAGTGCCCGGAATTGTGCGGGCGCGGCGCCAATTCGTTGACGAGGATGCGGCCGTCGTCGGTGACGAACATCTCGACCGCGAGCAGGCCGACGAGATCGAGCTGCGTGGCGAGGCGCGCCGCCAGCGACTCGGCCTGCTTGGCCAATTCGCGCGAGATCGGCGCCGGCGCGATCGTTTCCGCGAGGATGTGATCGCGGTGCCGGTTCTCGACCGGCACATAGGCGCGCACCGCGCCGTCGAGGCCGCGCGCGACGATGACCGAGATCTCGCGGTTGAACTTCACGAAGCCTTCGAGGATCGCGGGCTTGCCGCCGATCGCGTCCCAGGCCTCCACCGGATTGTCGCGATGCGCGATGATGCGCTGGCCCTTGCCGTCGTAGCCCATGCGCCGCGTCTTGAGCACAGACGGGCGGCCGATGCGCTCCAGCGCCGGGATCAGCGCCTTCAGCGTATCCACCTTTTCGTAGGGCGCGGTGCCGCCGCCGATGCGGCGCGCGAAATCCTTCTCGGCGACGCGATCCTGCGCAACGGCGAGGACGCGCGAGCCGGGGCGCACCGGCTTGCCGAGGCTTTCGAGGAACGACACCGCCTCGGCCGGCACGTTCTCGAATTCGAGCGTGACGACGTCGGCCACGCGCGCGAGATGCGAAAGCGCCGCCTCGTCGGTGTAGTCGGCATGGATCGTGAGCGCCGAAACATGCGAGGCCGGCGCATCTTCCTCCGGCGTCAGCACGACGACGCGATAGCCGAGTTCAGCCGCCGCCAGCGCCGTCATGCGGCCGAGCTGGCCGCCGCCAAGGATGCCGATCGTGGAGCCTGGCGGAATCATTGCCGCAGTCATGCCCGCGCTGCCGTTCTCAGACCGGCTTCTTCTTGACGGACGCGGTCTGCTTCGCGCGCCAGGCCGCGAGCCGGCGCGCCAGGCCCTTGTCTTCCAGCGCCAGGATCGACGCGGCGAGCAGGCCCGCATTCTTGGCGCCGGCCTTGCCGACCGCGAGCGTGCCCACCGGAACGCCGCCCGGCATCTGCGCGATCGACAGCAGCGAATCGAGACCCTTGAGCGCCTTGCTTTCGACCGGGACGCCGAGCACCGGCAAAGTCGTGAGCGAGGCGATCATGCCGGGCAGATGCGCCGCCCCACCCGCTCCGGCGACGATGACCTTGACGCCCTCGGCCTTGGCGCCCTCGGCGAACGCGAACATGCGCTTGGGCGTACGGTGCGCCGAGACGATGCGCGCGGCATGGCGCACGCCGAGCTCTTTCAGCACCGCAGCCGCCTCCTTCATCGTCTCCCAATCGGATTGGCTGCCCATCACGATCGCTATGGGCGGCGCGCGGCGAGGCATTCTCGTGTCTCCCGGGCCGGAGAAGGGCTGCGACTATACGGGCGGTCTGCCCTGCCGCAAGGCGGTAAAATCACGCGATGATGTCGGGCAGCAGCATGCTTTCGATGTGGATGATCTGGTCCTTGAGCATCAGCTTGCGCTTTTTCAGGCGCTGGACGCGCAGTTGGTCGAACGGGGCCTCTTCGGTCACCCGAGCGATCACGTCGTCGAGGTCGCGGTGCTCGGTGCGCAGTTCCTCGAGCTTGCGCTTCAGCATGTCGCGCTGTTCGTCGTCGAGCTTCAAGGTTCGCTTGGCTCCCTCCGCCCGCGTTCTTCCGGGGCGCGCGATTTCAGCCTAGAAGATAGCGCCTCGGCCCCCTGCCCGTCACCCCTCATGGATTTTCCGCCGCACGCGTTCTGGGACTTTTCCGTGACGCTCTACGCGAAGCCGGGCGTGGCACCCGCCTGCCTCGAGCTGCAGGAGCGCCACGGCATCGACGTGAACGCGCTGATGTTCTGCCTTTGGCTCGGCGCGAGCGGGCGCGGGCCGGCGCCGCGCGAGGCGCTCGATGCCGCCTTCGATGCGGTCGGCCCCTGGCACGAAGCGGTCGTGCGCACGCTGCGCCCGCTGCGCCGGCGGCTGAAACCCGGCTTCGAGCCGATCGATCCTGCGCTGGTGCAGGGGCTGCGCGCGCGCATCCAGAAGGTCGAGATCGACGCCGAGCACATCGAACAGATCGCCCTCGCCGCCTCGGCCGCCGCCCAGGCGACGGCGCGCGCGGGCCTTTCCGCCGACGAGCGGGCCGCGCATGCGGCGCGGCACGCGGCCGTCTATTTCGCGCGCGCCGCGGTCAGGCGCGACGCGGAGGATGCCGAACGTCTCTGCGTCATCTTCGCCGCCGCTTTCGATTTGCCCGCGCCGGTGCTGCAGGCGCATCTTGAGCGCGCCTTCGCCTGACCAGTCCGGGGAGTACCAGCGTGCGTCAGCGCCTTCGATCGCTCGTTTCGTCGCTCGTCTTCGCCGCGGCCGCGGCCTTCGCCCTGGCCGTTCCCGGCTGGGCGCAGGAGCAGCGCATTGCGACGCGGCTCACCTTCCTCCACTTCAACGACGCCTATCAGATCTCGCCGCGCCGCGGCCTGGGCGGCATGGGGCCGATGGCCACCTTGATCCAGCGCGAGCGCGCGCGCGCCCCGCAATCGGTGCTGAGCTTCGGCGGCGACCTGATCTCGCCCTCGCTGCTTTCGGGGATCACAAAGGGCGCGCACATGGTCGAGTTCGCCAATCTGCTGCGCCTGCAGGTGGCCGTGCTCGGCAACCACGAGTTCGATTTCGGCACCGAGGTGCTGAAGCAACGCATCGGCGAATCGAAATTCCCATGGCTCGGAGCCAACGTGCTTGGCACCGACGGAAAGCTGTTCCCCGGCGTCGCCGCCACCCATGTGCTGCAGGTAGGTCCGGTGAAAGTGGGCTTCCTCGGCCTCATGACGCAGGAGGCGCGGCTCTACATCCGCGGCAGCGCGGGGGTGAATTTCACGCCGTTCCTGCCGGCGGCGCGGGCGGCGGTGGCGCAATTGCAGCGCGAGGGCGCGCAGCTCATCGTGGCGGTGACGCACATGAACCTCGTCGAGGACCAGCAGCTCGTGCGCGAGGTGCGCGGCATCCATCTCGTGCTCGGCGGCCACGAGCACATCCCGATCACCGTCTTCGAGCGCGGCGTTTTGATCCTCAAGGCCGGAACCGATGCGGAATTCCTCGGAGTCGCCGAGCTCGACGTCGTGATCGAGAAAGGCGAGACGCGCGCGATCCCGTCGTGGCGCCTCGTCGCCAATTACGGTGTCGTCGCCGATCCCGGCGTGCAGCAGCTCGTGCGGAAGTACGAGCAGCAGCTCGATCGCGAGATGGGCCAGCCGATCGGCACGACCGAGACGCCGATGGACAGCCACGCGGCCACGGTGCGCCTGCGCGAGGCGGCGATCGGCAATCTCGTCGCCGACGCGATCCGCGGCGCCACCGGCGCCGACGTGTCGATCGTCAACGGCGGCGGGCTGCGCGGCAACAAGGATTATCCGGCCGGCTCCACCATCAGCGCGCGCGACATCTTCTCGGAGATGCCGTTCGGCAACGTGGTGCTCGTGCTGGAAGCCAAGGGCTCCGACATCAAGGCCATGCTCGAGCACGGCCTTTCG
>CAYZSG010000238.1:0-7800 GCA_964481045.1 uncultured Candidatus Odyssella sp. | reverse complement strand
CGTCTTCTTCCTTGCGCGTCATGCCGGTGCGGCCCTTGCCGCCGCGGCGCTGCGCGCGGTAGGTCGAGAGCGGCACGCGCTTGACGTAGCCCTGGTTCGTGATCGTCAGCACCATGTCTTCGTGCTGGATCAGCGATTCCTCGTCCTCGATCGTGGCGTCGGCTTCCTCGAGCGTCGTCTTGCGCGGCGTGTTGAACGCCTCCTTCATCCGCGCGAACTCGTCGCGGACGATCTGGAGCACGCGATCGCGCGAGGCGAGGATGCCGAGCAGGTCCTTGATCTGCTCGACGACCTGCTGGAGCTCCTCGACGATCTTGTCGCGCTCGAGGCCGGTCAGGCGCTGCAGGCGCAGCTCGAGGATCGCCTTGGCCTGCTCTTCCGAGAGCCGGTAGGCGCCGTCGACGACGCCGCGGCCGGGCTCGCCGATCAGCTCGATGTAGGGGCCGACGTCCTTCACCGGCCAGGCCCGCTCCATCAACTGCTCTTTGGCCGTCTGCGGGTCCCTGGCCCGGCGGATCAGGGCCACGACCTCGTCGACGTTGACGACGGCGATCGCGAGGCCGGCCAGGATGTGCGCCCGATCGCGCGCTTTCTTGAGCTCGAAGATCGTGCGCCGCGTGATGACGTGCTCGCGGAACGCGACGAACGCCGCGATGATGTCCTTGAGCGGCATCACCTCCGGCCGACCGCCGTTCAGCGCCAGCATGATGATGCCGAAGCTCGTCTGCAGCACCGTGAACTTGTAGAGCTGGTTCAGCACCACGTCGGTATCGGAATCGCGCTTGATCTCGATGACGATGCGCACGCCGTCGCGATCCGATTCGTCGCGCAGTTCGGCGATGCCGTCGATCGTCTTCTCCGACATCAGCCGGCCGATGTGCTCGACCAGCTTCTGCTTGTTGACCTGGTACGGAACCTCGGTGACGACGATCGCCTCGCGCTCCTTCCTGATCGTCTCGATCTTGGTGCGCGCGCGGACGATGATGCTGCCGCGGCCGGTGCGATAGGCCTCGCGGATGCCGCCCTTGCCGAGCATCAGCGCGCCGGTCGGGAAATCCGGGCCCGGCATGTGCTGCATCAGCTCGTCGAGTTCGATTTCCGGATTCTCGATATAGGCGAGGCAGGCGTCGATGACCTCGCCGAGATTGTGCGGCGGGATGTTCGTCGCCATGCCCACCGCGATGCCGCCCGCGCCGTTGATCAGCAGGTTCGGAAGCATCGCCGGCAGGACGACGGGCTCTTGCGACGACTCGTCGTAGTTCTTCTGGAAATCGACCGTCTCGCGGTCGATGTCCTCCAGCATCGTCTCGGCGGCGCGGTCGAGGCGCGCCTCGGTGTAGCGCATCGCTGCCGGCGGATCGCCGTCCATCGAGCCGAAATTGCCCTGGCCGTCGATGAGCGGCACGCGCATCGAGAAATCCTGCGCCATGCGCACGAGCGCGTCGTAGATCGCCGTGTCGCCATGCGGGTGATACTTGCCCATCACGTCGCCGACGATGCGCGCCGATTTCTTGTAGGGCTTGCCCGAATCGTAGCCGCCCTCTTTCATCGCGAAGAGGATGCGGCGATGCACCGGCTTCAGGCCGTCGCGCACGTCCGGAATCGCTCGACTCACGATCACGCTCATCGCGTAATCGAGGTAGGAGCGCTTCATCTCCTCCTCGATCGCGACGGGCGCGATGTCGGGCGTTTTCGGCGGCGGTGGCGGAGTGGTTTCGTCCACGGAAAATCTTCGCTAAATCAGATACTTGCTGGCTATGTCTGGAGGCCTTTGGGAAGCAGCGGCGAGCGCGCCGGAAAGTCTCGGAAAACTAGCAGAGCGGCCCCGGCGAAACAACGAAATGCTGTCACGAATCGGACACGGCGCGGGCCGTCGCTTGGGCCTGCGGCCCGCTTCCGCTATCCCTTGTCACCGGCGCGAAGGACGAGGCGCGCCTGCTGCATGGGCACGATCGTCGTAACCGCGCTGCTTGCGCTTTGGCTGGTGTTCGCCGCGACGGGGTTCGCCGGCGCGCTCGTCTTTGCGCATCAGCAGCGGAAATTCGCCCGCATGCGTTTTCCGCTGCCGAGCCCGCCGCCGCGCATCGCCGTCATCGTGCCGATGAAGGGCGCGAGCACCGACGCCGCGCGCTGCCTCGCCGCGATGTTCGCCCAGGACTATCCGGCCTATCGCATTATCGTCGCGGTCGAGGCGGCCGGCGATCCCGCGCACCGCCTCGCCCGCGAGACGCCGGGGCGCGCCGATGTGCCCCTGACCGTCACGATCGCCGGCCGCGCCGAGGACCGGGGGCAGAAAGTCTACAATCTGCTGGCCGCGCTGGCCGCGCTGGAGCCCAAGGACGAGATCGTCTGCTTCGCCGACGACGATGCGCTGTGGCCGCGGGAAGCGCTCTCGATGCTCGCCGGTGAACTTTCGGCCTGGAACACGCCCGTGCTGCTGAGCGGCTATCGCTGGATGTTCCCGAGCGCGGCCAAGGCGGGTGCCGTGCTGGCCGCCGCCGCGAGCCTGCCGGTCGCCGCCATCGCGAAATCGCCGCGCTGGGACCTCGCCTGGGGCGGCACGATGGCGGCCAAGCGCCTGACGCTCGAGCGCATCGGTCTGGCGCGGCTGTGGGAGCGCAGCCTTTCCGACGACGTGCCGCTGTCGCGCGCGATGCGTGCCGCCGGCTGCGACGTGAAGCTGATGCCCAACCTCGTCGTGCCGAGCCCGTGCGATTTCACGCTTGGCGGCGCGTTCGGCTTCGCGCGGCGGCAATACGCGATGCTCCGGCTCTACGCGCCGCGCCACTGGCTGTTCTCGCTCGCGGTCTACGCGGTTTTCTTTGCCGGCCTCGGCGCAGCGGTTGCGGCCTTCGCGAGGCCGATGCCGGCCGACACGCAATGGCTGGCCGGCGGCGCCCTCGCACTCGGCCTGGCGCGCGGCCTCGTGCATGCTGCGATCGCCGCGCGCGCGCTGCCGAAAGACGTCACGGCGCGGCTCCGCGGCACGCTTGCGCTGGATGCCCTGCTCCCGGTCATGCCCGCCCTCCTCCACGCCTACGGCCTCGCCGCGACCGTCATCGTCCGCACGCTGCGCTGGGCGGGGATCATCTACAGGCTGGACGGCAATCGCGTGGAGCGAAGACTCTCGTAGCGCCGCTACGAAAGCCGCTTCGCCTGACAGATCGTCTGGAAGTAGCTGTACCCGGTCTTCGCGGCGGCGGCGGAGAGATAAAGGAAGTGCTGCTTCACGAGATTGAACGGCACGCGCTTCGGGTTGAGGCCGGGGAACATCGAGGCGAGATCGACCTTGCGCATCGCGGGCCCGCGCTGCGCGCGGCCGCCGAGATCGATGCCGGCGAACGCCACCGGATCGACCCAGCCGCGGCAGATCGCGTCGGTCGGCGCCCAGTATTCGACCCAGACGAGGTCGGGCGAAGTCGCCGCTGTGGCCGTCGCGGCATGGAAGCGCGTGGCGTTGCGATGGCAGGACAGCAGGCCGTCGGCCGAGCCGATCGTGAGCAGCGAGAGCCGCCCGGCACCGGCAAATGCCGGATCGCGCAGCAGCCGCTCGGCCATCTCGATGCCCTGGATCGATCCGAGGCTGTGGCCGACGATGAGCACCTCGTCGTAGCCGCGCTCGCCCTGGCGCGCGGCGACGATGCGCGCCCAATCCTCGACCATCCGGTCGAGCGCGTGCGCGCGGCCGGCGGCCTGCAAGGTCAGCATGCGCAGCGCCGAGACGAAGAAGTAGAGCCAGATTACGCGCTCGGCGAGATAGACCGCCTGCAGGAAAATCAGCCCGCCGGCGAGCCGGCCGAGCAGCCGCCACGGCTCGCCGACACTCTCCGGCAAGAGCAACATCGGCCAATGCGCCAGCGTCGTACCGATCCAGAAAAAGCCCGGCACGGCCAGCATCACGTAGACGAGCACGGCGAAGGCCGGCGCCGGTGCCTTGCACAGATAGAGAATGGCGCCCGACCGGATGAAGGCGAAAAGTGCGGCGAAATACGCCACGATCAGCCGGAAGACGTCGCGGACATAGTAGTTGCCGACGACGACCTGCCGCGGGCTCAGGACCGTGTAATCCACGACGACGGGCCGGCCCGCATCCTCGGTCTCGATGCGCCAGCCGGGCAACCCCTCGGCATCGGGCGTGAGGCGCCCGATATTCGTCATGCGGCCGTGGAGCGCGTTATCCTTCCCGATCTCCCGGCGGAACAGCCAGTAGAGATACTGCGCGCCGTTCGGGTCGAAGCCGGCGATGAAATAGACGGCGCGCCGGAACGGTGCGGTCACGTTCTAAGCCGGCAAAGCGCCGGCTTAGAACGGGATATCGTCGTCGAAATCCTTGCCGCCGGCCGGCTGCTTCTGCGGCGTCCGCCCGGCAGGCCGCGCGCTGTCGCTCATGCCGCCATTGCCCGATTCGGCGCCGGCACCGCCGCCGCGGCTGTCGAGCATTTGGAAATCGCCCTTGAAGCGCGAAATCACCACCTCGTAGATCTCGCGTTCCTGCCCCGTCTCCTTGTCCGGATATTTGCGAGACTGGAGCTGGCCTTCGACGAAAACCTTCATGCCCTTCTTGAGGTATTGCTGGGCGACGTCGGCGAGCCGGTCGTTGAAAATAACGACCCGGTGCCACTGGGTCTTGTCCTTGCGTTCGCCGGTGGCCTTGTCGCGCCACGATTCCGACGTCGCCACCGAGAAGTTGGCGATCTTGGTGCCGTCCTGCGCGTTGCGGACTTCCGGGTCGCGGCCGACATTGCCGACCAGAATGATCTTGTTGACGCTGCCTGCCATGGTGCTGCACGGCCTCCGAAAAAAGTGTTCTAATTCGGTTCTACTCTAGCCCCGCGACGCCGGTGGGGCGAGTCGAAAAAATTCGCCGCTGTGGAAGATGGGGAGGAATGCGATGAAGCTCGAGGGCTCGTGCCACTGCCGCGCCGTGCGCTTCTCGCTCGAGAGCCACACACCCTATCCGTTCAACCTTTGCTACTGCTCGATCTGCCGCAAGACCACGGGCGGCGGCGGCTACGCGATCAACCTCATGGGCGAGGCGAAGAGCCTCAAGATCACCGGCCGCAAGCACCTCGCCGTCTATCGCGCGCGCATGAGCGGCGGGCGCAGCGACGCGCGCCGGCATTTCTGCCGGAAATGCGGCAGCCATCTCTGGCTCTGGGACCCCAACTGGCCGGAGCTCGTCCACCCGCTCGCCGCGGCGATCGACAGCAAGCTGCCGAAGACGCCCGAGCGCGTGCACCTGATGCTCGGGTCCAAGGCAAGTTGGGTTCCGGTCGCGACGGTGAGCCGCAAGGATAAGCGCTTCCGCGAATACCCGGTCGAGTCGATCGAGGGCTGGCACAGGAAGCGCGGGCTCTGGAAATAGCCGTTTCACGGCACGCTGCCGAGGCGCGACGACTTATCCCAAGTTTCGCGCCTTCCGCGCTCGGAGACAGAGTCGACTCCGGCCGAACGGCACCCCATATTTCCGTTCGTTCCGCATTGGTTTCATTCCTATGACTGCCAAGGGCTTTGACATCGACGCCCCGATGATCCGCGTGCGCGGGGCGCGCGAGCACAATCTCAAGAACGTCGACGTCGATATTCCGAGGAACCGGCTCGTGGTCATCACGGGGCTGTCGGGCTCGGGCAAGTCGTCGCTGGCGTTCGACACGATCTATGCCGAGGGCCAGCGGCGCTATGTCGAATCGCTGTCCGCCTATGCGCGCCAGTTCCTGGAGCTGATGGGCAAGCCCGACGTCGATTCGATCGAGGGCCTCTCGCCGGCGATTTCGATCGAGCAGAAGACCACCTCGCGCAACCCGCGTTCGACCGTCGGCACCGTCACCGAGATCTACGACTACATGCGCCTGCTGTGGGCGCGGGTCGGCATCCCCTACTCGCCCGCCACGGGCCTGCCGATCGAGAGCCAGACCGTCTCGCAGATGGTCGATGCGATCCTCGCGATGCCCAAGGGCACGCGGCTCTACATCCTCGCGCCGGTCGTGCGCGGCCGGAAAGGCGAGTATCGCAAGGAGTTCCAGGAGCTGCAGAAGCGCGGCTTCCAGCGCGTGAAGGTGGACGGCAAGATCTACGAGATCGACGAGGTGCCGGCGCTCGACAAGAAGAGGAAGCACGACATCGAAGTGGTCGTGGACCGCCTCGTGACCTCGCCCGAGCTCGGCAACCGCCTCGCCGACAGCCTCGAGACCGCGCTCGAGATCGGCGAGGGCCTCGTGTTCGTCGAGCAGGCCGATGGCGGCAAGCGGACGACGTTCTCGTCCAAATTCGCCTGCCCGGTCTCCGGCTTCACGATCGCCGAGATCGAGCCGCGGCTTTTCTCGTTCAATAACCCCTACGGCGCCTGCCCGGCCTGCGACGGGCTCGGCACGAAGCTCTACATGGACCCCGAGCTGATCGTGCCCGATCCGCGCGCGACCCTGCGCGACGGCGCGCTGGCGCCGTGGTCTGATTCGACCTCGCAATACTATCAGCAGACGATCGACAGCCTCGCGCGGCACTACAAGTTCAGCGTGACGACGCCGTGGCGCGAGCTGCCGGAGAAGATCCGCAAGATCATCCTGCACGGCAGCGGCGACGAAGCGGTGACGGTCCGCTACGACGACGGCGTGCGCAAATACGAGACGACGAAGCCGTTCGAGGGCGTAATTCCGAACCTCGAGCGGCGCTGGCGGGAAACCGAATCGGATTGGGTGCGCGAGGAGCTTTCGAAGTACCAAAGCGCGACGGCGTGCGAGGCCTGCAACGGCCACCGCCTGAAGCCCGAGGCGCTCGCGGTCAAGATCGACAGGAAGACGATCTCCGAAATCGCGACGCTCTCGATCACGGCCGCGCGCGACTGGTTCGCGGCGATGCCGAAGCGGCTGACGGCGAAGCAGAACGAGATCGCAGCGCGCATTCTCAAGGAGATCAACGAGCGGCTCGGCTTCCTCGTGAACGTGGGGCTCGAATACCTCACCATGTCGCGCAATTCGGGCACGCTCTCGGGCGGCGAATCGCAGCGCATCCGCCTCGCCTCGCAGATCGGGTCGGGCCTCACCGGCGTGCTCTACGTGCTCGACGAGCCCTCGATCGGCCTGCACCAGCGCGACAACAGGCGCCTGCTCGAAACGCTCACGCGCCTGCGCGAACTCGGCAACACGATCATCGTCGTCGAGCACGACGAGGAGGCCATCCGCGAGGCCGACTACCTGATCGATATGGGCCCCGGCGCCGGCGTGCATGGCGGCGAGGTCGTGGTGATGGGCCTGCCGGCCAAGGTGTTCCAGCACCCCACCAGCCTCACAGCGCAATACATTACCGGCCGGCGCGTCATCGACGTGCCCGAGGCGCGGCGGCGGCCGCAGAAGGGCCGCTCGCTGAAGGTCGTGGGCGCGCGCGAGAACAACCTGCAAGACCTCACGGTCGAGTTCCCGCTCGGCCTGTTCGTGTGCGTCACCGGCGTTTCGGGCGGCGGCAAGTCCACGCTCGTGATCGAGACACTCTATAAGGCGGTGGCGCGGCGGCTCACCGGCGCGCGCGAGCATCCGGGCGAGCACGATGCGCTCCACGGCCTCGATCACATCGACAAGATCATCGACATCGACCAGTCGCCAATCGGGCGCACGCCACGCTCCAACCCCGCCACCTACACCGGCGCGTTCACGCCGATCCGCGACTGGTTCGCGGCCCTGCCCGAGGCGAAGTCGCGCGGCTATCAGCCCGGCCGCTTCTCGTTCAACGTCAAGGGCGGGCGCTGCGAGGCCTGCCAGGGCGACGGCGTCATCAAGATCGAGATGCACTTCCTGCCCGACGTCTACG
>CAYZSG010000237.1:0-7837 GCA_964481045.1 uncultured Candidatus Odyssella sp. | reverse complement strand
GCCAGAGCCAGCCGGATGAGGCAAAGCAGAGGAGCCGCGGCCCTGCCGGGCGACGATGCGCGCACGACAGCGCGCAAGGTCGCACGCGGCGCGCACTCGGCCGAAGCGTGGACGGCGTCGTGCATCGCCGCGATCGGGGCGCGCGACGGCGCGATCCAGGCCTGGTCGCATTTCGACCCCGAACAGGCGCTGAAGCAGGCGCGCGCCGCCGATGCGGCGCTGAAGCGCGGCGTGAGGCCGCGCGCGCTGCACGGCGTGCCGGTCGCGGTGAAAGACATCTTCGACACCGCCGACATGCCGACAGAGTTCGGCACGGCGCTGCACGCGGGCCGCCGTCCGAAGAAGGATGCGTGGACCGTGGCGCGGCTGCGCGCGCTGGGCGCCGTCATCCTCGGCAAGACGGTGACGACCGAGTTCGCGATCGCCGCGGCGGGGAAAACGCGCAATCCCGTCGATGCGGCGCACACGCCGGGCGGCTCGTCGAGCGGCTCGGCCGCGGCGGTCGCCGCCGGCATGGCGCCCGTGGCGCTCGGCACGCAGACGGGCGGGTCGATCGTGCGCCCCGCTTCCTATTGCGGAGTCGTCGGCTACAAGCCGAGCTTTGGCGCCATTCCGCGCACGGGCATATTGCCGGCGGCGCCGAGCTTTGATCACCCCGGCGTGCTCGCGCGCAATGTCGGCGACGCCGCATGGCTCGCGCAGCACCTGCTCGGCCGCGACGCCGGCGATCCCGATGCGGTGCTCGATACGCTTCGGCTGTATCCGCTCGCGGCGCCCCGCCGCGTGCCGCGCATCGCGTTCCTACGCACGCCATTTTGGGATCGCGTCGATTCCGATGCCGCCGCGGCGCTCGAATCGCTTGCCAAACGACTGCGTCTCCCCGAGCGTGAACTGCCTACGCCTTTCGCGCGCTCGCTCGATCTGTTTCGCGCCATCGGCGGCCTCGAAATGGCGCGGTCGCTCGCCGCCGATTGGGAGCGCGGCGCCGCGCGGATGAGCCCGGCTTTGCGCGCCACGCTGGAGGCGGGCCGCAAGGTCGCGGCGTTCGACTACCTCGAGGCGAAGGCCGTCGTCCCGTTGCTGCGCCGCGCGCTTGCGGAAACGCTTGCGGGTTTCGATGCGGCGATCACGCCTGCGGCCACTGGACCGGCGCCACGCTTCGAAGACGGAACGGGCAGTCCGCTCTGCGCGCTGATCTGGAGCATCACCGGCGCGCCGGCGGTCAGCCTGCCGTTGCTGGAAGTGCGCGGATTGCCGTTGGGCGTGCAGGTGGTGGGGCCGTACGGCGCCGATCGCGCGGTGCTCGCCGCCGCGCGCTGGCTCGAACAGAAGCTCGCGCGATGAGCGCCGTCGCCCGCGTGAACGCGCTGATGACGCCCTATGTGCGGGCCGCCGCGCCCGGTCTGGCGCTGGCGATCGTCGGCGGCGGCAAGCTCGTCCATCGCCGCTGTGTCGGTCTTGCCAGCCTCGAGTACGGCATCGCGATCACGCCCGAAACGGCGTTCCGGATCGGCTCGGTCAGTAAGCACTTCGCCGTCGCCGTGGCGCTCATGCTGGCGCGCGAAGGCAGGCTCGACATCGAGGCGCCCATCACGCGCTATCTGCCGGAAGCGCGCTTCACGCCCGCGCCGTCCGTGCGCCAGCTGATGAACAACACCGCGGGCGTGCCCGACTATCTGGAGCTGCTGATCGCCTCGGGCGCTGGCGTGCAGCGCCCTGTGTCCTGGCCGCAGAGCTGCGATCTCGTGCTCCGGCAAAGTGCGCTCAACTGCGCGCCGGGAACCGAGTTCATCTATTCCGCCGGTGGGTTCCTGCTGCTCTGCATGATCGTCGAGAGGCTCGAGGGCCGCCCGATGGAGGATGTGCTCGAGGCGCGACTGTTCGCGCCGCTCGAAATGCGGAACAGCCGCCTTGTAGCGAGCAACGGCGCCGTCATTGCCCGCATGGCTTCGCCGTACGTCGAAACCGGCGCCGGCCGGTTCGTGCGCGGCGGGTGGGGCCTCGAGTCGAACGCCGAGGGCGGCATCGTCTCGACGCTCGACGACATGACGCGGTGGTGCGCGGAGCTTCAGCGTCCGCGCGTGCTCGGCGCCGATATCGTTTCGACGATGACTGCGCCGCTGGCCTACGCCAACGGGCGGGCCGGGAACTACGGCCTCGGACTCTATGCGCGGAGCGAGGGCGGCAGGCGCGTTTTCGGCCATGGCGGGCGCATGCCGGGCTTCCGCGCCGAGGTCGCCTGCTATCCCGACGACGATCTCGCGCTGGTCGTGCTGACGAACGTGCACAATATCGATCCCTACGCGTTCGGGCGCAAAGCGGCATCTGCGTGGTTCGGCGTCGCGGCCGCCGCGCCCGAGGCCCCACCGCCGTTGGCGGCGGGCCGCTATCGCTGCGCGGCCAGGGACGACGTACTCGAGATCCGGCAGGAGGCCGGCACGCTGCTGCTCGCCGCGAGCAGCGGACCGTTGCCGCTCGAAGCGGTCGGCGAAGGCTGGTGGGCGCCGGTCAGCACGGTGTGGGATCTTCGATTGCGCCAGTCTGGTGCCGTTCTGCACGCGGTCTATTGCGGCCGCGCGCTACGATACGAGCCGATCGGCGCGGCGCCGGCGTCGGCCACCGGGAAGTATACCGGTGACTACCGGTGCCGGGAGCTTGGCTCCACCTATCATGTGCGCGCCGACAGCGACGGACACATGTCGGTGCGGATGCAGGGCGAGCTCGGCTATTACGACACGTTGCTCGAGCCGATCGCGCCCGACCTGTTCCGTGCCGCGCCGGCCGATCCGCGCGCGGCATGGAATCAGCCGCTGCTCGCCTTCGTGCGCGGCGCCGCGGGCGCCGAAGGCCTCATCTACTCCACCGATCGCACGCGCAATCTTCGCTTCGCGAGGGTGGCATGAGCGAGACTCTGCTGCGCGGCCGCTACGTCGCCACCGGAACGGACTCCGCCGACACGGTGTCGCTCGCCGGGAATGCCGCCGTGCTCGTGCGCGGCAACGCGATCGCCGAGGTGGGCGCTTGGCCGGACTTGCGCGCGCGCCATCCGAATGCCGCCGTGCTCGGGTCGGACGATCACGTGATTCTGCCCGGCTTCGTCAACGCGCATCACCATGTCGGGCTCACGCCGATCCAGCTCGGCGTGCCCGACGATCCGCTCGAGCTGTGGTTCGTCACGCGCATGGCCGGGCGCGACGTCGATCCCTATCTCGATACGCTCTACTCGGCCTTCGAGATGCTGCGCTCCGGCGTGACCACCGTTCAACACATCTATGGCTGGGCGCGGGGCGATCTCGGCGAGGTGGGCCGGCGGATCGACCGTATCCTCCAGGCCTATCGCGACGTCGGCATGCGCGTTTCCTTTGCGCTCGGCCTGCGTGACCAGAACTTCTTCACCTACGAGCCCGAGGCAGAGCTGCTTGCGCGCCTGCCGCAAGCCCTCGCGGAGCGCACACGCGCGCTGATCGAAGAGCTGCGCCTGCCGCTCGCCGAGCAGCTCGCGTTCTACGACGATCTCGCGCAACGCCATCGAGGTGATTCGCGCGTCGCGATCCAGATGGCGCCCGGCAATCTCCATTGGTGCTCCAATGCGGCACTCGGCGCGATCCAGTCGCATGCCGAGAAAAGCGGCGCGTTGCTGCACGTGCATCTCGTCGAAACGGCCTATCAGCGCGAATATGCGCGTCGGCGCACCGGCACGACGGCGCTGCAGCACCTGAACCGCTTCGGCATGATCGGCCCGCATCTGACGCTCGGGCACGGCACCTGGCTCGACGAAGACGATATTCGCCTCGCGGCGGAGACCGGCGTGCACATCTGTCACAACTGCAGCTCCAATCTCAGGCTGCGCAGCGGCATCGCGCCGTGGCAGGCCTTCGCCGCGCGCGGGCTCAACGTTGCGCTCGGAATCGACGAAGCCGGCATCAACGACGATCGCGACATGCTGCAGGAGATGCGCCTCGCGCTGCACCTGCATCGCGCGCCCGGCATGGACGCCACGGTGCCGCGCCCGGCCGATGTGCTCGCGATGGCCACGGCCAACGGCGCGCGCACCACGCCGTTCGGAGATGCGATCGGTGCGGTCGCGCCGGGCAAGGCAGCGGATCTCGTGGCGCTGCGCTGGTCAAAAATCGCGCAACCCTATCTCGATCCGGCGCTGCCGCCGTTGGCCGCGATCTTGCATCGGGCCAAGGGCGAGGCCGTGGATCTGGTCATGGTCGGCGGCCGCGTCGTCGTGCGGGGCGGGGAGATCGCGACGCTGGACCGCGGCGCCGCGCTCGACGAACTGCGCCGGTCGCTGGCCGGCTCGCTCGCGCCGCACGAGGAAGAGCGGCGGCGTTTTGCGGCGGAACTGTTGCCGCACGTGCGCAGCTTCTACGAGCGCTACGTCGATTTCGCGCGGCACGATCCGTTCTACCGAGTCAATGCACGTCATTGAACGGCGCGGCCGGATATTTCGTGATGGAAAGAAACTTTCGGATACGATAGATTTGTTTCAGGCAGGGTGGCGGGTCCGCGCGTCTGCGGCCGGCCCTGGAGGGAGCGGGCACATGCGCGACTGGAAGACTCCGGACGGAACACCGTTTCTCGATCTCTCGTTCGAGGATCAAACCTACGAATACGCGCGGCGCTGGGCGCTGAACCGCCGCCGGTTCCTGGGCGGCAGCCTCGCGCTCGGCGGCCTCGCGGCCTTCCCGGCGGCGATGGCGCAGGCGCAAGCGCGCGGCGGGCATCTCATCATCGGGCGCGCCCAGGGCTCGGACAGTCTCGACAATCACAAGGCCGCGCTGGTCTCCTCGTCCGAGGTGCAGGCGCATATCTACGATCCGCTCGCGATGCTGGATGCCAAGACCGGCAAGGTGCATCCGAACCTCGCGCTCTCCTGGTCGTTCGAAGACGGCAACAAGGTCGCGGTCTTCAAGCTGCGCCCGGGCGTGAAGTTCCACGCCGGGACGCCGTTCAATGCCGATGCGGTGGTCGCGACCGTGAAGCGCCACCTGGCGCCCGAAACGCGCTCGCCGACGAAGTTCCTGCTCGGGCCGCTCGGCGGCGCCGAGAAGGTCGACGACCTTACGGTCGCCTACAAGTGGTCGCAGGCCTATGTGGCGCTATGGGCGGCATTCCTCATTTCCTACTGCTCGCCGATCAGCCCCGAGGCGGTGAAGAAGTTCGGCGACAAGTTCGGCCGCAATCCGGTCGGCACGGGGCCGTTCCGCTTCGTCTCCTGGGATGCGAACGACGTGATCAAGCTCGAACGCAATCCCGACCGCAACTGGGCCACGCCGATGTTCAAGAACACCGGTGCGCCATATCTCAGCAGCGTCGAATACCGTACGATCCCGGAGCCGGCGACGCGCCTCGCGGCGCTGTTGAGCGGCGAGGTCGATCTTCTCGCCGGCACCGGCAACGCGGTGCCGAATGACAAGGTGCGTCAGCTTTCGCGCACGAGCGGCATCAAGGTGATGTCACAGACGGCGCTCGGCGTGCACGCGGTCGTGTTCGCGCAAACCCTCGCGCCGATGGGCGACATCAAGGTGCGTCAGGCGATCTGCCATGCGATGGATCGCGCCAAGGCGCTGGCCTTTGCCCTCGACGGCGGCGGCAAGGTGGCCACGAGCCCGCTCGGCTCGGAATTCCTCTACTTCGACAAATCGACGGCGGATCTCGCGCAGAAGCACGACACGGCGAAGGCCAAGGCCCTGTTCGCCGAGGCGGGCGTGAAGCCGGGCACCGAGTTCACGTTCCTCTCACTCGACGATACGATCTCGCGCGCGATCGCCGAGATCCTGCAGGCCGAGCTCGGCGCGGCCGGCATGAAGCTCAAGATCGATATCCTGCCCGCGGCGGAATACGGCGCGCTGCGCCGCCAGGGCAAGTATCACATGGCTTATCTCAACTATAGCTACTCCGACGCCGACATCCTGCGCCACCTGCTCGGCAAGGGCGCGCCCCTCAACGTCGCGCACCACGCGAACGAGCGCATCCATGCGCTCTGCACGCAGCAGGCCGTGGAATTCGACGCGCAGAAGCGTTCGGCGATGCTCGCCGAGATTCAGCAGGTCACCGTGAAAGAGGCGATCTGGCTGCCGGTCGTCGAGAACAACATCGTCGCCGCGATGCGCGACAAGGTGAGCGTCAATCTCAATCCGGCGGGGCTGCTCATTCTCAGCGACGTTTCCAAGCAGGCGTGAGACGCGCGCGGCGAATCCATAGGATCGAGTTCGAGGGCCGCCGCGCCGCGCCACCGGGGCGCACGCGCGCCCTCAGCCGCGAGTAACGATGGCCGCGTTCATCCTCCGCCGGCTCGCCTATGCCGGCATCGTTCTGGTGGCGGTCGTGTTCTTCCTGGCCGTGCTGGTGAAGCTCGTCCCGGGCGACGCCGTCGACCTTATGATCTCGAGCAACCCAGGCCTCACGGCCGCAGATGCCGCGCGCCTGCGCACCGAGCTCGGCCTCGACCGCTCGGCCGTGGCGCAGTTCCTGCACTACGCCGACCGGCTGGCCGGAGGCGATTTCGGCCAGTCGCTGCGCCACGGCAAGCCGGTGTGGGAGCTCCTGAGCGAGCGGCTGCCGGCCACGCTCGAGCTCACGGTGCTCGCGATGATCCTGGCGCTCGCCATTGCGATTCCGCTCGGCATGCTGGCGGCGCTGCGCCAGGGCAGCGTCGTCGACTACGCGGCCACGGTGTTCTCGGTGCTCGGCGTGGCGACGCCGGGCTTCCTCGTCGGCATCCTCCTGATCCTGCTGTTCTCGGTCGATCTCGGCTGGCTGCCGCCGTCGGGGCGCGCGCAGTCGCTGACGCCCTCGCTCTGGCGCGCGATCGTCCATTGGGACGGCGGAACGCTCTGGGCCAGCCTGCGCTACTACATCATGCCCGCGCTGTCGCTGGCGCTGGTCGTGGCGGCAATCAATGCGCGGCTCATCCGCTCGGCGATGCTCGAGGTCCTGCGGCAGGAATTCGTCCTTTTCGCGAAGTCGAAAGGCCTTACCCGCGCGCGCATCAATTTCCGCCACGTGCTCCGCAACGCGCTGATCCCGACCGTGACCATCATCGGCCTCCAGCTCGGCTTTCTCATCAGCGGCGCATTCATCATCGAGAACGTGTTCGGCTGGCCGGGGCTTGGGCGTCTCGCGGTGGACGCGATCCACTGGCGCGACTATCCGCTGATACAGGGCACCGTGCTGCTTTCGGCCGTGCTGTTCGTCTCGCTCACGCTGATCGTCGATCTGCTCTATTGCGTACTCGATCCGAGGATCGATTATGCCCGGCGCTGACGCCGCAGCGGTGGCGCCCGAGGCCGAGCTGCCGCGTGGCGCGAGGCGCTTCGTGCGCGAGCTGGTCCGCAGCCCCAAGGGCATGACCGGATTCTTTCTCGTGGTGGCCGTGCTGCTCGTGGCGCTGCTCGCGCCGGTCATCGCGACGAATGACCCCGCCGAGCAGGTCATCGTCCATCGCTTCCTGCCGCCTTTCTGGGCCGAGGGCGGCAAGCTTAGCCACCCGCTCGGCGGCGACAATCTCGGCCGCGACATCTTCAGCCGTATGGTCCACGGCACGCAGATCTCCGTCCTCGTGGCCCTCATCGTCATCGCCGTCATTGTCGTGTTCGGTACGGCGGTGGGGCTCGCCTCGGGCTATTTCGGCCGCGTCGTCGATTCGATCCTGATGCGCATCGTCGATTTCCAGCTCTCGTTCCCGTTCATCCTGCTGGCGATACTATTGCTCGCGATCCTCGGCAAGAGCTTCTGGACGCTCGTGCTGGCGCTGTCGGTGGCGTTCTGGGTTAACATCGCGCGTCTGGTGCGCGGCGAGACGATGCGCATCCGCTCGCTCGAATTC
>CAYZSG010000236.1:0-7896 GCA_964481045.1 uncultured Candidatus Odyssella sp. | reverse complement strand
TCTTCGGCATCGTCGGCATGGTGATCGCCATCATCACCACGGTGCTGCAGCCGATCGTCGACAGCTACATCTGGATCATCCTCGCCCTCATCATCGGCGGCGCCGCCGGCACGGTGATCGCGATCCGCATCCAGATGACGGCGCTGCCGCAGCTCGTGGCGGCGTTCCACTCGCTGGTCGGCATGGCCGCGGTGGGCGTGGCGCTCGCCGCCTATTCGCACCCCGAAGCGTTCGGCATCGCGAAGCCCGGCGGCGGCATCAAGGTGGCGAGCCTCATCGAAATGGGGCTGGGCCTCGCGATCGGCGCGATCACGTTCAGCGGCTCGGTCATCGCGTTCGGCAAATTGCAGGGCCTCATCTCGGGCAAGCCGCTGGTCTTCAAGGGCCAGCACCCGATCAATCTCGGGCTCGGCGTGATCCTGATCCTGCTGCTCGTCTGGTTCGCGGCAACCGGCAGCGCGGTTCCGCTGATCCTGCTGACCATCCTCTCCTTCGCGATCGGCTTCCTCATCATCGTGCCGATCGGCGGCGCCGACATGCCCGTCGTCGTCTCGATGCTGAACTCCTACTCCGGTTGGGCCGCGGCCGGCATCGGCTTCACCTTGCAGAACAACTTGCTGATCGTGACCGGCGCCCTCGTCGGCTCCTCGGGCGCGATCCTCTCCTACATCATGTGCAAGGGCATGAACCGCTCGCTCCTGAACGTGATCGCGGGCGGGTTCGGCACCGAGGGCGGCACGGTCGCGGCCGGCGGCAAGGAGCAGCGCCCGGTCAAGGCCGGCAACGCCGACGACGCGGCGTATCTGATGCAGAACGCGCAGTCGGTCATCATCGTGCCGGGCTACGGCATGGCGGTGGCGCAGGCGCAGCACGCGCTGCGCGAAATGGCCGACATCCTCAAGAAGAGCGGCGTCACGGTGAAATACGCGATCCACCCGGTGGCCGGCCGCATGCCCGGGCACATGAACGTGCTGCTGGCCGAAGCCAACGTGCCCTATGACGAGGTGTTCGAGCTCGACGACATCAACCGCGATTTCTCGACCGCCGACGTCGCGTACGTGATCGGCGCCAACGACGTGACCAACCCGGCCGCCAAGACCGACAAGGCGAGCCCGATCTACGGCATGCCGATCCTCGACGTCGAGAAGGCCAAGACGGTACTGTTCATCAAGCGCTCGATGGCGTCGGGCTATGCCGGCGTCGAGAACGAGCTGTTCTTCCGCGACAACACGATGATGCTCTTCGCCGACGCGAAGAAGATGACCGAAGAGATCGTGAAGGCGCTGTCCGGCGCGGCGCATTAGACCGGCGCGGCCTCCGCCCCTCTCCAGACGTCATCCTGAGCGAAGCGAGCCGATGCAAGGCATCGGCTCGCGAAGTCGAAGGATCGCGTGACGCTTGCGGAGGTGTGCACGGCGCGCGACACTCGAGACATGCGAACCACAAAGAAATCGCGCTCGAGCAGGCGACTGCCACCCATCCACCCCGGGGAAATTCTGCGCGAGGAGCTGCTGAAAGAACTTGGCATCTCGGGACACCGCCTCGCAAAGGACATCGGCGTGCCGCCTCTGCGCATCAACCAGATCGTCAGAGGCAGGCGCGCGATCACGGCGGATACGGCGCTACGTCGCGGCCGCTTTTTCGGCACCACGGCCGAGTTCTGGATGAACATGCAGGCCCATTACGAGCTCGAAGTCGCACGTGACCGCCTCGAAGCCCGTAACAATCGGGAACTGCAGCAGCGCAAGGCTGCGTGAGAGCCCGCCATGCTCACCCTCTACAAATTCGGCAATTCGATCTGCACGCAGAAGGTGACGATCACGCTCGCAGAGAAGCGCGCGCGCTACGAGACGATCAACGTCGATCTGTTCCGGAACGAGCAGTATTCGCCCACCTATCTCGCGATCAATCCGAAGGGCGTGGTTCCGAGCCTCCTCGACGACGGCCGGGTCGTGATCGAATCGACGCTGATCTGCGAATATCTCGAGGAGACGATCCCCACCCCGCCGCTGGCGCCGCGCGACGCGCATGGCCGCGCGCGCATGCGACTCTGGAGCAAGGCCGTGGACGAGGGCCTGTTCGAGGCCACGCGCGAGCTTTCCTTCTCGGCCATGTTCCGCGACCGCATGAAGGGCATGACCGAGGAGCAGCGCCAGGTGCGCTTCCGCAACACCGGCGACCCGGTGAAGCGCGCGCGCTTCATGTCGTGCTACGAAAAGGGCGTCGAGAGCGCCTATGTTTACGAGGGCATCGCGGCCTACGAAAAAGCATTCGCGGCAATGGAGCACGATCTCGCCGACGGCCGCCCGTGGCTGCTTGGCGAGGCGATGACCTTGGCCGACATCGCGCTGATGCCGTTCGTGGCGCGGCTCGACTATCTCACGCTGCTGCCGGTCTGGACCGCGCATCGCCCGCGCGTGCAGGCGTGGTGGAGCCGCGTGCAGGCCCTGCCGAGCTTCCGCGGGGCCATCCCCGAAGCCCTCGCGCCCAAGGAGATCGCCGAGATGCAAAGCTCGGGCGCAAGGATCCGCGACCGCGTGGCCGCGAAGCGCGAGGAATACCTGGCATTCAAGAAAACGGCGCCCCAGCCGGCGGCATGAGATGCGGCGGCGCGATGCGCCCGTCGCCTATTCGCGCAGTTCGTCGCGGCGCGCGCCGTCCACGGCCTCGATCGCCCATTGCAGATAGCAGATGAGCTCGGCGTGCTCGAGCGTCACCTTCGGCGCCTTCAGAATGCGTTGCACGAGCGCGCGGCGCTCTTCCACCATCGCGCTGCGCAGCATCGTCAAGCTGGTGTATGGGTCCTGCCGCATTCCTTGCCCCTCGGCCGCGCGCAGCTTAGGCGGGGAGGGTTAATAAACTTCGACTCTGCGCAGGCGGCATTTCGCGGGCCGCGCCCGTTCGTTTAGGTTGGCGGCAGCATTTGAACGGCAAAGCGGGCGTACGCGTGATCCTGGCGGGCGATATCGGCGGCACCAAGACGATCCTCGGTCTGTTCGAGCGAAGCGGCGGCGCGCTCGCGGCGCGGCGCGAACGCACATATGTCAGCGCCGCGCAGCCCTCGCTCGAGGCGATGATCGCCGACTTCCTCGGGGCCGAAGGCGCCGCATCGGTGACGGCCGCCTGCTTCGGCGTGGCCGGCGCGGTGCTCGGCGGCCAGGTCAAGCTCACCAACCTGCCCTGGACCGCGCGCCGCGACGGCATCGCCGCGCTGCTGCCGGGCGCGCGCATCTCGCTCGTCAACGACGTGCAGGCCACTGCGTTCGGCGCACTGAAGCTGACGCCTGACAAGCTGCATGTCCTGAGTGAGGGGGCCGCCCCGGCCGAGCCCGGCAACATCGCCGTGATCGCGGCCGGCACCGGCCTCGGCGAAGGCTTCCTGTTCTGGGACGGCGCACGCTATCGCCCCGCCGCCTCCGAAGGCGGCCACGCCGATTTCGCGCCGCGCAGCGACGCCGAGATCGAGCTGTTCCGCTTCCTCGCCGCGCGCTTCGGCCGCGTGAGCTACGAGCGCATCCTTTCCGGCCGCGGCATCGCCACGCTCTACGAATTCGAGCGCGCGCGCAGCGGCCGCGCGCCGTCGCCCGCCCTCACCGCCCGCCTCGCCGCCGGCGATCCCGCCGCCGCGGTGACGGAAGCCGCGCTCGCGCGCGAAGACGAAGTCTGCATCGCCGCGCTCGACCGCTTCTGCGAGATCTACGGCGCCGAAGCCGGCAACCTCGCGCTCAAGGTGCTGGCCGTGAGCGGCGTCGTCATCGCCGGCGGCATCGCCCCGCGCATCCTGCCCGTGCTGACCGAGGGCGCGTTCCTGCAAGCCTTCACCGCCAAAGGCCGCTTCAGCGAAATGCTTGCCCGCGTCCCGGTGAAGGTGGTGCTCGAAACGCGCATCGCCCTCATCGGCGCGGCGCATCTGGCGGCGGAAGAGCCATAAAGCGTTGCACCCGGCTCCTTGGAACCGCTTCGCGGTTCTTTCGCGTCGCGCGGTTCAGCCCGCCTTCGCGCCCTCGTACTTCTTCCGCAACTCCCGCTTCAGCAGCTTGCCGCTCGGATTCTTCGGCAGCGCATCGGTGAAGACGACGCGTTTCGGCACCTTGAAATGCGCCATGTGCTGTTTGCAGTGGGCGATGACGGCGGATTCGTCGAGCGTCTGGCCGGATTTCACGACGACGACGGCGGTGACGGCTTCGATCCAGTAGGGATCGGGGAGGCCCACCACGGCGACCTCGGAGACGGCAGGCAGCTTGTAGATCGTCTCTTCCACTTCGCGGCTGGCGACGTTCTCGCCGCCGGATTTGATCATGTCCTTCTTGCGGTCGACGACGGTGATGTAGCCTTCGTCGTCCACCGTCGCGAGATCGCCGCTGTGGAACCAGCCGCCGTGGAACGCGGCCGCGGTTTTCTCGGCGTCGTTGAAGTAGCCGGAGAGGAGCTGCGGCGAGCGGTGCACAATCTCGCCCACTTCGCCGGGCTTCACGTCGGCCATCTGGTCGTCGACGACGCGCGTCTCGACATTGAGCACGGGCTTCCCGGCCGAGCCGGCCTTGCGGAACTGGTCCTCGGGCTTCAGCACGGTGGCCAGCGGCGCGATCTCGGTCTGGCCGTAGAAATTCCAGAGGCGCACGCCGGGCAGGCGGTGCTGCATCTCCTTCAGCACCTCCACCGGCATGATCGAGGCGCCGTAGTAGCCCTTCTCGAGCGTCGAGAAATCCGTCGTCTCGAACAGCGGCGAGCGCATCAGCGCGATCCAGATCGAGGGTGGTGCAAAGAACGAGCTCACCTTGTGCTGCGCGATCAGCGGCAGGATCACGTCGGGCCGCGGCTGGCCGGTGATCACGTTGGTGCAGCCGAGATAGATCGCGGGGCCGAGGAACACGTCGAGCTGCGCGCAGTGATAGAGCGGCAGCGCGTGCAGCATCACGTCGCTATCGCGCATCTCGCCTTCGATCACGCAGCTCACATACTCCCACGCCACCGCCTCGTGGGTGAGCATCGCGCCTTTCGGCAGCGATTCGGTGCCGCTGGTATAGACGATCTGCGCCAGCATGCGCGCATCGAGCACGGCCGGGGGCGCGGAGTCATCGTTCGCGAGCAGCGCGTCGAACGTCTTGAGGCCGGGCGCCGGCGCGGCTGGCGTCTCGCCCGGCAGCCACCAGAGTTTCTCGACGGCGGTGCCCTTCGCCGCCGCCGCGCGGCCGAGCTCGACGAAGTCCGGCCCCATCGCCAGTGCCTTGGCACCGGCACTCTTGAGGATGAACGCGCACTCGTCGGCATTGAGCATGAAATTGATCGGCACGAGCACCGCGCCGATCTTCGCGAGCGCAAAGCGCAGCGCCGCGAACGCGTGCGAATTGCGCGACAGGATCGCGACGCGGTCGCCCTGCGCGATGCTCTCGGCGAGAAGGCCGCGCGCGAGGCGGTTCACGATGCGGTCGAACTCGGCATAGGTCCAGCGCACCTCGCCGCACACGATCGCGGTCTTGCCCGGCACGCGCTGCGCGGTGCGGCGCAGGAAATCGCCGAGCGTGTGCTGGCGGATCGCGGTGGTATCGACGGTCTCGGCGGCAGGCTCGCTCATCTGGTCCCCGTCCCGGCTGTTCGCTCAATTTGCCGAGAGCCGGCGCGGGATCAAGGTCCATGATGCCGGTTCCGGGTGCATTCTCATCCGGCGTGCCGGCACGAGAAAAGGCGGACCGCTTCTCGCGGACCGCCTTATCCTCCTGTCCGTACGGCCGCGGCCACCTACCAGCAGACGCGTCCCTCGCCCGGGACCCACCGGCAATTCAGGAAGTCGCGCGTGCGGTGATCGCGCCAGCGATAGCGCGGATAGTGATGGTAATTGTAGTAGTGGCGGTAGCTTGGCCGATAGTAATAGCCATGATCGGCGCGGTAGTGGCGCGGGCTGCGATAGCGGGGATACGGACGCTGCTGATCGTAGTGAGCGGCATGTATGTGCGCTTGCGCCTGCACTCCCGCGGCTTCGGCGCGGTTCGCGCTCGCGATACCGGCAATACCGGCGAGCAAGATCGCCACGGAGGCGAGCACGGATCGGAACGAATGATGCATTGGATCTTCTCCTCGCGTTGTTGACGGCGGCGGACGGCCGCTTCCTGCAGAAAACGCGGGGCACCGTCCAAAGCGTCACGGCGGGCGGCAGATTGTCGCGAGAAGCGCGCTAGCCCGACGCGCGATCACAGCATCTTGTTGAGTTGCTCGAACAGCGTCTCGAAGCGCGCGAAGGTGGCCGGCGAGATCGCGGGGCTCACCTGCGCGAGGTTGCCAGCGAAGTAGCGCGCCGGGCGCTCGCGGCGGAAGGCCTGGTTGAGCGGCAGCGGATGCTGCGCGAAATGGCTTTCGAGCCGGCGCAGGATGCGCCCGCCCGGCGCCAGGCTCAGCGCATGCAGCGGCATCGTCTCCTGGAGGCGGTAGTCCTCGTTGACGAGCCGCAGGTAGAAATCGACGTCGAACATGTCCTCGACGTCGGCTTCCTTCCCCCAGGTGAAGTCCGCGAAGGTGAGCACGCGGCATTTGGCGAGAAGCTGCTTCTTGAACGCGCTTTCCACCGCCTGCGGGTCGGCGTGCTGGAGGTCCATCAGCACCGCGAGGTTGCGCTGCTCGCGCTGCTGGCGCCCGCCGCGGTCGATGCTCTCGCGCAGCGAGGCGAGCGCGGCAAAGGCCGGCAATTTGCCGGCACCGCCGGCCGGCGTGACCGTCCACTGCTTCGAGAGCCCGGGCCGGCCCTTCTCGGCGAGCAGCGCGCTCATCGCCTCGAGATAGAAGAGATCGCCGATGCCCTCGACCGCGAGCGTGTTGGGCGCCGCGAACAGCGAGCGCGCGATGTCGTGCGCGAGCGCGCCCTCGATCGGCGAGAGGCTGTCGGGGCTCGCATCGGCGAGGTCGGCGAGCACGCGCGTGCCGCCGTCCGCCGCGTCGAGCGGCTCGTCGGTGTCGATGCCGAGATCCTGCACGATGCGCACGCGGTCGAAGCGGCGCGAATCGACCATGAACGGCGAGTGGGTCGAGTAGATGAGCTGGTGATGCCCCTTCACCTCGGATTCGAAATAGCGCAGCAGGTCTTCCTGCGCGCGCGGATGCAGCGAGAGGCCGGGCTCGTCGAGCAGGATCACGACATTCTGCTTCTCGCGCTGCACGTCGCCGTACCAGGAGAGGAACGAGAAGAACCACACGAAGCCGCGCGAGCGCGAGCCGAGCTCGGTCGTCACCATGTGCTTCGCGTCGTAAACCTCGCTCCAGAGATTGGTGCCCTCGCGCATGCCTTCGGGATCGTCGCGCCGCGCCTGGCGCACGTCGAAGCGGAGCTGCAGGTGCTTGTTCTGCGACCAGTAGCGCACGATCTGGCGCGTCAGGTGATTGCCGGCGCCCTCGAGGCGGTTCTTCAGGTCGCGCGTGCGCGCCGGATCGAGCAGGTCTTCGATCTTGAGCCGCGCGCGATGGATAAGCCCGAGCAGCGGGTAGTCGCTGGGCTGGAGCCGGCCCTCGGCGATGCGCGTCTTGAGCCCCTCGATGTTGGCGCGCCCCTGCATCTGGTAGTACTCGTCGAAATACAGGAAGCGCGGCAGGCGCGGCGCCAGCACCGCCTCGGCGATGTAGGCGCCGAAGCCGCGGCGGAACTGCACCTCGCGCAGGATCGCGGCGAGCCGGCGCACCGGCTCGGCCGGCTCGGCGCGGCCGAGGATTCCGAGCGCTTCCGTGATCGTGCCCGCGCCGGCAAGCTGCTCGGCCACGTGCTGCGGCAGCGCGTGCTGCGAGACCACGTGGCGGAACACGGCGTCTTCATCCACCGCACATTCGAAGCGCAGCACGTTGTCGTAGCCCTTGCCGATCGAGAGGCTCGCGCTCCGCAGCGCGCCGGGCCCGGCGACGGCCTCGACCGCCTGG
>CAYZSG010000235.1:0-7940 GCA_964481045.1 uncultured Candidatus Odyssella sp. | reverse complement strand
ACGCTACGATGCCCTCTCTAGACGAAATTCAGCCCGCCATCGACGAGAATCGTCTGCCCGGTGATCCATGCCGCTTCGTCGGAGCAGAGGAACGTCACCACTCTCGCCATGTCGTCGGGCGTGCTCATGCGCTTCAGGCACTGCATCGCGACGTAGCCCTTGAACTTCTCCTCCGAAACCGAGGGGCGCTCGACTTCGGTTTTCGTCACGCCGGGAATGAACGTGTTCACCGTGACGTTCCACGGCCCAAGCTCGCGCGCCATCGAGCGCGTCATGCCGAACTGCGCCGATTTCGACGTGATGTAGTGGAGATAGTTGGGTAGGCCGAGCAGCGGCGTGCCGGAGGCGATGTTGAGGATGCGGCCCCAGCCCGCCTTCTGCATCGCCGGCACCACGGCGCGCGCGCAATGGAACGCGCCACCGATGTTCACGTCCATCGCACGCTCCCATTCCTCGACCGGAAGCTCCCAGAACGGCTTCATCGTGATGCGCGAGAAGAGCGCGGCGTTGTTGATGAGGATGTCGATGCGCCCGAAGCGCGCGAGCACCGCCTCGGCCATCGACGCGATCGCGGCCGTCGAGCCCACGTCGGTCGGAACGAACAGCGCCGTGCCGCCGCTGTCCTCGATCTCCCTCGCCACGCCCGCGCCGGCGGCTTCGTTGAACTCGGCGATCACCGGAATCGCGCCCTGCGCCGCGAGGTGCAGAGCATAGGCGCGGCCCAGCGCCTGACCGCCGCCGGTGACGATCGCGACGCGGCCTTTCAGCGTGGGGTAGTGGGCGGTGGGCTTCACGGTCATGCGCGATTCTGCTCCTCGGTGTGCAGCCGCTGGAGGATTCGCCGCATCGCGAACAAGCCCTTGTCGGCCGCGATCATGCCGCGCGGGCGCACGTCGCCCTGCGCTTCGGGGTCGAGCGCGATCGCGCGCTGCTGTGCTTCGTAGATGGCCACGTCTTCCAACGGAATGTTGATCATCTGGCGCTCGAATTCGGGCATCGCGGCCGCCGGCACGAAGCGCCGCTCGATCGCCATCGCCCAGAACTGGTGCGTCGTCGTTTCGGTTTCAGGCGTGAGCGCGTGATAGACGACGAAGCCCCAAAGGCCCTGGCTCGTCACCCGTTCGGCGGGCGTCACGCCGCGCCCGGCCGGCGCGGTGCCGCTGTTCACGTAGATGTAGGAGGGCGGCATGAACTCGCTGGCCTGCCAGCGGTCGATGTTGCCGTTGTAGCCGGCGTAATCGACGAAGGCCTTGGCCGGCGGAATGTCGCTCATCCAGCGCGTCACGCGCACGCGGTCGCCCTCGGTCTCGGCCGCGATCGTCGCCTGCTCGGCGAGCGCGCGATTGCCCGTCGTGGACGCGTGCACATAGGCGAGGTGCGAGAGATCGAGTAGATTGTCGAGGATCAGCCGATAGCCGCACTTCACGGCGATGTGGCCCTTCACGTGCCACCAGTCGGGATCGGCGAGGCGCACATTGTAGTCGGGCGCCGCGCGCGCGTCGGCCTTGTCGGGATCGCCCATCCACACCATCACCCAGCCGCGCCGCTCGACGACGGGATAGGCGCGCACGCGCGCCCAATGCGGCGGCGTTGCCTCGCCGGGCAGGTGCGTGCACGCGCCGGTGCAATCGAACACCATGCCGTGATAGCCGCATTCGAGCGTGTCGCCGACGAGGCGGCCCTCGGAGAGCGGCAGGTTGCGGTGCGGGCAGCGGTTTTCGAGCGCCACGGCCTTGCCGGCCTCGGTCCGGTAGAGCACGAGATAGTCGCCAAGCACGACGCGGCCGAGCGGCTTGCGCCCCACCTCGTCGGCCCAGGCGGCGACGTACCAGTGGTTTCGGAGGAAGCCGCTCGCGCCGTTCGCGGCCTCGCGCGTTTTCGCCATTGCCGGCCTCCCGCGCCTAGAACGGGACGCTCATCGGCTCGTGCGTGCCTTCGGCATTCACGAGATCAACGCGCTTCCACGCGATTGCGAAGCCCTCGCCGGCGCGACGGAGGCCATAGCGGCTCGTGCCGCCGTAGAGATGCTGCGCGTTGAGGCGATACTCGATCATCACGAACTTCGCCGTCGCGACGAAATCGCAGCCCGCCTCGGCCGACGGTGCCACGGCCGCGCGGCCGACGACGCGCAAGGTGCGCGTGCGCGGCGTCTCGGCATGGGCGATCGCCGTCATCAGGCGGCGAACGCGCGTCTCCAACAGCATGCGATCGTCGTAGAAGAGCGAAATCTCGTCGCGCGGGCTCGTCTGCTCGGGCCGGTGCGGGACCCAATACCAAGCATCGACCGTGTAGAGCGAAAGCCAGTCTTCGTAGCGGCGCTCGTCGAGCAGCGCCGCCTCGCGCGCGATCAGCGTCTCGATCGCGTCGCGGATGTCGGCGCTCACAGGCCGCGCGCCCGCGTCGGCGTCGGGCGGGCTCATTTCGGCACCATGTAGTCGAGCCAGGCCTGGAACTGATTGCGGATGTGGATCTCGCTCGTACCGTGATCGCCCACCGTCGCCGGGCCGTCGGCGCGGTCGCGGCCGGCGCCGCGGCCGATGTGCAGCCATTCCGGCGCCTCGTTGTCGAGGCCCTCGCGGATGCGGCGGTAGATCTCGAGATCGTCGGTCAGGATCTGCGAGGCCGGCGAGTTGATGGCGTTCGCGAAGCGCACCGTGTCGTGGAACATCCGCTCGGGCGCGCCCTTCAGCCGGAACGAGAAGACGTGCACCTCGGTGCGCCCGGCGGAGATCGGGTGGATCACGCGCAATTGGCGGAACTGCGACATGAAGGTGAGGTTCGGATAGACGATCGTGTTGAACAGGCTCACGCCGAGGATCTCGTTCGTGCGCGCCGGGCCGTGCTTCGCCTCCAGCGCCGCGCGGTAGGCGGCGAAGACGGGATCCTTGTTGTCGCCGAGCAGGCGCTTGTCGTCGTGATAGTCGCCCATGTAGCTGTGGCCGTTCGCGAGCGCCCACACGCCGACGCGGTCCCAGATCTGCGCGAGCACGCCGTTCTGGATCATTTGGCGCACCGCGATGTCGCCGGCGCCGTCGGTCTTCGCCTCGCGCGACTGGCGCGTGGCCGTGTCGATCGACGATTCGTGCACGTAGCGCGGGTGCATGAGATCGTTGACGTTCTCGATGTAGAGCTTCCAGTTGCCCTCGTAGTAGTGCTTGAAAATGCCGCCGGCGACTTCGATCTCGCCGTCGGGCGCGCGGTCCACCATGTCGTCGAACGAGAGCGCGACCGGCCCGAGCCAGTCTTTCAGCGGCGGCCCTTCGGCCGCGAGGCTCGCGAAGACGAAGCCGCGATAGGTGTCCATGCGCGCGACCGGCGCGAGGCCCATGTTTTTGGATTCGCCCTCGAACTCGGCGCCATAGCCCTCGCGCCGCGGCACCGAGACCAGGCGGCCGTCGGTGCCGAAGGTCCAGCCGTGATAGCCGCAGCGGAAATGCTTGGCCGATCCCGCCTCATCGGTGCACACCTGCGCGCCGCGATGGGCGCAGCGATTGTGCAGCACGCGCACCGCGCCGTCGCCGCCGCGCACCATGATCACCGACTGGCGGCCCAGCCGCGTGCAGTAGAAATCGCCCGGCTTCGCCACCTGGCTTTCGTGGCCGACGAACAGCCAGGCGCGGCCGAACAGGCGCTCCATCTCGAGCTCGAAGACGGCCGGATCGGCGTAGATGCTCCGGTGCACGCGGTCGGGCCGCACCAGCTGGCGCAGCTCCGACGGCGCGATCGGCCGCGGCATGATGGTCATGGCAACCTCCCTCGGTGCCGGAAGCGCAGCGGCTTCAGGCGCGTGTCGTCAGCAGGCGCGAGGCCTGGTCGTAGATTCCGGTCATCAGCGTGAGCATGTTGCGCGAATCGCCGAGCCGCGCGACCAGCTTGCCGCCCTCCAGCGGAATCTGGCTCAAGAGCTCGCGCCGCGCCGCCACGAATTTCTGCGCCACCGCGCGGCCCTTGGCGGTCACGCGATAGACGGTGCCGCGCCCGCCGCGCGGCGCCTTCTCGACGAGGCCGGCGCGCATCAGCTTGCGCACGCTGTATTGGATGTTGGCGACGTCGCTGCGGTTCGTGAAGTGCTGGATCTCGGTCACGCTCTTCGGCCGGTCGAGCACATGGATCGTGTTGAGGATCACGCTGTCATAGCCGGTGAGCTTGGCGTCGCCGGCGATCCCCGAAAGGCTCTTGCCGATGTGGCGATAGAACGATTCGGCGTAGCAGATGACGGCATGCTGGAACTCGGCGAAGGCCAGCTCGACCTCGCTCCCGCCCAGATGCCACTTGGCGCCGCTTCGCCGTTTCATGCGGCCATGGTCGGCCGCGCGGCGCGTGCCGTCAAGTGTAAATTACTGAGTGTTTTAAAGAGACGTCCGCTCGCCGGCGCGCGGCCGGCGGGCGGCGGATCAGATCCAGTGCAACTGCACGAGCTGCTCGCGGCGGCTCGGCGTGATCTCGGCCTTCTTGGGCTCCTTGCGCTCGGCGAGGCCGTAAGGCTCCGGCGCAAGGCTCGCGATCTTCGACAGGAGCTGGTCGTACACCTTCTTCGGATTGGCGCCGAAGATCGGGTCGTCGTTGTCGGCGAAGGCGGCGTCGGCGCCGATCCAGTCGGCCGCGGTCAATTTCTCGCGCGCCGTCGGGATCACGGTGCGCTCTTCCTTCGCCATGTGCTTCCGCTGCCACTCGATGAATTTCTGCGCGGTGGCGTCGAAGGCTGCGAAGCCCTTGGCCGGATCGGCCTTCCAGGCATCGAGCTTCCATTTGAGATCGCTGGTGAGGCGCACGCCCTCGTGATGCTGCGCCTGCAGCTCCTCGATCACATGCTTCACCTCCGGCGCCCGCTTCAGGATCAGCGGGAACAGAACCTCGTCTTCCTTCGGATGGTGGAAGCGGTCCGGGAAGTCCTGGACGTAGGCGAGAACTGCGTCGAACAGCGCGAAATCCGCCGTCACCTTGCCGGCGCGGATATCGGCCAGCACGTGATCGAACGTGTAGAGCACGGCGGCAAGCGCGCGATGTTCGCGCTGAACGATGGCGAGGGTGCGAGACATGGTTGGATCCTCCGAAATCGATGCGCGTATTTTCAGCTTGGGAAAGCACCTCGCATTGATCCTGATCAACGAATAGGAGCCGCCGGCGCTTGACGAATATCAATCCGGCGGCGGTGGCATGTCGCACGACCGGAGATTGCGGCTCGCGCCGCGGCAGTGCCGCTAGGCGAGGATCGGCCGCGCCGCGAGCACGATCGCCGTGCCGATCGCGAACACGGGAATCAGCAGCCCGAACAGGAGAACGAGCATGTCCAGCAGCGTCACCTTCAGCTCGGAGACGATGCCGCCATCGGCGCTCTCCCACATGCCCGGGCGCGTGAGGATCCCGAGTTCCTCGGCCTCGACGATGCGCAGGCCGATCGCGCGGCCGAGCCGCGCGGCGAGGCGCCGCCGCAGCCGGCGGAAGAACCAGTCGACATAGGCGAAGACCGCGGAGATCATCGCGAGGCCGACGACGAGGTTGGGCAGGTAGCGCCACGACCAGCCCTTGAGGCCGCCCGTGGCGCCGGCGACGACGAAGTAGCCGATCACGCAGAGGATGATCGTGGCCGGCGCCAGGATCGCCACCGGCAGATCGAACAGGCCACGCTTCCAGGCGATGCCGGCGCGCCAGGCCGGGTCGCCGGCGGCGTAGAGCGCCAACGCGCGGCGCGCCTCATCCGCGCTGAAATCGCGCCGCGCGCTGACGCGGTGGCCCATCGCCTCCGGGCCGCTCTGCTCGACGACGCGAAACCGATAGCGACCGTCGCCGGTGCGGCGCAACAGTAGCATGTCGCCGCCCTCGCCTTGCGCGGCGATCGTCGCGGTGCCCGCCGCCGGCAGCGCCGCGAACGCGCGCGCGATGCCGTCCACGTCGCCGCGCCATTGCCGAAGCTTGCCGCCTGCGCGGAGGTAGAGCCGCATGGCCATCCTGGGCCTCCTCGGCGCAACAGATTAAGTATTTGAGATTAAAAGTGAATTGCCAAACGGCGAAGTCACCGTGCGGCGGTGGTCGTTCTTGCTCCAGATCATCGTGGAAACGCGGCACTTGGCGCATTCAATCAGGGGAGCGCGAGACTTGCGGCGCGGAAGCCCTCTCCCCATATCGCCGTTGTTGCGGATGCCGATCGCCGGGTCCGCGAGAAATCCTGCCTCATAGGGGGAACGGAATGAACTTCGAGAACTACACCGAGCGCGCGCGGGGCTTCGTGCAGGCGGCGCAGGCCGTCGCGATCCGCGCCAATCACCAGCAGCTCACGCCCGAGCATCTCCTGAAGGCGCTGCTCGAGGACGAAGAGGGCATGGCGGCCAATCTCATATCGGCCGCGGGCGGAAAGCCCGAGCTGGCCGTGGCCGCCGTCGATCAGGCGCTCGCCAAATTGCCCAAGGTTTCCGGCCAGGGTGCGCAGCCCTATGCCACCGCGGAGCTCGTGCGCCTGTTCGATCAGGCGCAGCAGATCGCGAAGAAGGCCGGCGATTCGTATGTCACCGTCGAGCGCCTGCTGCTGGCGCTGGCGCTCGCCGCGGGCACGCCGGCGGCCGATGCGCTGAAGCGCGCCGGCGTCACCGCGCAGAACCTCAATGCCGCGATCGAGCAGCTCCGGAAGGGCCGCACGGCCGACAGCGCCTCGGCTGAATCAGGCTACGACTCGCTCAAGAAATACGCGCGCGACCTCACGCAGGCGGCGCGCGACGGCAAGCTCGATCCGGTCATCGGCCGCGACGAGGAGATCCGCCGCACCATCCAGGTGCTGTCGCGCCGCACCAAGAACAACCCCGTGCTGATCGGCGAGCCCGGCGTCGGCAAGACCGCGATCGTCGAGGGTCTGGCGCAGCGCATCGTGCGCGGCGACGTGCCCGAGGGCCTCAAGGACAAGCGCGTGATCTCGCTCGACATGGGCGCGCTGATCGCGGGCGCCAAGTACCGCGGCGAGTTCGAGGAGCGGCTCAAGGCCGTGCTCGGCGAGGTCACCGCCAGCCAGGGCGCGGTGCTGCTGTTCATCGACGAGCTGCACACGATCGTGGGTGCGGGCGCGGCGGAGGGCGCGATGGACGCGGGCAACCTGCTCAAGCCCATGCTGGCGCGCGGCGAGCTGCACTGCATCGGCGCGACCACGCTCGACGAGTACCGCAAGCACATCGAGAAGGACGCCGCGCTCGAGCGGCGCTTCCAGCCCGTGCTGGTCGAGCCGCCGAGCGTCGAGGATACGGTCTCGATCCTGCGCGGCCTGCGCGAACGCTACGAGCTGCACCACGGCGTGCGCATCCAGGACGGCGCGATCATCGCGGCCGCGACGCTCTCCGACCGCTACATCAGCGACCGCTTCCTGCCCGACAAGGCCATCGACCTGATCGACGAGGCGTGCGCCACGATCCGCACCGAGATCGACTCGATGCCCTGCGCCTGGCGCTGGCCGACCTGCGCCGCGAGCGCGACGCGCTCGAGGGCCAGTGGGAGGCCGAGAAGCGCGAGCTCTCCGGGCTCCAGGGGCTGCGCGAGCAGATCGAGAAGCTGCATGTGGAGATCGAGCAGGCGGAGCGCAGCTACGACCTGAACCGCGCCGCCGAGCTCAAGCACGGCAAGCTGCCGCAGCTGCAGCGCCAGCTCGAGGACGAGACGCGCAAGCTCGAGACCTCGGGCGGCGGCAAGCGCCTGCTGCGCGAGGAGGTCACGGAGCCCGAGATCGCCGAGATCGTGGCGCGCTGGACCGGCATCCCGGTGGCGCGCCTGGTCGAGACCGAGCGCGAGAAGCTGCTGCGCCTGGGCGACGTGCTGCACGAGCGCGTGATTGGCCAGGACGAGGCCGTGCAGAGCGTGGCCGACGCGATCCTGCGCGCGCGCGCGGGCGTGCAGGACCCGCGCCGCCCGCTGGGTTCGTTCATCTTCCTGGGCCCGACCGGCGTGGGCAAGACCGAGCTGGC
>CAYZSG010000234.1:0-7970 GCA_964481045.1 uncultured Candidatus Odyssella sp. | reverse complement strand
TCGACGCGATCCCGGCGATCATCATCGTCGGCACGATCCTCGAGCCGCTGGCGAAATCCGCCGGCATGCATCCGGTCCATTTCGCGATGGTCGCGATCACGTCGCTGGCCTTCGGCCTGGTGACGCCGCCCTATGGTCTCTGCCTCATGATCTCCTGCTCGATCGGCAACATAAGGCTGCTCGACTGCATCAAGGATGTCGCGATCATGCTTCTGCCCATGCTGGGCGTGCTCGCGCTGCTGATCCTGTGGCCCGAGGTCGCGCTGTTCCTGCCGCGCTGGCTCGAGCCGGAGTTCATGAAATGAGCGCCGGGCGGCCTGCGCCCGCTGGCCGCACCCCCTTCCGCGACCGGAAGGCGGAGGGCATATCCTTGGCTGCGGGCAAGACGGGCAGAACATGCATTCGATCGAGCACCAGGAGCGGCCGACGCTGATGCTGGCGTTGCGGCGCGGCCTGCTGGGCCGCTGCCCAAATTGCGGCGGCGCGCGCCTCTTCGCGTCTTATCTGAAGCAGGTCGACAGCTGCGCGGCCTGCGGCGAAGCCTTCAAGCACATCCGCTCCGACGACGCGGCGCCGTGGCTCACGATCCTCATCGTCGGGCACGTGCTGGCGCCGTTCATCCTGTGGATCGAGCCGAAGCTCACCTGGCCGCTCTGGATGTCGCTCGTGCTCTGGTGCGGATTGACCCTCGCCCTCACCTTTCTCACCTTGCCGCGCGCCAAGGGCCTGCTGATGAGCGCCATCTGGTCGATGCGCGCGCCGGGGTCCGAGAAGGATTAGGCGGCCGGGCTCAGCGGAAATTCCACGCCGCGAAGCCGCAGCCGACATACACTTCGGGCACCGGCACGTAATCCACGAGCGAGAAGCCGCGGCTGCCGGCGGCGCCGTGCGCCACGATCCAGTTGCGGCATTCGTGCGAGCCGTTGCCGGCGCCGTCCATCTCGGCCTCGAGGAATTCCACCAGCGGCTTCTCGCGCCCGTCGTTGAACGCGGCGATGCAGCGCTGGTCGAACGCCTCGTCGATGGCGCCCATCGTCGGTTCGCCGATCGAGTGGCTCAAGCCGCCGGTGGCCAGCACCGCCACGCGCAGGTTCTCCGGATAAGAGGCGACCGCCTTCGCGACGAGCTTGCCCCAGGCGAGGCAGCGCGAGACGCGCGGCATCGGCGGCTCGAGCGTGTTGACGACGATCGGCACGATGCGCGGCAGCGGCGACGGGTTCATGCGCCAGAGCGGAATGCAGAAGCCGTGATCGAGCTTCATGCGGTGCGAGACCGACGGCTCGAACTCGTTCGCGAGCGCCGTGGCATGGATGTAGTTCGCGAGGCCGGCATGGCCGGGGATGGGCCGCCACGGAAAGTCCTTCAGGAACGGCTCGGGCGGGCCGTCGTGCTCCTCGCCGACGCCGATGCAGACGGCGGGCAGATTATCGATGAAGAAATTGATCCAGTGATCGGGCGAGACGACGACGATGACGTCGGCCTTCGCGCGATTGAGCCGCGCGCCGAGCGCCTCGAACGCCGCGGTGAGGCGCTGCTTGTGCGCCGGCGTGACCGCGTGCCAATCGCGCTGGATCAGCGGCCCGTGGCTCGCCGCCATCACCTCGACGAGCTCAGCCATGCGACACCTGCTTCGCCGGCGCGCTGGCGCGCAGGCGCTTGATGAATTCGTCGTCCTTCATGCCGGCGGCGCCGAAATAGAAGCGCAGCAGGTACGGGTTCACGCGCTGCGCGAGGAACGCCACGTCGTCGCGCAGCAGCGCCTGCTGCACCTCGGGCTTCAACGGATAGCGGGTGAGGAATTTCGCGCGGTCGGCGCGGTATTCCGCCGCGTTCGACTGCACGTCGTAGAACAATTTGCTGAGCCAATAATCGCGCATCGGCGCATCATGGCATGGCCGCGCGGCGTTGCTCAATCGCGCGCGACCGTTTTCATGGCTGCGTTGCTCGCGGGGAGGCCCGCCAGTTCGCCCAACGTCAGAGGCTTCACGGGCGGGCGCAGGCGGTAGTGGCCCACCTCGGCCGGCGAGACGCCGCGCAGCGCGGCGATGAGCTGCGTGACCGTGAGTCCGCACATGCGGCCCTGGCACGGCCCCATGCCGCAGCGCGTGAACGCCTTGAGCTGGTTCGGGCCGGTGCAGCCCTGTGCCACCGCCGCCGCGATTTCGCGCGCGGTCACATCCTCGCAGCGGCAGACGATCGTGCCGCCCGACGGCGGCGCGAAGGCCGGGCGGTAGAACGCATCGAGGAAGCGCCGCCCGCGCCGCCAGCGCGCGAGGCTCCCTCGCGCCGCGGTTTCGGCCTCGCCGAGATCGGCCCCGGGCCTGAGCGCGCGTATCGCGGCGATCGCGGCAAGCCGCCCCTCCTCCGCCGCCGCCTCGGCGCCGCCGATGCCGCCGCCATCGCCGGCGATCGCGATTCCGTCGAGCGCCGTGGCGCCGCCCTCGCCGCGCTCCGGCACGAAGCACGCCTGCGCCTCGTCCCAGCGGTGCCGGATGCCGGCCGCCATCGCGAGGTTCACGTTCGGCACGATGCCTTGGTGGAGCAGCAGCAGATCGGCCGGCATGCGCTGCTCGCCGCGCGCCGTCGCGAAGCGCGCCGCTTCGAGGCGCCCGCTCCCCTCGGCGGCCAGCGCCGAAACGCCGCCGATCACGCGCACGCGGCGGCGCACCGAACGGAGCAGCGCGAGGCCTTTCCGAAAATAGGGCGAGGCGAGGAAGGCCGGCGCGTGCGGCAGCGCCCGGCGCCAATTCGCGCGCGGCGCCGTATCGAGGATCGCCGCGATCTCCGCGCCCGCCGCAAGAAGCTGACTCGCGAGCAGCCATAGCAGCGGTCCGGAGCCGGCGAGCACGATGCGCCCGCCCGGCACCAGCGCCGCCGTCTTCAAGAGGATCTGCGCGGCACCGGACGTCATCACGCCGGGCAACGTCCAGCCGGGGATCGGGAACGGCCGCTCGATGGCGCCGGTGGCGAGGATCACGCGCGCGGCGCGCACGATCCGCGCCGCACCGCCATGCGAAACGCCGATCTCGCGCTCGCGCGAGAGGCTCCACACCGTGGCGCCCGGCACGTACTGCGCGCCGCTTGCCGCGAAGGCGTCGACGAGACTCCGCCCGCGCCAGTAGTCGTCGCCGAGCAACGTGCCCGCCGCGATCGGCGAGTTCGCCACCGCGCGGTAGATTTGCCCGCCCGCCGCCGGCTGCTCGTCGAACAGCACGGTTGCGAGGCCGGCGCGTGCGCTGACCGCCGCCGCGGCAAGCCCGGCGGGACCCGCGCCGATCACCGCAACGTCGCACGCGTCGGGAATGTCCGCGCTCATCGCGCGAGCCTGCGCGCGCCGGATTGCGTTTCCACCGCCATGCCTTCGCGCACCGTTGCGAGGCAGGCCTGGCGGCTGCCGATGCCGTCGATGGTCACGAGGCAATCGAAGCACACGCCCATCATGCAATAGGGCCCGCGCGGCGCGCCGCCGGCCGGCGTGTCGCGGAAGCGCGCAAGACCGGCCGCGAGCATCGCCGCCGCCGCGCTCGCGCCCGCGCGCGCCGGCACCGCTTGGCCGTCGACGCGGATCGTGAGCGTGGGCGCCGCTTCAGGCCGCCGCCGGAACATCGAACCGCCGCGCGGAGAAGGCGCCGAGATCGCCCGAAAGGGCGCCGGCCGCGATCCGCGGCGCCAGCGCGGTGGCGTGCGCGGCCGCGAGCGTGACGCCGCTGTGGCAGGTGACGACGAACGCGCCGGGGCACGATGCCGACTGCTCGTAGATCGGGAAGCCGTCGCGCGTCATCACGCGCAGGGCGGCCCAACTTCGCACGACGTTCGCGCGCGCCAGCAGCGGGAATGCGCGCACCGCGCGCGACGCGATCGCCGCGGCGACGCCCGTATCCACGCCCGTGTCGAAGCCCGCCTCTTCCTGCGAATCGCCGAGCATCACGCTGCCTTCGCCGGTCTGGCGCAGGGTCGAGAGCGGATGCGCGAGGAACGGCGTCACGCGCTCGGTGACGAGGATATGCCCGCGCTGCGGCCGCACCGGCGCGCTCAAGCCCACCATCGGCGCGAGCCGCGCATTGCCGAGCCCGGCGGCGAGCACGAGCTTCGCCGCGCGGATCTCGCCATGCTTCGTGGCGAGGCGGAATTCGCCGCCGCGGTGCCCGATGGCGTCCACGGCGCAGTCCGCGAGATACCGCCCGCCCCGCTTCTGGAATCCCGCATGCAGCGCGCGGAACAGGCGCAGCGCATCGCAATGGCCGTCGTCGGGGCAGAAGCTCGCGCCGGCGACTTCGGGCCCGATCGCGGGCAGCATCCGCGCGGTTTCGGCGTGATCGAGCATTTTGACCGCGTAGGGCGGCGACTGGTTGTGCAGGCGTTTCAGCCACGCCGCGCGCCGCTCGAACTCCGCCTCCGAGAGCGCCAGATGCAGCCCGCCCGGCCTGCTGTAGCGTATGTCGATCGCAGTCTCTTCGCCGAGCGCGGCGGCGAAGTCTGGCCACGCGGCAGCCGAGCGCGCTGTCCACGCCGCGTAGTCCGGCAGGCCGAGGCCTTTGCCCTGCACCCACACCAGCGCGAAATTCCCGCGCGCCGCGCGCAGTGCGACATCGCCCTCGTCCAGCATCACGACGCGCCGCCCGGCACCCGACGCGCCCCAGGCCAGCGCCGCGCCGACGAGCCCGCCGCCGACGATCGCGATGTCGTATTCATCCGCCATGCGCCGACCCTAGCACACCTCTCCGCAGGGGCAGGTTTGAAACCTGCCGCTACGAGTCTAGGATTTCGCCATGCCGGCGCACACCGAACTCGCCCATCTCTTCTGCAGCCTGCCGTGGAGCTATGCCGAAGTGCATGGCGACGGGCGCGTGTTCATGTGCTGCCCGCGCTACAGCGGCCTGCGCGCGATCGGCAACGTCTTCAAGCAATCGCCCGAGGCGATCTGGAACAGCCGCATGGCGCAGCGCATCCGCCGCGGCATCCTCGATGCGAGCTTCAGCCATTGCAGCCACCGCGAATGCCCGGAGCTCGTCGGACGCTCGCTCGAGCGCCGGCACGACGCTCTCGCCCATCACGAGCTCGGCCCCGTGCTGCGCGCGAACGCGACCGCGCTCGCGAAGGGACCCGCCACGGTGAAGCTCTGCCACGACGAGAGCTGCAATCTTTCTTGCCCCTCGTGCCGCAAGGAGACGATCGTCGCGAACCGCGCGCGCCAGGCGAAGCTCGACCGCATGGTCAACGAGTTCGTGCTGCCGTTCCTCGCGGACACGCGCCTGCTGATCCTCTCGGGCGACGGCGATCCTTTCGCGAGCAAGCACTATCGCGACATCCTGAAGGCGACGGCCGAGCGGCTGCCGCATTTGAAGATCGGCCTGCACACCAACGGCGTGCTGTTCGACGCGCGCGCCTGGGAGGATTGCCGGCTCGAGGGGCGCGTCGATCAGGTCGAGGTCTCGATCGACGCGGCCGACCCGCACACCTACGGCCTCGTGCGCCGCGGCGGCGATTTCGCGCGCCTGTTGCGCAACCTCGGCTTCCTCGCCGAGCAGCGGCGCGCCGGCAAGATCCGCTACCTGATGCTGTCGTTCGTCGTGCAGGAGGCGAACTTCCGCGAGATGCCGGCTTTCGTCGAATTGGGCAAGCGCTTCGGGGCCGACCGCGTGCGCTTCGCGCTGATACGCCCCTGGCGCCGCGGCCTCGCGGGCGGCGCTTATGCCAAGGCCATGATCTGGGACGAAGCGCATCCGGAATTCGACGCGTTCCTCGCCGTGCTGCGTGATCCGGCGATCACCGATCCGCGCGTCTGGGCCACCGACGTGACGCCGTTCATCGAGCGCGCCCGCGGCGCCCCGCTCGACGTCTCCGCGCTGAAGCCCACGCCGATCGAGCGGCTGCGGAACTGGCTCGGCGGCTGATTGCCCCTTCCGTAGGCAGCGAGGCCGCAAACCACCCCGCCCCGCGGCAGAATTGCCGTTTCGTGCACGATTTTACGGCTGGCATACCACTTGCTACACTCTTTCGGTCGGGTGGTCTGCCACACCGGCGGGCCCATGCGAGGAGGGAGTGCTTCATGAAGCGCCGCCGTTTCTTGACCGCCGCCGCCGGGGGCGCCGCGCTCGGCGTCGCCGCCCCGGCGATCGTCCGCGCCCAGGCCAAGACCTTCAGCTGGAGAATGACGTCGGCCTATGGCCGGGGCGCGCCCTTTTATATGGACGGGCCGGGCAGCGCCACGGACTTCGCGAAGCGCGTCGAGGCGATGTCGGGCGGGCGCATGAAGATCCAGGTGTTCGGCGCCGGCGAACTCGTGCCGGCCTTCGAAGGATTCGACGCCGTGCGCTCGGGCACGGTCGAGATGAACAGCGCCAATGCCTATTTCTGGGCCGGCAAGACTTTCGCCGCGCAATACTTCACGGCCGTTCCGTTCGGCCTGAATTTTCAGGGCATCAACGCTTGGCTCTACGAGGGCGGCGGACTTGCGCTGTGGCGCGAAGTGTATGCCCCGTTCGGCCTCGTGCCGTTGCCGGCCGGCAACACCGGCGTGCAGATGACCGGCTGGTTCAGGAAGCCCATCAACAGCCTCGAGGACTTCAAGGGGTTGAAGATGCGCATACCCGGCCTGGCGGGGAAGGTGTACGCGAAGCTCGGCGTCGATCCCAAGGTTCTGCCGGGCGGCGAGATCTTCCCGGCGCTGGAGCGCGGCGTGATCGACGCGGCCGAGTTCGTGGGACCGTTCCAGGACCGGAAGCTCGGCCTGCACAAGGCCGCGAAGTACTACTACACGACCGGCTGGCACGAGACCGCGACCGTGAGCGAGATCGTCGTCGGCAAGAAGGCGTGGGATTCGCTGCCGCCCGATCTTCAGGCGATCATCGAAAACGCGGCCGCCGCCTGCCAGGTGGTGAGCGAGGCGTGGTGCCAGAAGACCAACGCCGAGGCGATGGACGACCTCGTGAAGAACCACGGCGTGATCGCGCAGCCGCTGCCCGATGCCGTGGTGGCGAAGCTCCGCGAGGTGACGAAAGAAGTGCTCGACGAAGCGGTGGCGAAGGACCCGCTCGTGAAAAAGGTCCATGAATCGTACATGTCGTTCAAGGCGATTTACGACAAATGGGCCGGCATGAGCGAAGCCGTCTATCACGCGAAGATCCGCGTGTGAGCGCCCTATCCATTGGTGCCTCGATCTAATCGATGTCGATGGACCGCATCGCCGACCGGCTGGAACGTGCGGTCGAACTGATCGGCCGCGCGACCGCGTGGCTGGCCCTCGCGCTCGTGCTCCTGATGGCGGCGAACGTGCTGCTCCGATACTTCTTCCACGTCGGCTCGGTGTGGTCGCAGGAGCTCGAGTGGCATCTGCTCGTGCCGCTCGCGCTGTTCGGCATGAGCTACGGCATCCTGAAGGACGGGCATCTGCGGGTCGACCTTCTCTATGTCCGCTTCAATGAGCGCGCGCGGCTCTGGATCGATTTCGTCTCGGCCGTGCTGCTCGTGCTCGTGGCGCTGGCGACGCTGTGGCTGTCGTTGGGCTATGTCGAGCAATCGTCCTCGATCGGCGAGGGCTCGCCCGATCCCGGCGGGCTGCCCTATCGCTACGTGCTGAAAGCCTTCATCCCGATCGGCTTCGGGCTGCTGGCGCTGCTCGGCATCGCGCAATCACTGAGGCTCGGAGTGAGGCTGCTCGCGCGGCCGCGCGCTTGATGGACAACGAAGCGCTCGCGATCCTGATGCTCGTGTCGTTCTTCGGGATGCTGATGCTCGGCATTCCGGTCGGCCTCGTGCTCGCCGTGACGGGCTTCGTCTTCGGCTATATCGGTTTCGGCGTTTCGCTGTTCAATCTGCTGCCCGCGCGCATCTACGGCGTCGTCACGAACTACACGCTGCTCGCGATTCCGCTGTTCGTCTTCATGGGGGTGGTCCTCGAGAAGTCCGGCATCGCCGAGGAATTGCTCGAGACGATGGCGCTGCTGTCGGGCTCGGTCCATGTCGTCTCC
>CAYZSG010000233.1:0-8206 GCA_964481045.1 uncultured Candidatus Odyssella sp. | reverse complement strand
ATGTTCGTGCGCGCGATGAGATCGGCGTCGGTCTCCGTGGTCGAGGAGATCGCACCCATGTGGAAAATCGTCTCGATCCGGTCGGCGGATTTGTCGAGGAACGCGAACAATTCCTCGGGCGGCACGATCGCGGCCAGCTCGCGCTTCGCGAGATTGCGCCACTTCGATTCGCTGCCGAGCCAATCGACGACCGCGATCGGCCCCGCGCCGCGCGCCTCGAGCGCCGCGACGAGATTCGAGCCGATGAATCCGGCGCCGCCGGTGACGACGATCATGCCCCACACCACATGGCCGGGCCTTATAGGCGCGCTATTGCAGTGCGGCAAGGCGGGCTCCTAGAGTGCGCCCTTCGCAGCGGAGGCTCCCTGATGCAGACGTCCAATCGCGTGCTCGACGACATCGCGCGGCTCGCCAACGGCATGATGGGCGTGGCCGCCGGCTTCCGCGGCGAGGTCGAGGGCATGATCAAGGCGCGGCTCACCGCGATGCTCGCCGATGCCAATCTCGTCCCGCGCGAGGATTTCGAAGTGGTGCGCGCGATGGCCGCCAAGGCCCGCGACGAGCAGGAAGCGCTCGCCACGAAAGTGGCCGCGCTCGAAGCGCGCGTGGCGGCGCTGGAGGGCCGGGGAAAGCCTTAATCCGACCGCGCCGCTGGACGCCTCGTGCGGAGGAAGCCGCTAACGAGCGCGCATGCCGCCGCGCAGATAGCCGCCCGGTCCGAGCAGATTGACCCGGACCCAGAAGAGTCCACCACCCGCGTCCTGGCTGCCGCTGCCGCGATAGAATCCGCTCACGCCCATCGAAATATTGCGGTTGATCCAAGCGCCGAGGCCGCCGCTGACACCCCAATACGTCTTGTCGTGGTCGAGGTGCGCCACTTGGCTCGTGGCCGGCAGGTCGAGCGTGTGCCGGTAGCCCAGCTGGCGGTCGAGGCTGAACTCGATGTAGGGCCGCCAGAGCACGCCGCCGCTTTCAGGGATCACGGCCGAGAGGGTGACGCTGCCGCCCACCGTCCACGCCCGCTCGATCTCCTTGCCGAAGATCGTGCCGGCGCTGTTCGTGAATGAGTCGGCGCGGCCGCGCGCGTAACCGACGCGGAACACCGGATCGAGATAGACCGACATCTGCTGCGGCCCGAAAGGCCACGATACGAGCGTCGCTCGATCCGCCGGGTGCCGATCGCCCGAGAGGGTGAACGTGCGGCCGAACTGAAACGCCACGGATCGCGCGCTGATGTCGAACGTGCCGGCGGCGCCGGAGGGCAAGCTCGTGCTCTTGCCTTCGCCCCAATCGAAGGCCGCGGCACCGCCAAAGTGCCAAGCATCGTAGGTATAGGCGAACAGGAGGCCGAGCGCATTGTTGCGCGACGAGAGTTTGCCCGTCCCCTCGAACTCCGTCCACGCCCGGTCATGGCGATAGAAAGCGCCGATGGCCAGACGTTGATTCGCCGGAAGGCCGACGTGGTCGCTCAGATCGAATCCGCCCCAGACGAGCACGGATATAGCGCTCGTCCGGCTGCCGGAAAGCCGCGATTCGGAGCCGTCTATCGTCTGCTTCCAGGGGTCGTGCCGCGCCGTCGCGCCAACGAGCGTGGGGTCTTCTCCCGCGGCCGATCGTGCGCCCGACATCCATATCCATTTGAAAAGATCATACACGCTATGGTAGAAATAGGCTGGGAGCCTTATGTCTTCCGGGGGCGGCGGCGAGGTCGCGTAGGTTGGCGAGATCGCGCCCCGGAGCCCGACGGCAAGCATTGCGCCCAAAGCCAAAAGCGGCAGTTTCCGCGACATGGTGTTCCCTCCCGAGGTCCTCTCGGCGGCATGCGGCGCGCGATCCGTGTTGCCGCCGCCGACGCGACTTATACACCGCGCGTCCGCATTCTGCGGTGCACGGGCTATTCGGCAATAATCCAACTTGATTAGGCGGTGGTCCGTCTCTACGGACGCGGCACGGCGATCGAGATCGCGCGCAGGAGCTGGACGAGATCGATCTGGCGGTGGGTGGCCGTCTTGGCGAACACGCGGTGCAGGTGCACGCGCGCGGTGTTGAGGGTGATTTCGAGGTCCCCGGCGGCCTGTTTGACCGACATCCCACTCCCCACGCGAACGGCGATCGCCGCCTCGCTGGCGGTCAGTCCATAAAGACGCATCAACACCGCGCCGGGCATCAGCGGCCGGTGTCCGGGATCGGTGATGTGTACGCAGACGGACGGCGCGGAGGGCGCGAATCCGGTCGCACGGTGCGGCAGCGGCGCCACCGTGACGAGATACGAGCGGCGCCGCGATTTGCGGCGAACGATGCCGATGCCGCTGTCGCCGGGCGGGTCGGTAAGGGCCGCGACGAGCAGCCGATCCAGTTCCCGCGCGTCGTCGGAATGGGCGGCGGCCAGGCGCCCCTCGACAACCGAAAGTCCGTCGTCCGCGGCGAGTATTGACTCGGCGGAGCGGTTCATTACGACGACGCGGCCGCTGCGGTCGAGCAAGGCGACAGCGCAGCCCAGACCGTCGAGCGCCGCTTCCAGCGCACTTCCAATCCGTGTTGCCGTTCCGATCCGGTTGCCCAAGGTGAGAGCGCGCGCGATGTGCCCCGCGAATCTCTCGAATCGCCGTATCTCGCTCATCTGCGCGTGGCCGTGCTTGCGCTGCCAATGAAAGGCGGCGAAGGCAGAATGTTGGGGGTCGAGGGCAAGGCGGCAGCCGACGAAATAGCGCAGGTCGTCCGAGGTCTTGCTCTGCCAGCTGTAGAACTCGTCGCGATCGATGCCGCGTTCGTCGATCAGCATGTAGTCGTAGTGGATGAAGGTTTCGGGATGCGCGGCGGCAAAGCGGGCGCGCGGATCGATTGCGGCGTAGTGCGCGCGGTATTCGGCAGTGTTGTCACCGATGCCGATATGGGCCCAAATCGGCACGCGCCGCGAACCATTTTCCATCGCGAACACGCAGGCTCCCGCGCTGCCGAGAACGCGGGAAACCTTCGTCAGCGCTTCCGGCCACGCGCTGGATTCATATGCGGCGGTATAGATCGCTTCGACGGCGTCAACGACGGCGCGGTTGAGGTCCATATTCACCCCTCCCTCGGCATCCCGCACAACCCTCTCGTGCATCTATAAGTGATGTTTCAAACGCGTGCATCACCCGCGGCAGCTTGCGGCCATCGCCAAGAGAACGCGCTATGCACAGCCCGTTTCGGCGTAGTCGTGAGTCATTTCAAGCGATTAGACCGACTCGTCCCGTTATCCTCTCAATCCCTTGTGGAATCATTGCGATAGACCCGCAAAACCTATTGCGGCGCGACTCGCGTTTTGGCATCGTCCTCAGCGGGTGGTGTTCCCGTGGCCCTCGGCCACAACATCTCGGCGGGGGATCGCGGCGACAGCGAACCGCAGGAGCGCGGCGGCTCTCCAGCCGGCCGCCGCCGCGAGGAGGACGAGACGCCGAATGACCGCCTTAGCCCAACGCGAGACGAGAGCCGCACGCAACCCCCTCGATATCGTCGAAGAAATCGTTACCGCCAACGAATGGTCGTTCCAGCGCGCCGGAGACGACGAGCTTTCGGTCGAGTTTCCCGGCCATTGGTGTGCCTACCACCTCCACTTCGTGTGGAGCGAAGATCTCTCGGCCATGCACCTTTCCTGCTTCATGGACATGAAGGTGCCGAAGAAGCGCTTCACGCCGGTGGCCGAGCTGCTGACGATGATCAACAACAAGCTCTGGCTTGGCGCGTTCGTCCTGCCGGCCGAGGAATCGACCCCGGTCTTCCGCCACACCGTGCTGCTGCGCGGCGCGCAGGGCGCCAGCGTCGAGCAGCTCGAAGACATGGTCGACATCGCGCTCACCGAATGCGAGCGCTTCTACCCCGCCTTCCAATTCGTCACCTGGGGCGGTAAGACCGCCGAAGAGGCGATCGCCGCCTCGTTGCTGGAAACCGTCGGCGAGGCATGATCCCATGACCAGCGCGGCCGGCGGGGTTTTGCTCGTCGGCTGCGGCAAGATGGGCGGGGCCCTGCTCAGTGGATGGATCGATGCCGGGCGTGCGCCCGCGTCGATCACCGTCGTCGAGCCCGAAGCCTCCTCGTTCCGCAAGGCCACGGCGGCCTTGCCGCCGGGCATCGCGCACGTGACATCGCCGCACGAGCTCTCGGGCGCCTACAAACCCGACATCGTCGTGATCGCGGTCAAGCCTCAGATCATGGACGAGGTGGTGCCGAATTTCCGCCGTTTCGCGCAGGAAGGCGTGGCCGTGCTCTCGATCGCGGCCGGCCGCACGATCGACTATTTTCAGGATGCGCTCGGCAAGCGCTCGGCCATCGTGCGCGCGATGCCGAACACGGCGGCGTCGATCGGGCGCGGCATCACCGCCGCGATCGCCAACGCCTACGTCTCCGCCCCGCAGCACGCCTTGTGCGAGCAGCTTCTGACGGCGGTCGGCGAAGTCGTGTGGGTCACGGACGAAGAGCAGATGGACGCCGTCACCGCCGTCTCCGGCAGCGGGCCGGCCTATGTGTTCCTGCTCACCGAGTGCATGGCGAAGGCCGGCATCGAGGCGGGCCTGCCGCCGAAGCTCGCCGCGCAGCTCGCGCGCGCCACGGTCGCCGGCGCCGGCGCCCTGCTCGTCGTCTCGCCCGAGGAACCCAGGAAGCTGCGCGAGAACGTCACCAGCCCCGGCGGCACCACCGAAGCGGCGTTGAAGGTGCTGATGGCGCCCGACGCGCTGCCCATGCTGATGACGAAGGCGATCGCGGCGGCGACGAAGCGCTCGCACGAACTGGCGCAATGATCCGCGTCGTCCTGGCTGGCGCCACCGGGTGGGTTGGCCGCGCGCTCGTCGCAGCGCTCGGGAAAACGGATGATCTTCAGCTCGTGGGTGCGGTCAGCCGCGGCGCCGCCGGCCGCGACGCCGGCGAAGCGGCGGGCATCGCGCGCAACGGCGTCGCGATCGTGGCCGCGCTCGAGGAAGCGCTGCGCACACCGTCCGACGTCGTCGTCGATTACACGAAACCGCAGGCCGTGAAGGCACACGCTCTCGCCGCCATCGCGGCGGGGCGGCACGTCGTCATCGGCACCTCGGGCCTCGGCGCCGCCGACTATGCCGAGATCGAAGCCAAAGCCGTCGCGGCGGGCGTCGGCGTCATCGCCGCCGGGAATTTCTCGATCACGGCCACTTTGCTGAAGCGCTTCACGCTCGAGGCGGCGCGCTACGTGCCGGATGTCGAGATCATCGACTACGCGAGCGCGGGCAAGCCCGACACGCCCTCGGGCACCGGCCGCGAATTGGCCGAGATGCTCTCGACACAGCGGCAGGCGCCGACCTCGACGCCGGTCGAGAAGCTCACCGGCATCCCCGCCACGCGCGGCGCATCGGTGAAGACCGGCGCGCATCCGGTGCAGGTCCATAGCCTGCGCCTGCCGGGCTACGTGCTGTCGGTCGAGAGCGTGTTCGGCGCGCCCGACGAGCGCCTCACGATCCGGCACGATGCGGGATCGAGTGCATCGCCCTATGTCGCCGGCACGCTGCTCGCGATCCGCAAAGTGTCCGGCATCCGCGGCCTCGTGCGCGGTCTCGAGAACCTGATCGGGTGAGCGAAACGGGATGAGCGACGAAACGGCCATTTCCGCGGCGCTGCCGCCCGCCGCACAGCGCGTTCAGGATGCGCTGGCGGCGCTCGGCCATGCGGGCCGCGTGCGCGTGATGCCGGCGAGCGCGCCCGCCAGCGCCGCGGCGGCCGCCGCGGTCGGCTGCGCCGTGGCCGAGATCGCGAAATCCATCATCTTCCGCGCGAAGCCCTCGCAGCGCGCTGTGCTCGTGATCGCCTCAGGCGTCAATCGCGTCGACGAGAAGAAGGTGGCGGCGCTGATCGGCGAGGGCATCGGCAAGGCCGATGCGGAATTCGTCCGCGCGCGCACCGGCTTCGTCATCGGCGGCGTGCCGCCGGTGGCGCACGACACCCCACCGGTCGTGCTGATCGACGAGGATCTGCTGAAGCTGCAAGGCATCTGGGCTGCCGCCGGAACGCCGCACGCCGTCTTCCCGCTGACGCCGGCAGAACTGGTGGCGTTGACGAAAGGGAAAGCCGCCGACGTTAAACAGTGATTCGGGGTTCCAACGAGGGAGAGGCTCGTGCCTTACAACGTCGCTTATTTCCACAACGCCGAGAACAGCGGCGTCATGACGGCCGAGGTCGGCGGCAATCCGGCGCGCGTCAAGCTCGCCTCGCCGAACCCTGCAAGCACCCTGCACAGGTGGCGTCTCCAGCGCGCCAACACCGGCCCGGGCGTCACGCCATGGTGGAAAATCCGCGTTTCCGATCCGGGGATCGATCTCTACCTCACGGCGGCGATGCAGGCGACTCCGAGCCGGCACGGCGGCGCGACGTTCGATGCCCACGCGCTCGAATTGCTGCCGCCGGCCGCGGGGTTGAGCGATTCGCGCCGGCAGCAATGGTTCTTCGAGTCGTATCCGAATACGTTCGATCAGTCCGCGCCGCTGTTCGGCAATGGCGTGCGCATCTGGAATCGGGAAACGCGGTCGGTCATCTGCTTCGATCCGCCCTATGGCAGCAGCTTCCTGTTCTCCCGGGTGAACGCCAACGAAGGCCGGCACAGCCACTGGTTCGTTTCCATGGTGTCGTAGCCGTCGGGGAGGCCGCCCGATGAAGGCCACCAAGACCGCGCTGTTCGAGGCCGCCAAGCGCTGGGAAGTGGCCGCGGTCCGCACGATCGCGACCACGCTGCCCTCTCTGGTGACGGCGACCGATCCCAAGGGCCGCACCGCGCTACACATCGCCTGCGCGGTCGATCCGAAGGGCACGGCGCTTGGCGAGAAAGATGGGACGCGCACGGCGGCGGCGCTGCTCGCCGCCGGCGCCGAACTCGAGGCCTTCGTCCCGATGCCGGAGGATGAGGGCGATTTCCGCGCCAATCCGCTGTGGTACGCGGCCTCCCGGGGCCGCAACCTGCCGCTCGTGCGCTTCCTGCTGAAGCAGGGCGCCGATCCGAGCTATTCGCTGTGGACGGCGGTGTTCTCGAACGACGCGGCGCTGATGAAGGCGCTGCTCGCGGCCAAGCCGCGGCTCAATCTCGTGGCGCACGGCGAAACGCCGATCTTCTATGCCGCGCGGCTGCGGCGCCTCAATGTGCTCCCGCTGCTGATCGAGGCCGGGGCCAATCCTTCGATCAAGGATCTGCGGGGCCGCGACGCGGTCGATATCGCCCGCGCGCGTCGGCTGCCGAAGGTCATCGTCGAACGCCTCGCCTCACTCAAGTCACGGCTCTAAGGCCCACGATGGGGTCGCGGGCTGTCGCAGCTGCGCTTTCTATAGCAGTCGCGGCAGCATATATTTATCTCAATAAAATCAAATAAATATCTGATATTGGAACGATCGTCCGGCAGGCGTCCGGATGATTATTTTGCATTGCAGCATTGCGTGGTCGCCCATGCTGCGACTGCGAGCGGCCCGTAGGATTTGCGCATCACACACATCGAGAGGAGGGGTCCATGGCCCCGCATGACGGTCGCGACCAGGCTTGGCAGCGGCTCACCCTCGGCGCACTCGGAGTCGTTTACGGCGATATCGGCACCAGCCCGCTCTACACGATCCGTGAATGTTTCGGCGCCGGGACCGGCATCGCGCCGACCCTGCCGAACATCCTCGGCATCCTGTCGCTGGTGTTCTGGTCGCTGATCCTCGTCGTCACGGTCAAGTACGTGCTGTTCATCCTGCGCGCCGACAATCGCGGCGAGGGAGGAACGCTCGCGCTGATGGCGCTCGTGGCCGAGAAGCTTGGCCAGGGGCGGCGCCGGCGCTGGGCGCTGGCGCTCGGCATGGTCGGCGCGGCGCTGTTCTTCGGCGACGCGCTGCTGACGCCGGCGATCTCGGTGCTGAGCGCCGTCGAGGGCCTGAAGGTCGCCGCGCCTGTGCTCGAGAAATGGATCGTTCCGGTCGCGATCGCGATCATCGTCCTGCTGTTCGCGGTGCAGAAGCGCGGCACAGGCACAGTCGGCGGGCTCTTCGGCCCGGTCATGCTCGTGTGGTTCGCGACGCTCGGCGCGCTCGGGGTGGTCTCGATCGTCGAGACGCCCGAAGTTCTCGCCGCCGTGAGCCCGGCCTACGCCGTCGCGTTCTTCGTCGAGCATAAGCTCGTCGGATTTCTCGCGCTCGGCGTCGTCGTGCTCGCGGTCACGGGCTGCGAGGCGCTCTATGCCGATC
>CAYZSG010000232.1:0-8258 GCA_964481045.1 uncultured Candidatus Odyssella sp. | reverse complement strand
ACCGGCACCGGCGCCTCGGGCGAGATGCGCTCGGCCTCGCCATAGACGTAGCGGTCGAGCATCACGTCGCCGATCACGGCGACGCGCGCGCCGGCGAGGCGATCGAGCGCATCCGCGAGCCGCGCGCGATCCACCATGGCTCAGTCTCCCGCGAGCCCGAGCTCGCGCTCGAGCGCGCCGCACAGCATCTGGCCGAGCATGATGTGCATTTCCTGGATGCGCGCGGTGGTGTCTGACGGAACGACCAGGATCGGATCGGCGAGGCCCTTCATCTTGCCGCCGCCGCGCCCGCCGAGCGCCGCCGCCACGACGCCCATCGCGCGCGCCTGTTCGAGGCCTTTCAGGATGTTCGGGCTCGTGCCCGAGGTGCTGATGCCGATCGCGACATCGCCCTTGCGCCCCAGCGCCGCGATCTGGCGCGCGAATGTTTCGTCGAAGCCGAGATCGTTGCCGATCGCGGTCAGCGCCGAGGTGTCGGTGGTGAGCGCGAGCGCGGCGATCGGCGCGCGGTTTTTCCTGTAGCGGACGACGAACTCGGTCGCGAGGTGCTGCGCATCGGCGGCACTGCCGCCATTGCCGAAGAACATGAGCTTCCCGCCGGCGCGCAGCGAGCGCGCGCAGACTTCGACGAGGCGCGCGAACGGCTGGCGCAGCGCGGCCTTCGTCGCCGCGGCCACCGCCGCGTGCTCGTTCAGCTCGCTATCGAAGAATTCGCCGAGATCGAGGGCCATGAAACAGCAAACCCGGCCCCATCCGGAATCGGACGCGGCCGGGCCTTGCTAAGTCACGCCTGCGATGCGGGCAAGGAGAAAGTGGTTACGTTTCGGGGCTTTACGCGCCGATCTCCTTGCCGTCGGGCCGATGTACCGCCACCACCGCGGGGCGCGGCGGCATGCCGGCCTTGAAATCGGGCCAGCGCGTGTTCGGGCTGTCGAAGTTCGTGCCCTCGGCCGGATGCTGCACCGCGAGGAACAGCGTCTTGCCGTCGGGCGTGAACGCGCCGCCGCACATCTCGGCGTCGATCGGGCACGCGAACAGCAGCTTGAACAGGCCCTTCGCCGGCCCTTCCGAATCGGCGACGAACACGCCGTCCGGCACCTTGTTGCGCTTCTGCGCCGGGCCCTGGTCGGTCAGCACATAGATGCGGCCCTGCGGATCGAACGCCACGTTGTCGGGTGCCGCGAACCACACGCCGGTCTCGGCCTGGTCCTTGTGATACCGCGCGCCATGCGCGGCCTCGGCCGGATTGCCGGCGAGGACGAACATCTCCCACGTGCCTTTCGTGGCGGCGTGGTCGGGCGTGCCCTTCTCGCTGTCCGGCGGAATGATCTCGATGATGTGGCCGTAGGGGTTCTTGGCGCGCGGATTGGCCTTGTCGAGCGGCACCTTCTCGCCGCGGCCCGAATTGTTGGTGAGCATCACATAGACGCGGCCGTTCACCGGATTGAACTCGACGTCTTCCGGCCGGTCCATGCGCGTGGCGCCGACCACGTCGGCGGCGCGGCGCGCTTCGATCATCACGTCGGCCTGGCTGGCGAAGCCGTTCTCGGCCGTGAGCTTGCCCTTGCCGTGCTCGAGCGCGATCCACTCGACCGCGCCCTCGTCGGTGAACTTCGCCACGTAGAGCGTGCCCTCGTCGAGCAGGCCGAAATTCGCCGCGCGGTTCTGCGCGTCGAACGTGCCGCGCGTGACGAACTTGTAGACGTAGTCGCCCGCCTCGTCGTCGCCGGAATAGACGACGACGCGGCCGTCGCGGTTGACGACGCAGGTGGCCGCTTCGTGCTTGGTGCGGCCGAGCGCCGTGCGCTTCACCGGCTGGAAACCCGGATCGTAGGGATCGATCTCGACGATCCAGCCGAAGCGATTGGGCTCGTTCGGCTCCTTCTCGATGTTGAAGCGATCGTAGTTGCGCGCCCAGCCGTACCAGCTTTTCTCCATCGCCGGGATGCCGTAGCGCTTGTGGTTCGCCGCTTCCTTGCCGGTCCTCGCGGCATCGCCGCCGAAGTAGCCGTTGAAGTTCTCTTCGCAGGTGAGGACGGTGCCCCACGGCGTGACGCCGCCGCCGCAGTTGTTCAGCATGCCGAGCACCGCCTTGCCCGAAGGATCGGCGCTCGTCTTCAAACGCCCGTGGCCAGCGGCCGGACCCGAAATCGCCATCTCGGTCGTGCCGGTGATGCGGCGATTGAAGCGGCTGTCGGCTGCATACGTCCACGCGCCGCCCACCTTCCTCACTTCCACGATGGAAGCACCGTGCGCGGCCATCTCGACTTCGGTCCAGGCCTTGTCCGCGACCTTGGCGTTCTCGCTGCGGCTCTTGACGCCGGGGCGCATCAGTTCGCCGTTCGTGTATTCGTGATTGACGAAAAGCAGGCCGTGCTCCGCGTTCGTGGAGCCCATCGGCAGTGGCATGAACGCGATATAATCGCAGTTGTAGCCGAACTGACCGGCCTGGCTCGCCGCGGTCTGGCCGGCGAGATCGAGCGGCTTTGCGTTCTGCACGACCGGATCGCCCCAGCCGATGACGACATCGGCTTTGTAGCCCTCGGGGACGTGATGCGTCTCGTCGATCGTGAGCGCGAGGCTCTTGAAGGCGAGCGTCGAGCCGCCCTGCGCAAGTACGTCGCGCAGCGGAAACGCCACGCCGATTCCGGCCACGGCGCCCGCCGCGACGAGGCTCGTGAGCAGCGACCGGCGCGAGAAACGCCGCGCGATCACGTCTTGAATGTGCGGATTGCGCGAATCGCTGAGGTTGCCGGGCTCGTCCATGAAATGACGATCGGTCATCGCAACGTCTCCTGGCTGATGGCGTGAGGCTGGGGTCGCGGGCAACCTAGCCGCGCGCGGTGACGCTTTGATGAAGCCCGGTGCGGCGCCGTCGCGCGCCGCCCTGAATCGATCGCTTCTTCTCCGGGCACTGCGCCGGCAATGCGCCCGGCCCCGCGCTACCCGCCTCGCGCCGCTCGGCAAGGAACGTGCCGCCGCGCCCGTATAGAGGAGCGACATGCCGTTCATGCGAGGCCGCCCGATGCGCGCGTTTCGAGTTCTAGTCTTCGTTCTGATCGCCGCCGCTTCACTGCCGGCGGGCGCCACGCCGCCCCAGGATGCACTCGAGAATGTGCTTCCGCGGGTCTGGTCCGGCACGTTCCATTGGCGCGGGAGCCCGGGGCTGCCGCAGCACTACGCGATTGAATTCACCTGCATCGAGAAGCGGGCCGACGGCATGATCGAGGCGACGGGGCCGGCCGAAGTGCGAACCGGAGCGATCAACAGGATCGACGTGCGCGCGATCATCGATCCCGCCACCCGCGGGGTGGAGATGTTCGAGATCCTGACGCCGGCGACCGGCCCCGGCTTCACGACCGACGGATCGCATCGCGGCGCGCTCGATGGCGACCTCAGGCGCATGCGCCTCGAATGGACGCAGAACGGCTCGGGCGCGAAGGGCGATCTGGTGCTGGCCGCCGGGCCCGATACGCCGGGCCGCATCAAGCGCGACGCGGCATCGCCGCCGTGCCGCCAGCCGGGGGCGTAGGCGTTCAGCCGCCGATCTCGCCGCCGTCGGCGCGGCGGATAGCCATGACAGAGGGCCGCGGCGGCACGCCTTCCTTGAAATCCGGCCAGCGCGTCGTCGGCTTGTCGAACGTGCCACCCTCGCCCGGATGCTGCACGGCGACGAACAGCGTCTTGCCGTCGGGCGTGAACGCGCCGCCGCAGCACTCGGCCCCGACCGGAACCGCGAACAGCAGCTTGAACAGGCCGCGGCCCGGGCCTTCGGTATCGGCGGCATAGACGCCGTCGGGAATCGCGTTCGATTTCTGCCGCCCGCCCTGATCGGTGAAGACGTAGGCGCGGCCCTTCTGATCGAACGCGATGTTGTCGGGCGCCGCGAACCAGACTCCGCTCGCGGCCTGGTCCGCGTGATAGCGCGCGCCGTGCGCGGCTTCGGCCGGATTGCCGGCGAGCACGAAAATGTCCCACCGCGCGCGCGGCGCCGCATGATCGCCGTCGCGTCCCGCGCCGCCCGGCGCCACGATCTCGACGATGTGGCCGAAATAATTCTTGGCGCGCGGATTGGCCTTGTCGACCGGCTGCTTCTCGCCGCGGCCCGAATTGTTGGTGAGCATCACATACACCTTGCCGGTGACGGGATTGGCCTCCACGTCTTCCGGCCGGTCCATGCGCGTGGCACCCGCGACATCGGCCGCGCGCCGCGCCTCGATCAGCACGTCGGCCTGGCTCGCGAAGCCGTTCGCGGCGGTGAGCCCGTTCCTGCCGTGCACGAGCTCGAGCCAATCGAGCGAGCCGTCGTCATTGAATTTCGCGGCGTAGAGCGTGCCCTCGTCGAGCAGGCCGAAATTCGCGCGCCGGTCGCCGAACGTGAAGCGGCCGGCGCTGACGAATTTGTAGACATACTCGCCCGCCTCGTCGTCGCCGCTATAGACGACGATGCGGCCGTCTCTGTTCAGCCAGCACGTGGCGCCCTCGCGCTTCATGCGGCCGAGCGCGGTGCGCTTCACCGGCGGCGCATCGGGCGCATAGGGATCGATCTCGCACACCCAGCCGAAGCGGTTCGGCTCGTTGGGCTCCTTGTCGATGTCGAAGCGCGCGTGGTGCCGCGCCCAGGCGTAGCGCGGCCGGTCGTGCGGCGCGATGCCGTAGCGCGCGTGATTGCGCGCCTCGGCGCCGGCCTTGGCCGCATCGCCGCCGAAGTAGGTGTTGAAGTTCTCTTCGCAGGTGAGGACGGTGCCCCACGATGTCACGCCGCCGGCGCAGTTGTTGAGCATGCCGAGCACCTTGCGGCCGGTGGGCTCCGCGCCCGTCTTCATGCGCGCGTGCCCGGCGCAGGGACCGGCGATGACGAACTCGGTCGCGGCGGTGATGCGCCGGTTGAGCGCGCCATCGGCGGCGTATCGCCACGCGCCGCCCTCTTTCTTCACCTCGACGAACGAGCCGCCATGCGCGGCCATCTCCACCTCGGTCCACGCCATGTCGGCCTTCAGCGCGTTCTCGAACCGGTTCTTCACGCCGGCGCGCATCATCTCGCCGTTCGTGTATTCGTGGTTCGACCAGAGCAGGCCGTGTTCCGACGACGTGCCGCCCTGCGGCAGCGGGAAATAGGCGAGGAAATCGTTGTTGTAGCCGAACTGGCCGGCCTGGCTCGCCGCCGTCTGCGCCGCGAAGTCGATCGGCCTGGCGCCCTTCGCCACCGGATCGCCCCACCGGATCACGAGATCGGCCGCGTAGCCCTCGGCGACCTGGTGTCCCTCGGTGATCTTCGGCGCGAGGCTCTTGAACGCCAGAGTCGAGCCGCCCTGCGCCAGCGCCTCGCGCAGCGGCAGCGCCGCGCTGACGACAGCGCCCGAGGCCGCCAGCGCCGCCAGCAGCGACCGGCGCGACATCCGCCGCGCGGCGATCTCCCGGAAATGCGGATTGCGCGGATCGCTGAGCCCGCCGGGCTCGCCGTCGTCATCCACTCCAGACATGGCCGTTCCTCCCACCGACGATGTTAGCCCTGGCGCCGCGCTTGGGCCAGCAAGCGGCCCGTGCACCGGCGCGCTGCGCTGCGATCGCGCCGGTTGTTGCTTGCGCGCCGCGCGTCCCCCGTGGCTATGTTCGCGCATGCGCGTTCTCGTCACCGGCGCCAACGGGTTCATCGGCGGGCACGTCGTGGCCGCGCTGCTCGCGGCGGGACACGCGGTGACGGGCTGCGTGCGCGACCCCGAGTCGTGGCGTCGGCGCTGGCCCGGCTGCGCCGCGCTGGCCTGCGACTTCAATCGCGATACGTCGCCGGAGATATGGTGCCCGCGCCTCGACGGCATCGACTCCGTCGTCAACGCCGCCGGCATCCTCAGCGAACGCGGCGGCCAATCGCACGCGAACGTGCACGTGGCGGCGCCGGCCGCGCTGTTCGAAGCCTGCCGGCGCGCGGGCGTGCGGCGTGTGATCCACCTCTCCGCGCTCGGCGCCGACGCAGCGGCGGGCACGGAATACGCGCGGTCGAAGCACGCCGCCGAGGAGGCACTGGCCGCGACGGATCTCGACTGGATCATCCTGCGACCTTCGCTCGTCTATGGCCGCGCGGCCTATGGCGGCACCGCCCTGATGCGCGGCATCGCGGCGCTGCCGTTTGCCGTTCCGCTCGTCGGCGACGGCAGCCAGCGCTTCTGCCCGTTGCACATGGACGATCTCACGCGCGCCGTTTGCCGTTTCCTCGAACCCGGCGCGCCGGCCCGGCTGCGCCTCGACGCGGCCGGTCCCGAAGCCCGATCGCTGCGCGAGATTCTCGACGGCCTGCGCGGCTGGCTCGGCCTGCGGCCGGCGCGCCTCGTGCGCATGCCGTTGGGCTTCGTCGCGCTCGGCTGCCGCGTCGGCGATGCGCTCGGCTGGGCGACGGTGAACGCGACGGCACTGCGCATGCTGCAATACGGCAACGTGGCCGACGCGCGCGCGTTCCGAGAGGCCGTCGGGTTCGCGCCGCGCGGCTTCGCCGCCGGCCTCGCGAGCCAGCCCGCGACGACGCAGGACCGCTGGCACGCGCGGCTTGTTCCGGTGCGGCCCCTGCTGCGCTGGCTGTTGGCGCTGATCTGGCTCGTCTCCGGCGCGGTCGGCCTTCTGCCCGCCTCGATCGACTACGGTTCCGGCCTGCACGAGCAGGCCGGCCTGCCGCGCGCGGCCGGCGCCGGACTGCTCTACGTCGCATGCCTGCTCGATCTCGCGATCGGCGCGGCACTGCTGCTGCGCCGGCGCGTCAGGCTTGCGGGCGCCATCGGGATCGCACTCGCGATCGGCTATCCGGTCGTGCTCACCTATCTCGCGCCGGCGTTCTGGACCGATCCGCTCGGCGCCTTGATCAAGAACTTCGCGATCATCGGCGGAACCGCGGCGATGCTCGCGATCGAGGACGACCGCTGAATGGATCACCTCTGGCTCAAGGCGATCCACATCCTTTCGGCCACGCTCGTCTTCGGCACCGGGCTTTCGATCGCGTTCTTCATGTGGTTCGCGCATCGCACCGGCAATGCCCGCCTGATCGCCGCGACCGCGCGCGGTGTCGTCATCGCGGATGCGATCTTCACGGCGCCGGGCGTGATCGGATTGCTGGCGACCGGCTTCGCGATGGCCGGGAATCTCGGCATTCCGATCGCGCAAGGCTGGCTCGGCGCGGCGTTCGCGCTGTTCGTGCTGGTCGGCTGCTGCTGGCTGCCGGTGCTGTGGCTGCAGAAGCGCGCCGGACGCCTGGCGGCGCGCGCGGCCGCCGAGAATGCGCCGCTGCCGGAGAGCTACCGGCGCACGATGGCCTGGTGGTTCTGGCTCGGATGGCCGGCGTTCCTGGCCGTGATCGCCATCGCCGGGCTCATGGTCTTGAAGCCCGCCCTGTGAACGCGATGGACCCGCTCTGGCTCAAGATCGTCCACGTTCTCTCTGCCGCGCTGGTGCTCGGCGGCAGCATCGGTATCGGCTTCTTCATGTGGAACGCAGACCGCAGCCGCGACGCCGCGATCGTGGCCGCAACCGGGCGCATCGTGATGCTCGCCGAGGCGCTCATCACCGCGCCCGCAGTCGCCGGCGTCGTCGCGACCGGCGTGCTGATCGCCGGCGCTTACGGCCTTCCGCTCTGGCACGGCTGGCTGGGCCTCGCGATGGCTCTGCTGGCCGTTTCGGGCCTGTGCTGGGCGGCGGGACTTTGGCTGCATCATCGGGCGTGGCGCGTTGCCGCCGACGCGGCCGAGGCGGGAACGCCATTGCCGCCGCGCTACGACAGGCTGATGCGCGCATGGTATCGCCTGGGCTGGCCCTCGAGCCTCGCGATCCTCGGCGTGTTCGGCCTCATGGTGCTGAAACCGGCGCTGTGACCGGCAGGAATCGCTGGCGGCGCGCCGCGTGGTCGGTAGAATGGCCGCCCGCCCTTCGCGCGGCCCCGCCTTCCCCGCGGGCCCTATCCTCCAACCAATCAGAAAAGCAATGCGCACCAATCCTTTGAAGGCCCGCCTCAAGGCCGGCAAGAAATGCCTCGGCGCCTGGCTCGCGGCCAACAATCCGATCATCGCCGAGGCGTTCGCGCTGGCCGGCTACGACTTCGTCATCATCGACCACGAGCACGGGCCGGGCGATTTCGTGGGCGCGATGCAGCAGCTCATGGCGCTGCGCTCGGGCGGCGGCGCGAACGCGCCGGCATCGGTGATCCGCGTGCCGTGGCACGACCCGATCTACATCAAGCGCGCGCTCGACATCGGCATGGAGGGCATCATGGTGCCCAA
>CAYZSG010000231.1:0-8279 GCA_964481045.1 uncultured Candidatus Odyssella sp. | reverse complement strand
GTGATGCCGCGCGCGCGCGCCTGGATGTTCTCCTCGGTCGTGTCGGGCGCGCGGCCGGCAAAGAGCGGCGTCGTCATCGCGCCGAACGCCTCCATCGCCGGCGTGATCGGCACCGTGTCGAGCCGGCAGCCGAGCGCCCGCGCGACCGCGGCGGCGTCCTCGAGGCTTTCGCGCGATGTGTAGGGCGAGGGCATCATCACGCACCACACCTTGTCCGCCCCGAGCGCGTCCACGGCCACGGCCGCCGAGATCGCCGAATCGATGCCGCCCGAAAGGCCGAGCGCCACGCCGGGGAACCGGTTCTTGCGCACATAGTCGCGCAGGCCGAGCATCATCGCGCCGTAGATCGCCTCGAGCCGCTGCGGCTGCGCGTGCACCTCGCCGGGCGCGCAGGTCCACGCGCCGTTGCTGCCGCGCGTCCACCGCGTCGTCGCCACGTGCTCGCGCCACGAGGGCGCCTGCGCGGCGAGCCGGCGGTCGGCGTTCAGCACGAAAGACGCGCCGTCGAACACCAATTCGTCCTGCCCGCAGATCTGGTTCACATAGACGAGCGGCAGATCGGATTCGACCACGCGCTGCACGGCGAGATTGATGCGCTCGTCGAGCTTGTCGCTCTCGTAGGGGCTGCCGTTCGGCACGATGAGGATCTCGGCGCCCGATTCCTGGAGCGTCTCGGTGACGTCCGGCGTCCACATGTCTTCGCAGATCATGAGGCCGAGGCGCACGCCGCGGAAATTCACCGGCCCCGGCGGCGGGGCGGCCGCGAACACGCGCTTCTCGTCGAACACGCCGTAATTCGGCAGGTCGTGCTTGAAGCGCTTGGCCGCGACGAGGCCGGCATCGAGCAGGAACGCGGCGTTGTAGAGCTTGCCGTTCTCGCGCCACGGCGCGCCGACGATAATTGCCGGGCCGCCGTCTTTCGTCTCGGCCGCGAGCGCCTCCACCGCCGCCGCGGCGCGGTCCTGGAACAGCGGCTTCAGCACGAGGTCTTCGGGCGGATAGCCGGAGATCGTGAGCTCGGGGAACACGACGAGATCGGCGCCCTGGCCCCGGGCCTCGGCGCGGGCGGCGCGGATGCGGTCGAGATTGCCCGCGATGTCGCCCACGGTCGTGTTGATCTGGGCGAGGGCGAGGTTGAGCGTGTCGGCCATGAAAACGGGGCGTGAGGCGGGCGTTGCGGCGAGGAGTTAGGTGGCGCCCGGGGCGGGTGTCAATGACGGCGCCGCAATATGACTAAAATGCGTGCATTTCAATCGCTTGGCGGGCCTGTGATCTCGTTCATAGCCCGTTCCATACAACGGCCATATTCAGCGTATAATGGCATCGGAAACCCGGATCCCCGACATGCTCCGACTTCTCGCCGCCGCCGCGTTCGCGCTCCTGGCCATGCCGGGCCTCGCTCCATCGCGGGCGGTGGCCGAACAGCCGCGAGTCGAGATCCTCGACCACGGCATCTACGCCACCGGCACGCGCACCACGGTGCCGATGCCGGTCTCGGTCAGCGGCAAGATGAACCTCGTCTCCAACGTCCGCCTGCTCGAGGCGACGCGCGAGGTGATGGGACAGCTCGGCACGAGCTTCGGCTTCCGCTACCGCGTGCACGGCGTGCCCGACGGCGCCACGGTCACGATCCGCACGCGCCATCCGCGCCTCACCCATCCCGACACCGGCAAGAGCATGACCTATGGCGAGCGCGACCAGACCGTGACGAACGGCGGCGAGCGCTACACGGGCTACAGCTTCGACGCCAGCTACGAGATCGGCGAGGGCGAGTGGTCGTTCCAGATCATCTACGAGGGCCGCGTGATCGGCGAGCAGAAGTTCCGCGTCGTCGTTCCGATGAACTGAAATGAGCGCATCCATGAAACGATTGCCCGCCCTGGGCTTCCTGGCCGCGCTTTTCTTCGTGGCCGGCGCCGAGATCGCCACCGCCGAGCCGCGCGGCAAGATCGCCACCTTCGGGCGCTACGAGATCGTCGAATCCGGCCGGCCCGAGAAGGCCGAGCGCACGGTGGCCGGCGAGGTGAAGCCGGTCGAGACGCGCCGCCTCATCGAGCAGACCGACGAGATCGTGGGCCAGCTCGGCAACACGTTCGGCTTCGAGGTGGATTTCGAAGGGCTGCCGGCGGGGCCGGTCAATCTCGTCGTGCGCACGATCCACCCGCCGCTCACCAACGCCGACACCGGCAAGACGATGACGGTGAGCGAATACGATTGGCCGGTCGTGGGCCGCCACAAGGTCTATTTCGGGTTCACGTTCGACTATCGCTGGGAAATCGCCGAGGGCGTCTGGACCAAGCAGCTCGTCCACAACGGCAAGGTCATCGCCGAGAAGAAGTTCAAGGTCGTCGTACCGCTGAACTGACGCTACTACGGGGCAATCGAATGAGCATGCGTGCGGCCACGGCCGCGATCCTTTGCGCCTTCGCGCTGCTGTTCGCGGTATCGGCTTCCGCCGAGCCGCGCGGAACGATCGTGTCGTTCGGGCGCTACGAGACGCAGCTCGCCGGCAAGCCCGAGAAGGCCGAGCGGACGGCCTCGGGCATCGTGCAGCCGGTGGACGGCCATCGCCTGCTCGAGCGCGCCGACGTGATCGTGGGCCAGCTCGGCAACACGTTCGGCATGGAGGTGAAGCTCGACGGCTTCCCCGCCGGCGTGGCGGCGCTCACGATCCGCACCACCCATCCGCCGCTCACCAATCCCAAGACCGGAAAGGTCACGAGCGTGAGCGAATACGATTGGACCTCGGCGACGAACGACAGCACCTATTTCTGCTTCTCGTTCGACGACAAATGGGAGATCGCCGAGGGCAACTGGACGATCCAGGTGCTCCACGAAGGCAAGGTCATCGTCGAGAAGACGTTCAAGCTCATCGTGCCGCTCAACTAGGTGGATCGAAGATGCGCCGCGCGTTCCTTTTCGCCTTCCTGATCGTCGCGGCCGCCGCGCCCGCGGCGGCGGCGGAGCCGAGCGCCACGATCACGGCCTATGGGCGCTTCGAGACGCGGCGCACCGGCGAGTTCGAGAAGAGCGACCGCACCGCCTCGGGCGAATTGCAGTCGGTTTCGGCGCACCGCCTCGTGCAGCAGACCGACGAGATCGTGGGCCAGCTCGGCAATTCGTTCGGCTTCGACTTGAGGCTCGAGAATTTCCCGCCTGGCCCGGCGACGCTCACGATCCGCACGCACCATCCGCCGATCACGAACCCCAAGACCGGGCGCTCGATGACGGTCAGCGAATACGACTGGCCGGTGACGATGCGCGACAACGTCTATTTCGGCTACACCTTCGATCACGGGTGGGAAATCGCCGAGGGCGTCTGGACGAAACAGATCGTATATAATGGGCGGGTGATCGCCGAAAAGAAGTTCAAGATCGTCGTGCCGCTCAACTGAGCGCACGCGGGAATGCAAGCCGGGAGCCGATCCCCAGCAAAGGTTCGAACATGCAGCACGCTCACCGTTCCCGATCCTGGCGCGCGCGCGCCCTGGCGCCGCTGGCTGTTCTGGCGCTGGCCTTCGCCGCGCCGGCCTCGGCATCCGGCCAGGTCGAGATCCAGGACTACGGCTTCTACGACCTCTCGGTGGACGGCAGCGTGCCGGCGCCCGACGACGTGAGCGGCACGCGCAACATCGTCTCCAACATCCGCCTGCAGCGGCAAACGGAAGAGATCGACGCGCAGCTCGGGCGCAGCTTCGGCTTCCGCTTCCGTATCGCCGATCCGGCGCTGCACGGCCAGACGCTGACGCTGCGGACGATCTTCCCGCCGCTCACCAATCCCGAGAGCAAGCGGACGATGTCGACGCAGGACCGCACGTTCACCGCCACCGGCGAATCCGTCTATGACGGCTACCGCTTCGACTACGATTGGGAAATGGCCGAGGGCATCTGGACCTTCCAGATCCTGCACAACGGCAAGGTGATCGGCGAGAAGAAGTTCAAAGTCATCATTCCGCTGAACTGACGGGGCAGGATCATGTTGATGCAAAGCATCGCGCGCGGCCTTCCCGGATTGGCGGCCGCGCTGTTCCTCGCGGCGCAGCCGGCGGCCGCCAGTGATCGCGGCGTGGAGATCGTGGACTTCGGCATCTACGACCACAGCGTGACGGCCGTGATCCCCGAGCCCAAGGACGTGGCCGGCGAGCGCACGACGGTGGCGAACGTGCGCCTGCGCGAGAAGACCGAAGTGATCGACGCGCAGAAGAGCCGCATGTTCGGCTTCCAGTTCCGCGTCACCGATCCCGCGCTCTACGGAAAGGTGCTCACGACCCGGAAGCTCGTGCCGAAGCTCACCAACCCCAAGACCGGGCGCTCGGCGACGACGGTCGAGGGCGAGCTCGTCGCAGGCCCCGGCACGGTGTTCCTCAACGCCTACGGCTTCGACTATGATTGGGAGCGGGCGGAGGGCGAATGGACCTTCCAGGTTCTGCACGAAGGCAGGGTGCTGGCCGAGAAGAAGTTCAAAGTCATCCTGCCGATGAACTGAGCGGCCGGCGATTCGGGGCAAGGGAATGACGGCGACACGGCAAGCGACGGGAGTGCTCGCGCGCGCGCTCTGCGCGCTCGCGGTGATTCTGCTCGCCGCGGCCCCCGCGCGCGCCGGCGACGGCGACCGCCAGCGCATCACGATCCTCGACTACGGCATCTACGAGCACCGCGTCGACCGCTTCGAATCCGAGCCCAGGCACGTGAGCCGCGAGCGAGTCATCGTCTCGGGCGTCGTCTTGCTGCGCAAGGCCGACGAGGTGGATGCGCAGCCGGGCCGCATGTTCGGCTTCCAGTTCCGCGTCACCGATCCGGCGCTGGTGGGGCGAACGCTCACGCTCCGCCGCATCGTGCCGCCGCTCACCAACCCGGCCACGGGCGAGACGGCCACGCGCATCGAGCGCGACGTCGTGATCACGCACGACAACCAGCTCGTGCTCAACGCCTACCGCTTCGACCACGGCTGGGAGATGGCCGAGGGCATCTGGCGCTTCCAGGTGGTGCTCGACGGCCAGGTGATCGCCGAGAAGGCGATCAAGGTCGTCATCCCGATGAACTGAGGGCGACCCGCCGGTGAGACCGCTGCTCGGCCGCATTGCGCTGTTCTTCCTGCTCGCCGCGGCGGCGCCGGCCGCGGCGGAATCGTCGCGCGTCTCCATCATCGAATACGGCATCTATGCCGCCGGCGAGATGACCCATGTGCCGGCGCCGGACCAGATCGGCGGGCAGCGCTGGCGCGCCCAGGTGCGCCTGCTCGAGAAGACGGAGACAGTCGCCGGCCAGTTGGGCCGCATCTTCGGCATCCGCGTGCAGGTCAACGATCCCGCGCTGCTCGGCAAAACGGTGACGATGCGCATCCGTCACCCGAAGATGACCGCCCCCACTGGCCGCAGCGGCACCGAGACGTTCTACCGGACCGCGACTCCGCCCGGCCAGCGCGAGATCGGCTATTTCTTCGCGTTCGAACACACCTACGAGATCGCCGAAGGCGACTGGACCTTCGAGGTCGTGCACGATGGCCAGGTGCTGGCGTCGAAGACGTTTCGGGTGCTCGTGAATATGTATTGAGGCGGGGCGCCACCTCGCACCTGATGGCGGCAGACGCGTACGGGGCACTGTCGCGGTTTGAAAATCCAACGAAGACAATTGCGATCAAGAAATTTCGTAGGGGCGGGTCTCCGGCCCGCCCGCGTTTCCGCCTGCACAGGGTTTGCGCTACGCGATTCGTCGAAACCGTGCGCGTCCGGCCGGGCGAGTCGCGTGTGAGCGCGGGCGGGTCGGGGACCCGCCCCTCCGGATTTCGTGAGCGTCTCCCGGGGCTTTCGCTTGCGCCAGTTTCGGTCTTGAAAATGTTCTTATTTTGTTCTATTGTAACCCAGGCTCCGAAATGAGCCCCGAGCGGCGCGCGGTTGCGTGCGCCGCCGGCGCTGTTTGGACAGGTGAACCATGCGCAAGAAGGCCGCCGGGCACCGGGAGCGGCGGCGATGGGATTTGCGCGCCTCAACGTCTTCGATCGCGGCGGGTGCGGGCCGACGCTGCACCCGTTTTGCCCGCTTTTGCCCGCGGATGACTACAAAAGCCTACAAAAGCCTACATGTGCGCCCGGGGGGTAGGGCGCGCTGCGCGCGATGCTAACGAATGCCAACCGATTGCAGAAATTCTCCGCGCGGCGCCGTTGCGCGGGGACGGCGATGTTAACAGCGATGTTTACGTTTGTTGACGATTGTTGACGCGCGGACGGGGAGGGGGCGTCACATCAGCAGGTTCGGCAGCAGCAGCACCGTGGCCGGGATCAGCGCGAGGGCGGCGAGGAACAGCGCCATCGCCACGATGAACGGGATCGAGGCCTTCACGAACTCCTCGAAGGTGCATTTCAGGATGCCGCACACCGTGTACATGATCACGCCCACCGGCGGCGTGTTGCCGCCGAACGTGATCAGGATGACGATGACGACGCCGATGTGCACGGGGTCGAAGCCCTGGTCGATCAGCGCCGGCATCAGCAGCGGCGTCAGCAGCAAGACGTTCACCGTCGCCTCCATGATCATGCCGGCGACGAACAGGATGGCGAGAACCACGAACAGCGTGGCGTAGCGGTTGTCGAACGACTTCAGGAGGTCGCTGAACGCCTGCGGCGCCTGCTCGAGGATCACGACGTGGCCGAGCGCCGCCGCCATGATGATGATCAGCATTACCATGCCGGTGTCGTGCACCGAATGCGTCACGGCCTCCTTGAAGCTCTTCCAGGTGAGCTCGCGATAGATGACGGTGCCGACGACGAGCGCGTAAACGACGACGACGGCGCCCGCCTCAGTGGCGGTGAACGCGCCGAAGCGGAAGCCGGCGAGCAGGAACACCGGGAACATCAGCGCCCAGAAGCATTCGCGCGCGCTGGCCGCCACTTCGCGGAAGCGCGGGCGCTTCTCGAGCTCCGGCTTGTAGCCGTGCTTGTGCGCGAGCCAGCCGACCACGCCCATGATGACGACCGTCATCAGCACGCCGGGGATCACGCCGCCCAACAGCAGCCGGCCGACCGAGACCTCGTTGACGAAGCCGAACAGCACGAGGCCGATGCTCGGCGGAATCGTGGCGGTGATGACCGAGCTGAACGCGATCGCGCAGGCGGCGTAGCCCTTGGAATAGCCGCGCTTCAGCATCGCGGGGCCGAGCAGGCGCGCTTCCATCGCCGCGTCGGCCACGGCCGAGCCGCAGATGCCGCCCATCAGCATGCTGAGCACCACCGCCACCTGCGCGAGCCCGCCCGCCATCCACCCGGTGAGCAGGCGCGCGAAGCGCAGCAGCCGCTCGGTGATGCCGGTCGTGTTCATCAGATTGCCGCCGAGGATGAAGAACGGCACCGCGAGCAGCGGGAACGATTGCGTCACGCCATACATGCGCTCGATGGCGACGCTCGGCGGCATGTAGTCGCCGAACAGGAAAGCGGGCGCCGCGGCCAGCGCCAGCGCGAACGCCACGGGCAGGTTGATGATCAGGAAAACGGCGAACAGGATGCCGACGAGCAGCAGCATCACATCACCTCGCGGGGCTCGCCGGCGTCGGGCGCCAGGACTTGCCCTTTCAACCGCAGCACGAGGTGCTCGGCGAGCGTGATCAGCATCAGCGCGAAGCCCACCGGCAGCGCGGCCGTGGCGACGGCGGAGGTGACGCCGGTCATCGGCAGCGGGCGCATGCCGGTGAACGCCGCGAAGCGCCAGCCGTAGAAGACGAGGACTCCGAGGAACGCAGAGACGAGCAGCAGGTTGAAAACTTCGAGCGCCTGGCGCGCTAGGCGCGGCAAGAGGTTGGCGACCATGTCCACGCTGAAATGGCCGAGCCGCTGGAGCGTGAGATCAGCCGCCAGCACGCACAGCCACACGAACAGCGCCTGCGTGATCTCGATCGCCCACAGGATCGGAGCGCCCGCATAGCGCGCGGCGGAGGCGACGACGACGAGCGCCACGATGACGACGAGCAGCACGCCGGCCGCCGCGCGCTCCGCGCTGCGCAAACTTCGGAGCAGCGAGGCGATCATGGCGTCCATCCTTCGAGGCCCGCCCGAAGCCGGGCGGGCACCACAGGATGAGGCGCATTTGTTGGAGCAAAACAGGCCTCAACCAGAGGTGCCGCCGCACTTGCGGCAGTTGAGGGTCTTGTTGCCGCGGCAGTGGCCGCAGGGCGTGCCTTTGGTCAGGCCGGTGTTGTCGCAGCTCTTGCACTTCTGGCGGCCGGGCGCGGACGCCTCGCACTGGTTGCACTGGAGGACGCCGCCGCCCTTGCAGGTCTGGCACGGCCCG
>CAYZSG010000230.1:0-8292 GCA_964481045.1 uncultured Candidatus Odyssella sp. | reverse complement strand
GCCTCTGATTAATTGAGCAGGCGCAGCGGGTCTGCTCGCTAGCACCCGAGATCACGGCGTCACATGCGCGCGCGCGCCGGCGCCGGGCGGCGCGAGCAGGCGCCGCTCCACATGCCGCGCGGCGAGTGACGTCGGATAGCTCATCAGGATGTAGAGCACCGCCGTCACCGCCATCAGCCACGCGATCTGCGCGGGATCGCTGCGCGAGAGGATCGAGAACTGCTTGGTCAGCTCGACGAGCGTGATCACCGAGACGACGCTCGTGTCCTTGAACAGCGCGATGAAGTCGTTGATCACCGGCGGGATCACGATACGCACGGCCTGCGGCACGATGGCGAGGCGCAGCGCGAGCCAGCGCGACATGCCAAGCGCCTGCGCGGCTTCCATCTGGCCCTTCGGGATCGCCTGGAGGCCGGCGCGATAGATCTCGGCCTCGTAGGCGGCGTAGTTCATCGCGAGGCCGATGATGCCGGTCCAGAACGCCGGCACGTTCACGCCCACGACCGGCAGGAAGAAGAAGATGAAATAGAGCTGCAGCATCAGCGGCGTGCCGCGCATGAACTCGACATAGACGACGAGCGCGGGCCGCAGCCAGTTGGGGCCGTAGAGCCGCCCGAGCGCGATCGCGAGGCCGAGCGCCATCGCGAGCGGGAACGAGAGGAAGGCGAGGATCACCGTCATGCCCGCCGACTGGATCAGGATCACGATCGAATCGAGGAAGCCGGGAATGGCCGTGGTCTTGGGCTCGGCCGAGGGCGGCGTGCCGGGCGCCGCCGGCTTCACGTCTTCGCTCACCTCCTTTGCAAATCCGTAGAACTTGCCGGCCTCGACGATGGCCTTCAGCTCGTCCTGCGCCGCGTCCCAGATGCCGTAGCTGCGATAGATGCGCTCGAGCGTGCCGTCGCGATAGAGCCGGATCAGCGCGGCGTTGAGCGCGGCGACGAGCGCCGTCTCGCCCTTGCGCGCGAAGATCACGTAGTGGCCGCCGCCGACCGGCGCGCCGAACTTCTTGAGCTTCGCGAATTTCGGCGCGTAGTAGGCGACGATCGGCGTGTCCTGCAGCGTCGCGTCGAGGCGCCCGATCTCAACGTCGCGCATCGCGTCGGTGTTGCCGTCGTAGGAGACGATCTCGACGTCTTTCGCGAAGTGCTCCTTCATGTAGTCGTCGGCCGCCGAGCCCGAGAGGATGCCGACGCGCCGCTTGCCGCGCGGGCCGGGCTTCTTGAGGTCGTCGATGCTCTTGATCGTCTCGTCGTCGGTGCGCGCGAGGAACTGGAGACCGTAGACGTAATAGGGGATCGTCGCCGCCATCGCCTCGGCGCGCACCGGAGTCCATTCGTAGCCGTTCAGCACGATGTGGACCTTGCGCGCCTCGAGCATCGACGGCATCTGGTCCCACGGTCCCTGCTGGAACTGGGCCTTCACGCCGAGCGCTTCGGCGAGCTTCTCGGCGAGATCGACCTCGAATCCGGTGATGCGGCTCTTGTCGTCGTCGCGCGGATAGACGAACGGGCCGCCGCCCTCCTGGTCCGCGCCCCAGATCATCGCGCCACCCGACTTGATCTGGTCGAGCGCCGTCTGGGCGAACGTGGGCGCGGCTCCGAGCGAAACACCCAGCGCCAGCAGGCAGGCAATCCAGCGTTTCACCGTCGCGTCTCCCCGGCAGAAGCGTGCGGGGATGCTAGAGGATGTCGCGACGGTCTGGTACCGAGGAAACCGACGGCCCTACGTGCGCAACACCGCTCCTTACTCGTAGTACTTCGGCGCGCGCTCGACCTTGTCGGTGTTGTCCTTGTCGTGGCCGATCCAGAGCTTGCCCTTGTGCTCGGCGAGCAGCTTGGCGACGCGCTCGATCGAGGCCAGCGACTGGTCCTTGTTGAAGTTGAACGGCGGCGCGAGCTTGTTGTCCCACATGTATTGGAAGTGGACGAGGTCGCCGGAGAGGATCAGCGCGCCGGTCTTGGGCAGCTTCACGAGCAGCACCTGATGGCCGGGCGTGTGGCCCGGCGCGGAATAGATCGTCACGCTGCCGTCGCCGAACACGTCGCGGTCGCCCTCGAGCATCTCGACCGTCTGGCCGTCGACGAGCGGCTTCGGGATCATCTTCATCGCGAACTCGTATTCGAGCTTCTGCATCAGGATCTTCGGCTTGCCGAACAGCTTGGCGTTGCCGATGTGGTCGCCATGCGCGTGCGAGATCGCGACATAGGTGAGATCGTCGGGCTTCACGCCGAGGCTCGCGAGCTGGCCGATGAGCGTCTTGTCGCGGAACATCACGATCGCGCCGTTGGCGGTGGTGAGCCCGTCCTTGTGGTCCGAGACCGAATCGGGGACGCCCGTTTCCCACAACAGGGTGCCGCGCTCGTGCTGGATGAGGTAGCAATTGTTCGAGAACCACTTCGACTGGCCGACATTGACGCCCGGCGTCCAGCGCGACTGGTCCTTGACGAGCTGGCGGCCGCAATCGAGCACGTAGAGGCGCTTCAGGCCGTTGGCGGCGGCGTCGGCCGCGAGGGCGGCCGAGGCGAGGGCGGCAAGGGCGAGGGGCAGCAGGCGCTTCATCGCGTTTCTCCCATGGGCGCCGGTTGTGTCGGGTTTGGCGCGCTCGGGAGAGCGTAGCGCGGCGGCAGCACGTTCATGCGTAACATTCTGTTGAGAGCATCGGCGCGAGCGGCCATTCTGAGATCAGGCTCAGTTCGGACAAGCAATGCCTCGCATCGCCATCGGCGGCTTCCACCACGAGACGAACACGTTTGCCGCCACCCCGGCGACCTATGACGACTTCGTCATGGCCGACGGCTGGCCCGGCCTGACGCGCGGCGACGACATCTTCTCGACCTTCGACCGGAAGAACATCGGCATCTCCGGCTTCCTCGACGTGGCGCGCGAGCAGGGCTGGATGATCGTGCCGACCTTGTGGTGCCAGGCCGGGCCGTCGGGCCGCCCGACGATCGACGCCTACGAGCGCGTGGCCGGCGAGATGGTGATGCGCATCAAGGCCGCGCGCGATTCGGGGCCGCTCGACGCGGTGTATCTCTGCCTGCACGGCGCGATGGCCACCGAGCATCTCGACGACGGCGAAGGCGAGCTGATGCGCCGCGTGCGCGATGTCGTGGGACCCGACATCCCGCTCGTCGCCAGCATCGATTTCCATGCCAACGTCACGGCGGAGATGGTGGCGCTGTCCGATGCGATGGCGGCCTATCGCACCTATCCGCATCTCGACATCGCCGAGACGGGGCGCCGTGCGGCGCGGCTGCTCGCGCGCATCCTCGAGACCGGCGCGAAGCCGCACAAGGCGTTCTGCCATCTGCCCTACATCATCCCGCTCACGCAGCAATGCACGATGATCGAGCCGGCGAAGGGCATCGCCGAGGCGGCGGAGGCGCTGGCAGGCGCCGGCGTAATGGACGTCTCGTTCGCCGCCGGCTTTCCGCCCGCCGACGTGCCGGAATGCGGTCCCTCGATCCTCGCCTATGGCTGGGATGCGGCGGCGGTCGAGGCCGCGGCGGATGCGCTGCGCCGGCGCGGGGTCGAGGCCGAGCAGGCCTTTGCCGCCAAGCTCTGGCAGCCCGGCGATGCGGTGGCCTACGCGATCCGGCAGTCCAACTACGCGAAGAAGCCCATCGTGCTCGCCGACACGCAGGACAATCCCGGCGCCGGCGGCGATTCGGACACGGTCGGCATCCTCGCCGAGCTCGTGAAGCAGGATGCGCCCGATGCGGTGCTCGGCCTGCTTTACGATCCGCCCACGGCCGCGGCCGCGCACAAGGCCGGGCGAGGCGCCGTGATCGAGCGCGCGATCGGCTGCGTCTCGCGCCAGCCGGGCCATGCGCCGCTGGCCGGGCGCTGGATCGTCGAGGCGCTGTCGGACGGCGCGTTCGCCGCGACCGGGCCGATGTACAAGGGCTTCCACATGCAGCTGGGGCCGATGGCGGTGCTGCGCGCCGACTCAGGCCGGCGCGGCGTGCGCGTGGTCGTTTCGTCGCGGAAGCAGCAGGCGGCCGATCAGGCCGTGTTCGCGCATATCGGCATCGATCCCAACGCGCCGAAGATCCTGGTGCTCAAGAGCTCGGTGCATTTCCGCAACCACTTCCAGGACCTCGCCGAGGAGATCCTGATCGTGCTGGCGCCGGGCCCGAACATCGAGGACCCGGCCGCGTTGCCGTACAGGAAGCTGAGAGCGGGGGTGCGCTTGCGGCCGCTCGGGCCGGAGCACCGGCCGGCGTAGCGGGCGATCAGTCGCCCTGGTCTTCGCGCCACCAGTGCCAGTTGTCGCCCTGGTTGTGGAACACGAAATGGGCGAACAGCATGTTGACGTTCACGCCGTCGGCGGCCAGCGGCACGACGATACGCTCATAGGGCACGCGCATCGTGGGATCGCGGCGCGACACGCGCTCGCGGTGCCAGTAGTGCGGCAGCTTGCGCTCGACGACGAGGCTGAACGCGCCGACGATCGGCACGGCCTCGTCGGGATAGTGCACGTCCTCGACGTAGCGGCCGGAGAAGTCGGCCTGATTGACCGCGCTGTGGCGCGTGCCGAGCAGGCGGTACTTGAAGCGATAGCCCAGCGCCGAGGTGACGCGCTCGACGTCGTAGAGCGCGATGCCGGTCAGCAGCGTGGGGATTTCGGAGGGATCGATCTGCGCGCGGCTCGGCAGCTGGCCCTGCGATCCGTGCTTGGAGAGCCAGTAATTGAGGAATTCCTGAAGCTCCGGATGGAGCTCTGACGGCCAGGTACCGAGGCGATAGCGGTCGCTGGTCGAAAGATTGGAATCGGTGGTGGTGACGATGCCGCGCGAAACGCCGCTGCTCGGCGTGCCGGACGGCGATCCCGACGGTCCCGACGGCGACCGCGACGGAATCATGGAGGGAAATGCCGACGGTGCGCCCGATGGCGCGCCCGAAGGCGTCCGAGAGGGACTGTCCGTGCCCGCGCGCCCGAAAACTCGCCGCGCCCCTGGTGCCCGCTGAAGGCTCATAACTTCGCTCTTACCATTCACTGGTTAAGAAATCCTTCCCGCGCGATGCGGCTGGTAGAAACTGGCTGACATATCATGCTTTTGGGCGGCCTTCCGCGTAGGCGGGCAGGCCGTCGCAAAGCGGCATCCAGCGCCGGCGGGATTTGACGTAAATGTGCTCCAGCGGCGCAAGCGTATCGGCCTGGTCGATCGTGCCGGCCGCGATGTCGATTTCCTCCGGCCGGCGCCCCTCGCGGCGCCAGAACAGCGTGCTGCCGCAGCGCGCGCAGAACGAGCGCTTGACGCCGGGCGACGATTCGTAGTCGGCCGCGGCGCCGCGAACGATCCGCACCGCGGCCCGCGGCCAGGTGGCCCAGGTGATCAGCGCGGCCCCGCTCACGCGCTGGCACTGCGCGCAGTGGCAATGGTTGACGCCGATCGGCGCGCCTTGCGCCTCGAAGCGCACGGCGCCGCACAGGCACGCGCCGGTGAAGAGCGGAGCATCGCTCATTTCGCCTTCTCCAGCCGGCACCAGACCGGCGTGTGGTCCGACGCCTTCTCCTTCGCGCGCGGCTCGCGGTCGATGCCCGCTTCGGCGAGCAGGTCCGCGGCCTGCGGCGAGAGCAGCAGGTGGTCGATGCGAATGCCGTGATCGCGCGGCCACGCGCCGCCCTGATAGTCCCAGAACGTGTAGGCGCCGGGCTCGGCATGCAGCGCACGGAATGCATCGGTGTAGCCGAGATGCAGCAGGCGGCGGAACGCCTGGCGCGACTCGGGCTGGAACAGCGCGTCGCCGGTCCACGCCTTGGGATCGTGCGCGTCGATCGGCTCGGGGATCACGTTGTAATCGCCGCCCAAGATCGTCGGCTCCTCGAGCTTCAGCAGAGCCTTGAAGTGCAGGCGCAGCCGCTCGAGCCAGGCGAGCTTGTAGGCGAATTTCTCGGTGCCGAGAGGATTGCCGTTGGGCAGGTAGATGGATGCCACGCGCAAGGTGCCGGCCTTCGTCGTGGTGACGGCCTCGACGTAGCGCGCATGGCCGTCGGCGTCGTCGCCGGGCAATTTGCGCTCGGCCACGTCGAGCGGCGTCTTCGAGAGGATCGCGACGCCGTTGTAGGTTTTCTGGCCGACGACGGCGTGATTGTAGCCGAGATCGCCGAACTCCAGCGCCGGGAACGCCTCCTCGACGCATTTGAGCTCCTGCAGCAGCAGGATGTCGGGCTTCTTCTTCTTCACCCAATCGAGCACGTTCGGCAGCCGCGCCTTGATCGAGTTCACGTTCCAGGAGGCGATGAGGGTCATGCGGGCGGTTCTGAGGTTGGCGGGCAGGGCCGGGGGCGCACGCGCCGCGGCCGGCCGCGAGGGGCGGGGTGCCTACCCCCGTTCATGTCAACAAACGTAAACATTCGTCAACATGCGTAAACGTCGGCGCGGCGCCGCGGGGCTGTCACGACGAAGGTTCCGCGCCGGCGCGCGCCCGCGCCTCGGCGCGCTCGGCCGCCTTGTGGCGCCGGTTGAGCAGCCCGCCGAGCTCGGCCTGCGCCAGGAGCGCCCGCAGCGCGGCGCTGTAGGACTCGCCTTTCATCGCTTCCTCGAAGAAGGCTTCGAGCTTGTCGAGCATCGTGTCGCGGTCGAGTGCATAGGAGAGCGCGTGCGCCCGCCGCAGCGCGGAAATTCTCTGCAAAATCTCATCATTTCTCATCAAGCGGTGTGATTCGTTCGCGGCGCTCCTTTCACTGTAGCCGGCCTTGATCGCGGCTCTGGTCCCGCTCGGCTCGGTCAGGTAGTGCCGGCAAAACGCTTCCTGGCGCGGCGTCAGGGGAGTGCCGGGGGCCGTATCGCCGCCGTTCCGCGATATCAGGGACTCGATGAGCGGCACGCTGCCGGCGCCGAACACGCTTTCGATCAGGTCCTCGCGGCGCCCTTGCTCTTCCTCGAGAGCGTCGCGCTGCTGAGCGCAATAGAGAAGGCGGCGCAAGTCGAGCGCATCGGGCGAGCGCGCATGGCCGATGCGTTCCCAATGGACGGTGCCAGGCGCGTCGCGCGGACGCCGGTAGAAAACTTCGAGTTCCTCGTCGCCGACGAAGAGGAGGAGGGACTTGAACGCCCAGCCTTCGATGCGGCCGGCATAGTCCTGTTCGTCGAAGTCGCCGAGGTTTCGTGCGTCGTCGTTCTCGTCGTCGTCGGGCTCGCTGTTGCGTTCGGCTTCGTCCAGCGCTTCCTCGCTGATCTCGGAGGTTTCCGCGTCGTCGTCGGCGCCGGCACGCCGCGCGAGGGGCGGCCGCCCGGTGTCTGCCTCTCCGGCTTCGTCCTCGTCTTCGTCCTCGCCGAACATCGGGGTTGGCGGCACGATGCGGTTGATGATGTCTTTCATGGGATCGTTCATCGCCGTCTCCTCGTCGTAGGAATAATAACATAGTACATTTAGAGAACATAACAAGAGGCGGCTTCCATGCGGGATAGGCTGGAAAACCGGCTGCCCGACGTGCTTGTTGACGGGCCGAGGAGTGGGCGTGCGTCGGCGCCTCGGCCGGAGCATCTGGGGGAAAGGCGAATGCCACACAAGCGAACTGCGGCGGCGCTTCTGGCGGCGCTGGCGATCGGGAGCGCGGCCCTTCCGGCCGGGGCGCAGGATTGGAGCCTGCTCGAAAACAGCTGTGCCGGCGATTCGGGCCTCGGCGACGAGCTGCGCATCGGCGCCTGCACGACCTTGATCGAATCGGGCCGCTATAGGGGCGAGTACCTTTCCTCCCTCTATCACAACCGCGCCTATGTCCACGCGACGCTCAAGGCGTGGGCCGACGCGATCCGTGACTATGGCGAGGCGATCAAGCACAAGCCCGGTGATCCGGAACTGCACTACGGCCGGGCCACGGCCTATCACAATGCCGAGCAGATCGACCGCGCGATTTCCGATTACGACGAGGCCATTCGCCTGAAGTCCGATTTTGACGAGGCATTCCACAGCCGCGGCATCGCCTACGCCGAGAAGCGCGACTACGACCGCGCGATCGCCGATTACGACCGCGCGCTCGCGCTCAAGCCCGACAACGCCGCCGCTTATATCGACCGGGGCAATGCCTGGTCCGACAAGGGCGATTTCGCGAAGGGGCTCGCCGACTTCGACCGGGCGGTGGAACTCAAGCCCGGCGACGCGGCCGCGCTCAATTCGCGCTGCTATGGGCGCGCCTCGGCCGGCCGGCTCGCCGAGGCGCTGGACGACTGCAACCGCTCCCTCGCGATCAGGCCGGGCGATGTGGAAACACTCGATTCGCGCGGCTTCACGTTTCTGAAAATGGGCCGGCTCGATGCCGCGATCGCCGACTACGACGCG
>CAYZSG010000229.1:4560-8551 GCA_964481045.1 uncultured Candidatus Odyssella sp. | reverse complement strand
ACCGAGAGGTTGAACATGCGCAGCCGCCCGGGCTCGCGCTTGGCCTCGATGAAGGCCTCGATATCGGGATGGTCGCAGCGCAACGTCGCCATCATCGCGCCGCGGCGGAAGCCGGCGCTCATGATCGTGCGGCACATCGCGTCCCACACATCCATGAACGAGAGCGGGCCCGAGGCGTCGGCGCCGACGCCGCGCACCGGCGCGCCGCGCGGGCGCAGGGTGGAGAAGTCGTAGCCGATGCCGCCGCCCTGCTGCATCGTGAGCGCGGCCTCTTTCAGGTGCTCGAAGATGCCGGACATGTCGTCCGGGATGGCGCCCATCACGAAGCAGTTGAACAGCGTGACGTGGCGCTTCGTGCCGGCGCCGGCGACGATGCGGCCGGCGGGCAGGAAGCGGAAATCCGCCATCGCCGAATAGAACTCGGCCTCCCACCGCGCCGGGTCCTGCTCGACCGAGGCGAGCGCGCGCGCGACCCGGCGCCACGTGTCCTCGATCGTGCGGTCCACGGGCGATCCGTCCGGCGCCTTCAGCCGGTACTTCATGTCCCAGATCTGCTGGGAAATGCCCGCGACGTCCGTCACCGGCCGACTCCTCGTGCGCTGCGTGCGGAAAGTATCATGGACCGCGATCTAGGATTCGTTCGCGCGCCGCGACATGCAGCGTCGCGGCAACAGGGTTCATTCTTTGTTCCCAAGCGGTGCTTGTCAAGATGCGGCGCGGCAGCGCGCGCCGGGGCCGACGGTTTCGGAAGTTTGGCGTTTTGGTGAAGGTTCCATTGCGACCGGCCCAATCCCCGAAATTATGCACAGAAATCCGCAGGCTGCGGGCCTCAGGAGGCGGGGCCGTGCGCCTCTCCGGCGGCCTCGATGCGCAGGCGCTCCGACGCCGTTTCGATGCGCTCCTGCAGCAGCGCCATGAACGCGGCGCGCTCCATGCCGGGCGGGATCGGCTCGAGGAACTCCATCGTCACCGTGCCGGGCTTCAGCACGAGGCTGCGCCGGCCCCAGTAGAGGCCCGAATTGAGCGCCACCGGCACGACCGGAAGGCCGAGATGCGTGTAGATCGCGGCCACGCCCGGATGGTAGCGGCCGGCGCGGCCGGGCGGCAGGCGCGTGCCCTCGGGCATGATCATGATCGAGCGGCCGCGCGCGGTCTCGTCCTTGGCGCGGCGCATCAGTTCGCGGATGGCGCCGGCGCCGGCCGAGCGGTCGATCGGCACCATGCCGAGCCGGCGCATGTACCAGCCATAGATCGGGATCACCAGCAGTTCGCGCTTCAGCACGCCCGAGATCGGCGGCGCCAGCGCCGGGAACGCGATCGTCTCCCAGGCGCTCTGGTGCTTCAGCGCATACACCGCCGGGCCCGCGGACCAGGGCTGGCGCATGACGACGCGGACGCGCAAACCGCACACGACGCGCATGAGCCAGAGCAGCGCCCGCGCCCAGTGCACGCACCAGCGATAGGTGACGTCGCGGTGCAGCGGCAAGGTCACGATGCCCGCGACCGAGATCACGATCGTGAGCACGGCGGCGATGAGCCAGAACACGATGGAGCGGAGAATGGCCAAGGCCGCGTCTCAGTTGCGCGTGATGTAGAAGATGGCGCCGGCGAAGGCGACCAGCTCCTTGGCGACGAGCCAGCCCGTCTCGCGCTTGCTCCACCACGTCTCGCAGGCGGCGCCCGTCGCGCACGCGGTCGAAAGGCCCTTCGGCACGACCGGGTGGCGCACGATCTGCGCATCGGGCATGTCGCGGCGGAACCACAGCACGCTCCGGCGCATGTGGTAGTTCGCGGTCACGAGCCGCATCGAGCGCAGGTTGTGGCTGTTGAACCACGCCGCGGTCTCGGTCGCGTTGCCGCGCGTGCTGGAAGCGCGGAAGCCCAGCTCGATGCGCGCCGCGAGCTCCGCCGGCGGGTCGCCGAGCCGCTTCAGCAATTGCGGCTTGGTGAGCGCCACGCCGGCGCCGGTGATGTACATGCGGCTCGCCAGGCCCTGCTGGAGGAGCTGGAACGCCTGCTCGATGCGCTCCTCGCCGCCGGTCAGCACCACGATCGCGTCGGTCTTGGCGGCGGCATCGTCGGGCGCCTCGGGCATCGTGAAGCCGAACCACAGCAGCAGCGCCAGCACCCCGAACGCCGCCGTGAACGCCGAGGCCACCGCGAGGCGGATCACGAACCATACGAACAGCACGATCTGCAGGAACAGCCCGAGCACGCGTGGCGGCTCGACGAAGCCGCGCGAACGGGCGGTGCGGGGGTCGATCCGGGGCATGGCGGAAGGCTTACATCATCCGGGCCAGTCCGCGCAGCACCGTATAGCGCGCGGCCACGGCCGCCAGCGCCGCCGCCGCCGGCGGCACCAGCGCCAGGATCGCCCACGACCACACCGGCAGCTCGAGGTGCATGGCCTGGAGCGTCTCCACCTTCGCCAGGATGCGCTCGAGCCCGATCAGCACCAGCCCCGCGAATCCCGTGCCGATGACGCCGCCGAGCAGGCCGAGGCGGAACGCGTGGCGCTGGAACTGCTCGGCGATGTATTGGTCGCGCGCGCCGATCAGGTGCAGCACGTCGGTGACGGCGCGGTGGATGCGCAGGCTCGTGCGCATCGCGAACACGATCGTCATCGCCGCCGCGAAGAAGATCAGCACGACGACGACGAGCGCCAGGCGCCAGCCCCAGCGGATCACGCCGATCATCTCGTCGAGCCATTTCTGGTGCTCTTCCACCGAGGCGCCGGGCGCGGCCGCATCCACCTTCCGGCGCAATTCGGCGAGATCGACGCGCGCATCCTCGGCGAGGCCCACATCGACGAGCCGCGGCAGCGGCAGGCCGATCGCCGCCGCGCCGCGCCCGAGCCACGGCTCGACGAGCGCCGCGGATTCGGCGGCCGAGAGCACGCGCACGCGCAAGACGCCCTTCTCCTCGCGCAGCAGCGCCACGATGCGCTTGATGCGCGCTTCCGTCTCCTCGGCGCCGGACGCGGCCGGCACCTGGATCGTGAGCGTGCCCGAGAGGCTGTTGCTCCAGCGCACGATGACGTTGTTGAGCAGCAGCGCGCCGGCGAGCGCGATCGTGGCCAGGAACGCCATCACCGCGATGATCCAGGGCAAGGTGCGCGCGGCGGGGTCGCGGTCGAGCGGAATGTCGGTCGGGCGGCGGAAGAGGCCGAGGCGCATCGCCAATGTCACGGTCCGTCCTGCGCCAGCACGCCGTTTGCCAGCAGCAGGCGCGGATAGTCGAATTTGCCCACGAGATGCTCGTTGTGCGTGGCGATCACCACCGTCGTGCCCATGCGGTTCAGCTCTTCGAACAGATACATGAGCCGCATCGCCATCGCGTCGTCGACGTTGCCGGTGGGCTCGTCGGCGAGCAGCAGGCTCGGCCGGTTGATGACCGCGCGCGCGATCGCCACGCGCTGCTGCTCGCCGCCCGAAAGCGTCGCCGGATACGAATCGATGTGGTTCGCGAGCCCCACCCAGCGGAGCAGATCGGAGACGTGTTTCTTCACGTCGTCGCCGCGCGCGCCGCCCACGCGCAAGGGCAGGGCCACGTTCTCGAGCGTGGTGAGATGGTCGATGAGCCGGAAATCCTGGAACACGACTCCGATGCTGCGGCGAAGCTCCGGCAATTCGCGCCGCGGCACGGTGACGAGATCGCGGCCGAACAGCGCCGTCACGCCGCGCGTGGGCTTCAGCGCGAGATACATCAGGCGCAGCAACGACGACTTGCCGGCGCCGCTCTCTCCGGTGAGGAAGCAGAAGGCGCCGCGCGCAAGCGTGAAGCTGATATCGCGCAGAATCTCCGGCCCGCCGCCGTAGCGCATGCCGACGTTGTGGAACCGCACCACAGGCGCGTGCGGATCGATGCCCTGCATCAGGTTCGCGCTGTCTCCTGGTTTCGGGCGGGCGACTCGCCGCCGCCGCCGGCCTTGCCGCACCTTGGCACAGCCGCCGAATCGGGTCTAGGACGCAAGCGCGCCGGGCGCGCTTGC
>CAYZSG010000229.1:0-4460 GCA_964481045.1 uncultured Candidatus Odyssella sp. | reverse complement strand
CTTAACCGATTGAAAAGAGTGAAGTGCTTGTGTGCGATTCCGCCGCCGTTTATAAAACGCCGAGCCCAGCGGAATCCGCGCGCATAATGATTCTCACCTGCCCCAATTGCTCCGCGCGCTTCATGATCGACGGGAGCGCGCTCGTTCCCGGCGGGCGCATGGTGCGCTGCGGCGCCTGCGGGCATTCCTGGCACCAGATGCCCGAGCCCGCGGAGGCCGCCCAGCCCGCCGCCGCGCATGAGCCGGCCTTCGCGCCGCCGCCGTTTCCGCCGCCGTCCGCTCCGCCGGAGGGGCCTGCCGCCGAGCCGCCGCCCGTGCCGCCGCCGCCCACGCCGCCGCTGCCCTCCGCCGAGGAGAAGCCGCGCCGCGGCCGCCGCCGCGCCGAGGCCGAGGCGGCCGCGACGGGCGCGCCGCCGCGCAAGCGCGGCCTCACGCGCGTCCTCGTCTGGTTCCTGTTCGTCTTCATCGTTGCGCTTCTTCTCATCGGCGGCTACCGCTACCGCAACGAGGTGGTGCGCATCTGGCCGCCGGCGATGAAGCTCTACGAGCTGCTCGCGATCGACACCGAGCCGCCCACCGGCTTCCGCCTGCGCGTGCCGCAGGAGAGCCTGCGCTTCCGCCGCGAATCCGAGGGCGGCATTCCGATCCTCGTCGTCTCGGGCGAGATCCTCAACGAATCGACGCGCGCGCAGCGCATCACGCCGATGCGCATCCTGCTACTCGACAAGGATAACCGCATCCTGCGCACCGAGCGCGTGAAGATCGACGACCGCACGCTCGAACCCGGCAAGCGGCTGCCGTTCCAAACCAGCATTCCCAACGCGCCGCCCGAGGCCGCGGCAGTGCGCATCACGTTCGACATCACCGGAGGGTGAGCCGGCCATGCAGCATCATCGCAAGGGAAAGCACGAAAAGCGCCCGGTGATCGATTCGGGCACCGTCGTCGCGCGCGGCTCCAGCGGCTCGGTCATCATGCGCGGCCCGGCGCGCGGCGGCTCGGTCCGCCGCGGCGGGCGATCGGGCATCCGCTTCCTGGTCTTCGTCGCGTTCCTGTTCGGCCTCTATTGGCTCGCCGGCTCGTTCCGCCACGAGATCGTGGAGCGCCTGCCGGCCGCCTATCCGGTGCTGAAGGCGATGGGCTACGAGGTGGAGGAGCCGGCCGGCTTCGGCCTGCGCGCCGAGGTGCTGAGCACCGACCGCTATCGCGACGAATTGCAGTCCGCGCACCTGCTCATCAACGGCATGATCGTCAACACGCGCGGCGAGCGCATGCAGGTTCCGCGCCTGCGCCTCGTCATCACCTCGAGCCGCCACGCGCCGATGACCGTCGTCGCCGAGCCGCCGCGGCAATCGCTCGGCCCCCGCGAACGCACGCGCTTCGAAGTCCGCCACAAGACCGGCGTGACGCTGTTCGACGTGAAGGTGCGGGTGAGCTTCGAGAAGTAGCGGCGGGGCGGCGGCCGGCCCTTCGTCGGCACGACCCACTCCGATATCTCGACGGCGCGATTCGGCGCGGCGCGTGCGATTCCTCTCCAACGACGGCCCTGCATTGTCCGGCCATCGACGCCTTGCGGCCGGCGCGCGTGTGTCCCATATTGGGACTACCGGCGGCGGATTCGAATGAGAGTCATCGCATTGAGCGCGCTCAAGACGTTCCTCTCGCGCGACGCGTCTTATTCGGACGCACGCGAACCGATCATGGCCTGGTACCGTCAGGTCAAGGCTGCGGATTGGGCGACCCCTGCCGACGTGAAGCGCGATGCCGGAACCGCGAGCATTCTCAAGGACGGCCGGGCCGTGTTCAACATTGCCGGGAACAAGTACCGGATCGTGGTTTGGATCAACTATCCTTATCGCGTCGTCTATATCCGCTTCATCGGCACGCATCGCCAATACGACGCGATCGACGCCCAGACGATCTGAGAGGCAAGCCATGGAAATCGCGCCAATCCGAACCAATCGCGATTATCGCCGCGCCCTCAAGGACATCGAGGCGCTCATGATGGCCAAGCGCAACACGCCCGAGGGCGACCGCCTCGACGTTCTCGTCACACTGGTCGAAGCGTGGGAAAGCAGGCATTTCCCGATTGATCTTCCCGATCCGATCGAGGCGATCAGGTATCACATGGATCAGAGGGGTCTCGCGCCCGTCGATCTCGTGCCCTACATCGGAAGCCGCAATCGCGTCTACGAGGTGCTCAATCGCAAGCGGCCCCTGACTCTGCAGATGATCCGGCGCCTGCACGAAGGACTCGGCATTCCCGCGGAGGCGCTCATCAAGCCGGGGCGCAAAGAAGCGGCCTGATCGGATCGGCGCGGCACGCCCATCGCGGCTCGGCGTGACTCGAGAGTGTATCGCTCGTCCGTATCGAATTCGTCCGGTCGCGCCGCGGCGCGCTAGGAAGGCGCTGAAACGAAAGGGGCGGGTTTGAACCCCGCCCCTCCGTCGTCGTGTCTCGCTGAAGCCGGTTAGAACCTTCTCAGCAGCCGATCGATGTAATCCAGCTCGAGCGTCGGCCGCCCCGGCTCGCCGGCGCGGCGGCGGAGCTCGTCGAGGATGTCGCGCACGCGCTTGCGCTCGGCTTCGGTCGGCACTTTCACGTCTTGCGTGTCGAGCGGGCCGAGGCCGTTGGTCTGGCGGCCGAGCGGGTCGCGGTCGGGGCCCCAGAGATTGCGCTGGTCGCCCGGCGGAAGCTGGCCGGGCTGGCCCGGGCCGAACTGCATGCCGAACATCTGGCCCAACTGGCGCATCGCGTCCTGGGCACCTTTCCTGAGCTCGTCGAGTGCGCGGCCCTGCGGGCCCACCGCGTCGCCGGGCCGGCGGCCGCGCAGCGCGCGCCCGGCGCCGTCCATCTCGCGCTCGGCGTTGCCGAAATTCTTCGGCATCTTGCCGTCGCCGCCCAGCATTTCGTCCATCTGCTTCATCAGGTCGCTCAAGCGCTTCTGCAGGTCGCCCTGCTGGCGCTCAAGCTCCTGATCGCGCTTCTGGTCTTCCGGGCGGTTGCCGCGCTGGCCGTCGCGCCGCTCCTGATGGCGCTTGAACGTCTCGTCCATCAGCTCCTGCTGGCGGCGGATGATGTCGCCCAGCTCGCGCATGTTCTTCATCATCGGATGATTCTGATCCATGCGCTGGCCGCCCCGCTGGTTCTGGGCGTTGCGCTGGTTCTCCATCATCTGGCGAAGCTGGCTCAGCATGCGCTCGAGCGCCTGCTTGTCGCCCTGGTTGATCGCGTCGCGCAGGCGGTCGAGCAGGTTCTGCATGTCTTGCGGATTCTGAAGCGCCTGATCCCGGTTCTGATACTTCTCCGGGTTCTGCTTCATGTCCTTCTCGAGCTCTTTCTGCCAGTCACGCATCGCCTGCTGGAACTGGTCGAGGAGCTTCTGGATCTCCTTGTCGGGCACGTCTTTCTTGTTGAGGAGATCGGAGAGCTGTTTCTGCAGCTCGCGGATCTCCTTCTCGATCTGGGCAAGGCCACCTTCCTCGAGGCGCAGCGCCGTGCTCCACATCAGCGGCTGCACTTCGGCGATCGCTTCTTCGGTGTCCTTGGTGATCTGCCCGTCGCTGCGGCCGTCGTGATGGCTGCCGCGGATCAGGCGGCCCATGATCGTGCGCAGCGCGAGATGGACGATGTGGTCGCCGCCGAAGCTGTCGGGCTCCTCGGCCAGCGCGTTCATCGCCATGATCGTCTTGTGGACCGTGTCGTAGTCCGGCCCGTTCTCGGTCAGCTCCTTGCGCCACTTGATGATCTCGCGCGCCACCGGGTGCCGGAACTGGCGCTCGGGCAGGCGCAGGGTGATCACCTCGCTCTTGCCGCGCTGGCCGCTGTCGTCCTCGGCTTCGAGGATGATGGCCACGTCGAGGCCGGCCCAGCGGTGGGCGGTGAGGTCCTGGATCGAATTGCCCTTGGCCAGCTTGGTGCCGGTCACGGGCAGCGAAAGCTCGATGATCTCGTGGTCGCCGCGGCGCGCCACGAACGCGCGCAGCTTCTGCAGGCGGTAATCGTCCTTCGCCTCGTATTCGATCTTCGTGCCGGCCGAGGGCGTGGCCGAGGGCGCCTTCTGGAACGCGATCTCCGGAGTCTTGTCCGGGATGATCTTGATCGCCCAATCCACGATGTTGCGGCCGCGCAGGCGCAGCTTCAGGCGCTCTGGGAATTTCAGCAGCAGCTCGGCCTGATAGGTGCCGCCGTCGAGCGCCGTCATCTGGAGGCGCTGCTTGCCCTGCGTCACCACCGGCTCGCCGCGGCCGCCATGGAGCTGGATCATGATGCGCGTGCCGTCGGGCACTTCGAGCGTGCTGCCGGCGGTTTCGGGCGTCACCACGCGCGGCGCCACGCCGGTGTATTCGGGCGGCGTGAGCCACGCCTCGACCGTCACCTTGCTGTCGGTCGTCGGCGCGAAGGAGGGCATGAACGCGCGCATCATGCGCGTGTCCTCGTCGCCCCAGGCGACGATGCCGG
>CAYZSG010000228.1:0-8551 GCA_964481045.1 uncultured Candidatus Odyssella sp. | reverse complement strand
CTCTTCCGCCTCGACGGCAAGACCGCGCTCGTCACCGGCTCGTCCAAGGGCATCGGCCGCGCGATCGCCGAAGCCATGGCCGCCCAGGGCGCGCAGGTGGTGATCTCCAGCCGCAAGGCAGATGTCTGCGAGCAGGTGGCGGAGGAGATCGAGGCGGCCGGCGGCCGTGCCGTCGCCATTCCGTGCAACATCTCGCACAAGGACCAGCTTCAGGCGCTGGTCGCCGCCACGCGCCGCGCGTTCGGCCGCATCGACATCCTCGTCTGCAACGCCGCGGTGAACCCGCATTACGGCCCGATGTCGACGGTCCCGGACGAGGCCTACGACAAGACGATGAACGCCAACGTCCGCTCGAACCTCTGGCTCTGCAACATGGTGATCCCGGAGATGGCCGAGCGCCAGGACGGCGCGGTGATCATCGTCTCGTCGGTGGCCGGCTTGAAAGGCACGAGCAACATCGGCATCTACGCGCTCTCGAAGGCGGCCGACATGCAGCTCGCGCGCAATCTCGCCGTCGAATGGGGCCGCAGCAACGTGCGCGCGAATTGCCTCGCCCCCTCGATCATCAAGACCGACATGGCGAAGGCGCTCTGGGACAATCCCGAGACCTACAAGCACGCGGTCAGCACCTACGCGCTCGGCCGCATCGGCGAGGTCGAGGAGGTCGCCGGCGCCGCCGTGTTCCTCGCCTCCGACGCCGGCCGCTTCATCACCGGCCAGACCATCGTCATCGACGGCGGCGCCACGATTTTCGGCGGGATGTAGGGGCGGGTTCGAAGCCCGCCCCTACCCACGCCGGCACCTATCGCGGGCCGGGAATGCGCTGGTAGCGGTAGCTCGGCGGGTAGGTGACGCCGGGCGCCGTGCGTGACGGCGACTCGGCGAAGCTCGGCGACGGGCCGCTCGCATCGAGCGTGCCCTCGATGGTCGTATCGCCGACCAGTTTCACCATGCGGCCGTGACCCGGCGCGATCGTGTAGGCCGTCTCGCCCCTGCCTTCCCAGGTGATGAACAGCCGGTTGCCGACACGCCGCCAGGTGCCGGTCTTCTTCATGCCGAATTGTTCGCCCGATCCGCCCATGACGAGCGGCGCGATCCGGCTGTCGTCGGCGGTCACGCGGCCGTCGGCGGTGAACTTCCACATGACATGCCGGCCGCGGAACTCGAAATTGCCGCTTGCGGCAATGCTGGCGAGATCGACCTGCTGCGCGTGGGCCGTCGACCCAAGCGGAACCGCGAGGGCCGCGCCGGCGGCGAGAATCAGGGACAAGGCGAGTCTGCGACGCATGGAAACCTCCATCGGTGGAGCCGCGCATGTGAAGCAGCGACGCGGCCTGTGCCGAATGACGTGGGAGCGTCCGTTGGCGATTTTCACTGCCCCGCGCGCATGGGAGGCCCCGCGTTGCTGCCCTTGAACTCGGCGTGACACGCGCCAATGGAAGCTTCAGTTTTTCTCTGCGTCGATGGGAGAATATCTAGGCGTCGGCGCCGAGATAGGCGGCGCGGATGTGGGGCTGCGCACGCAGCACGGCCGGCTTGCCTTCGGCGACGATGCGGCCGCCTTCGAGCACGTAGGCGCGCTCGACGAGATCGAGCGCTTTCGTGACGTTCTGCTCGATCAGCAGGATCGAGACGCCGCTGGCGTGGATACGCCGGATCGTCTCGAACACCTGCTCGACGATCAGCGGCGCGAGGCCGAGGGAGGGCTCGTCGATCAGAAGCAATTTCGGCTGCGCCATCAGCGCGCGGCCGATCGCCAGCATCTGCTGCTGGCCGCCCGACATCGTGCCGGCGAGCTGGCGCCGCCGCTCGGCGAGGATCGGGAACATCGCGTAGACGCGCTCGCGCCCCTGCTCGCGCGCGGCGCGCGCCGCGCGGCGATAGGAGCCGAGCTCGAGGTTCTCCTCCACCGTCATGCGCGTGAACAGCCGGCGGCCCTCGGGGATCAGCGCCACGCCGCGGTTGCACATGTCTTGCGCCGCAGCGCCTGTCACGTCCGCGCCGTCGAAGCGCAGGCGGCCCTGGCGGATCGGCAGCAGACGCGCGATCGCGTTGACGAGCGTCGTCTTGCCCGCGCCATTGGGGCCGAGCACCGACACGCATTCGCCGGCGCCCACCCGGAGCGACACGTCCCAGAGCGCCGGCGCGTCGCCGTAGCCGACATGCAAGCCCTTGGCCTCAAGCATGGGCGCCCCCGAGATAGGCACTGACGACCTCGGGATTGCGCATCACCTCGCGCGGCGCGCCGGCGGCGATGACGGCGCCGTAGTTGAGCACGACGAGCCGGTCGCAGAGCTCCAGGACCGCGCGCATGTTGTGCTCGACGAACAGGATCGTGGTGCCGGCGTCGCGGATGCGCCGGATGAGGGCCACTGCGTTCTCGATCTCGGTCGGCGTGAGGCCGGCGAGCACCTCGTCGAGCATCAGCAGGCTCGGATGCGCGGCGAGCGCCCGCGCCAGCTCCAGGAACTTGCGCTCGTGCAGGTTCAGGCCGCCCGGCAGTGTCTCCGCGCGCGCGCCGAGGCCGGCGAACTCGAGCCAGTGCTGCGCCTCGGCGCGCACCGAGACCTTGTCGCTCTCGCGCCCGAACGTGGCCGCCAGCACGACGTTTTCGAGCGCCGTGAGGTGCGCGAAGGGCCGCTGGATCTGATAGGTGCGCGCGATGCCGAGCTGCGCGATGCGATGCGGCTTGCGATGGCCGATCTCGCTTCCGTCGAGCATTATCGTGCCGCCGTCGCGGCGATACTGGCCGCTCACGACGTTGATGAGCGTCGTCTTGCCCGAGCCGTTGGGGCCGACGAGGCCGAGAATCTCGCCACGCCTCACCTCGAGCTGCACGCCGCGCAGCGCGTGGATGCCGCCGAAGGATTTCTGCACGCCGTCGCAGACGAGCATCGGCCCCTCGCCCGCCGCGGCCTTGCGCGCCGGCACGACGGGCAAAGCCGCCGAGACGTGCGCCGGCGCCGCCGGCGGCGACTTCCGGCCGAACAGGCTCTTGATCCGCCGCAGAACCGTGGGCACCACGCCTTCGGGCAGCAGCAAAATCACGACGATGAGCCCGAGGGCCACCGCCGCGCGGCCGATCGTGGCCGAGGCACCGCCGGTGAACGCGAACAGCGAGGCGCCGATGATCAGCGCTCCCACCGCCGGGCCGAGCCAGTGGCGCATTCCGCCGAGCACGCACATCAGCACGACGTACAGCGGAATGGTGATGCCGAAGGTCTCGCCGACCGTGACGTAGCTGACATACATCGCGTGCACGGCGCCGACCGCACCGGCGATGCCGGCCGAGATCGCGAACGCGATCATCTTGTACTTGAACGTGGGCACGCCCTTGGCCTCGGCGACGTCCTCGTCGTCGTGGATCGCGAACAGGCCGAGGCCGAGCCGCGAATGCGCGACGATGTAGGCGGCGGCGATCGAGATCACCGCGATCGCGAGGCCGAGCACGTAGATCGTCGCCGACGGACTGCCGGCGAGGTTCGGCAGCGGCACGGCGCTGAGATAGACGCCCGGCCCGCCGTCGATCGGCGTGTTGAGGATGATCGTCGCGAGGACAAAGGCGACCGCGAGAGTCAGCAGTGCGAAGAGATCGCCGCGCAGCCGGTTGAGGCGGAACACGACCGCGCCGATGCCAAGCGCCAGCAGTGCCGCCACCCCGGCGGCGAGCGGGATCGAGACGAGGAACGGCACGTCGAGCTTCGTCGTGAGCGTCGCCGTGGCGTAGACGCCGGCGCCGAAGAACGCGCCGTGGCCGAAGCTCAGATAGTGCGCGTAGCCCGAGAGGATGTTCCAGCTCGTCGCCAATGCGACCCAGTAGAACATCAGGTAGAGGAACGATTCGTAGAACGCCGGAACCTTCGCGGCGGGCACGAAGAACAGCGCTACCGCGGCGAGCGCCACGATGCCGGGCGCGGCGTAGCCCTTGCGCGTCAGAGCCATCGCGGCTGCCAGATCAGAAGCGCGATCAGCAGCGAGAACGCCACGACCGGCGCCCAGGCCGGCGCGATGAGCGCCATCGTCATCGATTCGGCGATGCCGATCAGCACACCGGCGACCAGCGCGCCCAGCGGATTGCCGAGCCCGCCGATGATGACGACCGTGAACACGACGCCGAACCACGCGAACATCTGCGACGGCGCGAGCGTCGTCGTGAGCGCGATGAAGATGCCGGCCACCGCCGCCGAGGCCGCGCAGATGCCGGCGATCAGCAGCGCGTTGCCGCGGTGGTTGATGCCGTAGGCCGCGGCCATCGCCGGCTCCTCGGCCGCCGCGCGCACCGCCTTGCCGAAATAGGTGTAGCGCAGGATCGCCCAGGCGCCGATCGCGAGCGCCGCCGCGATCAGGAACGCCGTCAGCTCCATATACGGCAGATAGACCGGCCCGAGCTTCGCCGAGGCGGTGAGATAGGGCAGCTCGAGCTTGCGGAAATCCGCGGTCCACACGATCTGGATCACCGCCTCGATGACGACGATGAGACCGAACGTGACCAGAAGCGAGACGAGGCCCACGACGCGGAAGCGCGCAAGCGTCCAGTGCAGCGCCACGCCCGCCACGAAGAATGTCGGCACGAGCAGCGCCGCCGCATACCACGGCGGCAGGTGATAAACCTCGCCCAGGTGATAGGTGAGGTAGGCGCTCAGGAAGGCGAGGCCGAAATAGGCGATGTTGATGAGGTGCAGCAGCCCCCAGCTCAGCGTCAGCCCGAGCCCGAGCAGGCCGTAAAGGCCGCCGATCAGGACGCCCGAGACGAGCGCCTGCCCGAGCAGGTTGAGGCTGGGCAAAATTACACCGGCCGGATTCGGTCCCGCCCTCCCCGAGCGTTTCCGACTACGGCAGGACGGCCTTGGCGCCGGCCACGTTTTCCGGCCACACCACGACCCACTTCTTGCCGATGACCTGCTTCACCACCGAGAGATCGGGCCCGTGGTTGTTGGGGCCGTCGAAGCGCAGCTTGCCCATCAGCGTATCCACCTGCGCGCCCTTGAGCCACGCAGCCAGCTTCTTGTCCTCGATGCTCTTTGTGCCGACGACGGCGGCCTCGAGCAGCTGCCACGCCGTGCCCGACGCGGCCGCCTGAAAGTCGAAGAAAGGATACGGAATTCCCATCGCCGTCGCCTTGCTGCGGTAGGCCGGCAGCATCTCCTTGGCGCCCGGCCGCGAGGTGAACGGCTCGTGCTCCTCGAAATAGGTGTAGGCGAGCGCGTGGTTGCCCTCGGCCGCGTTCATCAATGGGCCCGGCGCCGTGAACTGGTGGTAGTGGCGCGGCGGCGCGTAGTCGATCTTCTTGAGTGCGTCGAGCAACTGCACCGATTCGATGCCGAGGCCGCCGCAATAGAGGAAGTCGGCCTTCGCATCCTTCACGCGCGCGGCGATGGCGCCCCAGTCGCGCGTGCCGAACTCGTATTCGAGGTAGACGACTTCCTTGACGTTGCGCTTCGCCGCCTCGGCGCGGAAGCCCTGCGCGATGAAGTGCGTCGAGGGAAACTTGCTCGCCACCACCGCGATCGTCTTGGGCGGCGTCTTGCTCTTCTCGAGCAGATCGAACACCGGCAACGGCGCGGTCTTGTTGGGCTCCGGGCCGATCGGCGAGGACGGGAACTGCATCTCGTATTTCGCGAGGTGCGGCAGGCCGAAAGTGTGCTGGATCAGCATCTTCTGATAGCGCTGCGCCACGCCCATCGCGGCCAGGATGTTGCCGGTGGCATAGGGGCCGATGATGAGATCGACCTTGTCGACCGTGACGAGCTTCTCGTAGAGCGTGCGCGCCACGTCGGGCTTCGACTGGTCGTCGAGCAGCACCCATTCGACCGGGCGGCCGAGCAGGCCATCCTTCTTGTTCAGCAGCTCGACATAGATTTCGCCGACCGCCTTGTGGATCAGCGAGGTTTGCGCGAGCGGGCCGGTGAGCGCGAGCGTGCTGCCGATGCGCACCGGCGCGCCCGAAGGCGCCGCGCGCAATGGATAGGCCGCGGCCAGCGCCGCCGTGCCCGCGAGTCCGCCCAGAACCGCGCGCCGCGTGGCGCGCCGAACGCGTTTGGCCATGAAATCCTCCCTGTTCCGCCGCTGCGCGGCGGTATGGGCGGCAGCTTAGGCCGGTCGGCGCGAGCGTCAAGCCGAACGCGGGAAATGCCCGCATTCGGCCTGGAAATGCCCGGAGGGGGTGGTTCTCGGGCGCGCGGCCTCAGTCGTGCGGCTCGAGCGTGCCTTCCCAGGTGTAGCGGCCGATCAGCCGCACCTGCTTGCCCGGACCGGCGGTGACGGCATAGCAGCCGTCGAGATTGCGATTGGGGCCCTGGAACGAGACGCACACCTGCCCGGCCGTGACGCGCCAGGTGCCGATGTCCTGCCACTGCAGGTTCTCGTCGTGGCTGGGCCAGCGCAGCACGCGCGCATCGGCCACGGCGCGGATGTAGCCGTCGGGCCGGAAGTGCCAGATCTGGTTTTCGAAGCCGCGCTGCGTGCGCGTGTAGCCGCGGAATTCGCCGTTGTGGATGCGCTGCGCGAGCTGCGGGCCGCCGAGCGGAAAGGCCTGGGCCGCAGCGGCGGGCACGAGAGCGGTCGCGGCGAGGAGAGCGATCGAAACGGATTTGCGCATGTGGTCGTTCCTTCTCGTGAGGTTCGACGCCCCAGACCTGTTCCCTGCGGGCTAATACGCAAGGCGAGCGGGCCGCGTTGCGGCCGGAATGCGGCCACTTCGGGGCGCATTCACGCGCGCTACGTCAATCAGCGGTCGAGCGTTCCTTCCCAGCGCGCCGGACCGACAAGGCGCACATGGTTGCCCTGCCGCGCGTCGACAGCGTAGCAGCCGCTGAAGCGCGCATTGGGCCCGCCCCACTGGACGCAGAGCGTGTTGCCCTCTATGCGCCAGGAGCCGCTGTCGCCGAATTCGACGGACACGGCGGTGAATGCGCTGTAGCCGCGCTTCAGCGACACCACGGCGCGCGCCTCGCCGCCGGGCAGCAGGCGCCAGATATGGCTTTCGAAGCCGCGGAAGCTGAGCGTATCGCCGCGGAACTCGCCGGCGCGCGCCGCGATCTCGCCGCCCGAGAGCGGCTCCGCGCCGGCCGCGGCGGGAACGGCCGCTGCGATCAGCGCCACTACAAGCAAACGCAGCTTCGCCATGGGGTCGCCTCCAGAGTTCAGTGACCGAGCGTGCCTTCGAGGTTTGCCGGGCCGGAGAGACGCACGTGATCGCCGCCGATGCCGTCCACGGCGTAGCAGCCGGACAGGAAGCCGTGCACGTTGCCGAACTGGACGCAGAGGCGATCGCCCTCGACGCGCCAGGTGCCGGCGTCGCTGTATTCGATGAACTGGCCCGTATCGCGGCCGCCGGTGCGCAGCAGCGACACGGAGCGGACCGTGCCGTCCGGGCGCAGGCGCCAGATGAAATCCTCGAGCCGGCGGATGTTGCCGTAGCCGCGGAATTCGCCGCTGGTGCTGCGGGCGCGGATCTCTTCGCCGCCCATGGGCGCGGCGGCGGCAGGCGCTAAAGGCAACGCCGCGAGCAATGCCGCGGCGATGAGCAGGCGTTTCATGTCGGTCCTCGTCGGCAGGCTGGCCCCGCTGCGAAGTATGAACACCGGCGGCGCGCGTCCAATCCTATCCGATCACGGTTCGTTGAAGTGGCGCGGGCCGGCTCTCGTTCACCCGCTCCGCGGCGCGCCCGGCGCCAACGCCGCCTCGCCGATGATCTTCATCACCGTGTAGAGGTCGTTCTTGAGCTCGAAGCCGATGCCGGGGCTGGTGTGCGGCTTGATGCGCCCCTCCTCCACCGGCTGCGTATCGGCGAAGCCGCCGAACGGCTTGAACACGAGCGGGTAAGATTCGTTGCCGCCGAGCCCGAGGCCCATCGCGATGTTGAGCGCGAACTGGTGCCCGCCATGCGGCACGAGGCGGCGGCGCGACCACCCATGCGACTCGACCATCGCGATCGTACGCAGATATTCCACGAGGCCGTAGGAGAGCGCGGGATCGAACTGCAGGAAATCGCGGTCGGCGCGCAGGCCGGCATGGCGCACAAGGTTGCGCGCGTCCTGCATCGAGAACAGGTTTTCGCCGGTGGCGAGCGGGCCAGGATAGTGCTGCGCGAGCACCGCGTGGAGCAGGAAGTCGAGCGGATCGACCGGTTCCTCGAACCAGCAGAGATCGAACGGCGCGATCGCCTTCGCGTAGGACAGCGCGGTTTCGAGATCGAAGCGGCCGTTCACGTCCACGGCGAGGAAGCGGCCCTCGCCCACCACGTCGAGCACGGCCTCGATGCGCGCGAGATCGTCGGCGAGGCCCGAGCCGCCGATCTTCATCTTTACCGCGCGATAGCCGAGATCGCGGTAGTGCCGCATCTCGTCGCGCAGGTCTTTGAGGCTTTTGCCCGGATAGTAGTAGCCGCCGGCGGCATAGACCCAAGCGTGCGGATCGGCCTTGCCGGCGTTGTAGCGATCGGCAAGCAGCTTCCAGAGCGGAACGCCTTCCGCCTTCGCGCGCAGATCCCAGAGCGCCATGTCGAGCACGCCGACCGCGACCGAGCGCTCGCCGTGCCCGCCCGGCTTCT
>CAYZSG010000227.1:0-8556 GCA_964481045.1 uncultured Candidatus Odyssella sp. | reverse complement strand
AACGGCCAGAAGACCTGGACGACCCTCGCGCAGCACGCCGACTGGATCTTCTGCCTCGTGCGCACCGATCCCGCCGCGAAGAAACAGGAAGGCATCTCGTTCATCCTCATCGACATGAAGTCGCCGGGCGTCTCGGTGAAGCCGATCGTGACGATGGACGGCGGCGCCGAGGTGAACGAGGTGTTCTTCGACAACGTGAAGGTGCCGCTCTCCAACCTCGTCGGGCCGGAGAACCAAGGCTGGACGGTGGCCAAATATCTGCTCGGACACGAGCGCACCAACATCGCCGATATCGGCCGCGCGAAGCACCAGCTCGCGCGCGTCAAGGAGATCGCGGCAGCCGAGCGCGCGGAAGGCGGCACGCTGCTCGACGATCCCGAGTTCCGCGACCGCATCGCCGATGTCGAGCTCGACCTGATCGCGCTCGACGCCACGATCCTGCGCATCGTCGCCGCCGAGGCGAGCGGCAAGCCGCCCGGCGCCGAAGCTTCGCTGCTCAAGATCAAGGGCTCGGAGCTTCAGCAGGCGCTGACCGAATTGCTGATCGAGGCCGTCGGCTATTACGGCTTCCCCTACAATCGCGAAGCGATGGAGCATGGCTGGAACGAGCCGCCGATCGGCCCGGACTACGCGGCCCCGCTGGCGCCGTCCTATTTCAACATGCGCAAGACCACGATCTATGGCGGCTCCAACGAGGTGCAGCGCGGCATCCTCGCGAAGTTCGTGATGGGCTATTAGCGCGGTTGGGCCGACTGCCTCGGTGAATGCGATGCAAGTGACGACGACGCCGGTGCGGTTCGGCGCCGGGCTGGTTGGCGACCCCGCCGTCTATTACGACGTGGTGGCGCCGCTCGATGCGCGTACCAAGCCGCCCGTGGTGATGATCCATGGCGGCACGCAGACGGGCTGCTGCTTCCTGCGCACGGCGGACGGGAGGCCGGGCTGGGCCTTCGCGTTCGCGCGGCGCGGTTATCGCGTGATCCTGCCCGATTGGCCGGGCTGCGGGCGCAGCGGCGCCATTCCGTATGAGGCGCTCGACGGCGCCGCGGTCTGCCGCGGCCTCGGCACGCTGCTCGAATCGCTCGGCGAGCCGGTGGTGCTGCTCACGCACTCGATGTCGGGCGCGCTCGGCTGGCGCATCGTCGAGACGCACGGGGCGCGCATTGCGCGCGTTGTCGCTGTTGCGCCCGGCCCGCCGGGGAACATCCAGGCCGAGCCGGAGGTGGTCTCCGAAACGGAGGACGAGGTCGTGGTGCAGACCTTCGCGCTGCGCCACGTGCTCAAGAAACGCGAGGCGCACCGCGCGCCGCTGTCTTTCGTCGAAAAGAAGATCGTCGGCGACGGCGGGCGTTTCGCGCGCGCCGGCATACCGCTGGTGGCCGCCGGGATGATCGCGATCCCGCCGCGCCTCATCTACGAGCGGCTGAACGTGCGCGGTTCGCAGCTCAAGGTCGCGCGCTTCGAGAATTTCCGCGCGAAGCCGATCCTCGTCGTCACCGGCAGCAACGACATCGATCATCCACGCGCGCTCGACGAAGGCACGGCGAAGTGGCTGAACGACAACGGCGCCGCCGCGGAGTTCGTCTATCTGCCGGATATCGGCATTACCGGGAACGGGCACATGATGATGATGGAAGACAACAGCGACGCGCTGGCCGATCTGGCGGTCGATTGGATCGAAGAACGCCGGACAGCACAGCGCAAGGCCGTCTAGATCATGCAGCTCGCTTTCACCGACGAACAGAAGCTGCTGGCCGACAGCGTCGCGCGCTTCGTGACCAAGGATTACCCGTTCGAAACGCGCCGCAAGCTGATGGCGGGCGAGGAAGGCTGGAGCCGCGATACCTGGAAGGCCTTCGCCGATCTCGGCTGGCTCGCGGCGCCGTTCACCGAAGAGCTGGGCGGGCTCGGCGGCGGGCCGGTCGAAGCAGCGATCGTGATGGAAGGCTTCGGCAAGGGCCTCGTGCTCGAACCTTACCTGCCGACCGTGATCCTTGGGGGTGGACTGCTGGCGGCTGGCGGGCGGCGCGATCTCCTGGCGGCCCTGGTCGAGGGCGGCTTGCAACTCTCGCTCGCCTGGGTGGAGCCCAAGGGGCGGTTCGATCTCGCGCATGTCGAGACGCGCGCCGCGCGCACGAATGGCGGCTTTGCGCTTTCCGGACAGAAGGGCGTGGCGTTCAACGCCGCCGCCGCCGACTGGATCGTGGTGCCCGCGCGCACCGCCGGCGGCACGAACGAGAAGCAGGGCATCACGCTATTCCTCGTGCCGAAGGGCGCCAAGGGCCTGACTCTGCGGCCCTATCGCACCGTCGATGGCGTGCGCGCGGCCGAGGTGACGCTGGAAAGCGTGACGCTGGGTCCGGAAGCAGTGCTCGGCGAGGTGGATTGGGGCCATCCGCTGCTCGAGGCTGCGATCGATCGCGGCATCGCCGCCGTGTGCGCCGAGGCGGCCGGCATCATGGCGCACATCGTCGCCACGACGCGCGACTATCTGAAAACGCGCAAGCAGTTCGGCGTGCCGCTGGCAAGCTTCCAGGTGCTCCAGCACCGCTCGGTCGACATGTACGTGCTCGCCGAGCAGGCGGCGAGCATGGCCTATCGCGCGGCGGTGCTGGCCGATGCGCGCGAGCCGTCCGAGCGCGCGCGCGCGGTTTCCGCCGCCAAGGCCTGGATCGGCAAGGCCGGGCGCAAGGTGGGGCAGGATGCGATCCAGATGCACGGTGGCATGGGCATGACCGAGGAGATGCCGGTGAGCCACTACTTCAAGCGCCTCACGATGATCGACACGCTCTTCGGCGACCACCGCTTCCACCGCGGCCGCTTCTCAGCTTTGGGCGGCCACGTCGAGAAAGATTGAAGTGAACCACGGAGACACGGAGGCACGGAGACGGTAGGAACGCGCGCGCTCCGCGCGAAAAAGCGGTTTCTCCGTGCCTCCGTGGTTGTCTTGACTATGCGAATCATCGGTCTCGACCACATCGTCCTGCGCGTCGGCGACATGGAGCGCATGGTGGCGTTCTGGCGCGATGCGCTGGGCTGCGACGTGGAGAAGGTGCAGGCCGAGCTGGGCCTCGTGCACATCCGCGCCGGCGCGGCGCTGATCGACCTCGTCGACGTCGCCGGAAAGCTGGGCAAGGAGGGCGGGCGCGCGGCGGGAGCGGAAGGCCGCAACCTCGATCATTTCTGCCTGCGCGTGGAGCCGTTCGATCCGGCCGCGATCCGCGCGCGGCTCGCGGCGCTCGGCGTCGCCGTCGACGCGCCGAAGCGTCGCTTCGGCGCCGAAGGCTACGGCGAATCGATCTATCTCACCGACCCGGAGGGCAACCGCATCGAGTTGAAGGGTGCTCCCGAGGGCGCGGAACGCTGAAGCGCCCATGCCCTTCCTCGGAGTCGATCCCTGGCGGTGGCAATATTTCGAGAAGATCGACGTTCCGCGCAAGCTCGGCATTCCGATCGACGAGGCCAGCGCGTGGGAGCTCTATCCGGCGCTGCGCTGGGTCCACAACAAGCTCGCGATCGCCGCCAGCCAGGGTTTGCCGCACGGACCGCATGGCGTGATGCCGCGGCGCTTTCCGGTGTTCTCGAAGCCGATCTTCAACATGCGCGGCATGGGCACCGGCGGCCGCGTGATCCGCTCGCAGCGCGAATACGCGCTGAGCCTCCAGCCCGGCCACATGTGGATGCAATTGCTCACCGGCCCGCATGTCAGCACCGACGTGGCGCTCGCGCGCGGCAAGCCCTCCTGGTGGCGGCACTGCACCGGCGTGCCCCTCGGTGGCGGCACGTTCGACTATTGGACCGTGCACGCGGCGACGCGGCCGGCGCTCGAGCGCTATCTCGCGCGCTGGATCAGGGCCAACCTCGATGGCTTCTCGGGAATCGTGAATTTCGAGACGATCGGCGGCCGCATCATCGAGTGCCATCTGCGCATGGCCGATCAGTGGCCGGACCTGAACGGCACCGGCTGGCTCGAGGCCGCGGTCGGCCTTTACCGCACCGGCCGCTGGCGCTGGCGCGACGGCGACCGGCGCATCGGCTACAGCGTCGTGCTGTTCGGCGAGCATGGACGGCGCTGGACGATTTCGCCGCGCGTCGTGGACCGGCTGCGCGCCTGGCCCGGCGTCGCCTCGATCCAGATCACGTTCGACGAAGGCAAGCCGCCCTCGGCGCACGCGATGCCGCCCGGCGGCTTCCGCCTGGCGATCGTCAATTGCTGGGACCTGAGACTGGGCAAGCGCATCCGCGCCGCGCTGAAGCGCGCCTTCGTCTCGCGCCCGGCCTGAATGACGGCGGCGCGGGCGGGGCATGAGCGCGGCGGCGTGGCGCGGACCGGGCGCGCGGGTCTAGGGTGCGCCGAGAGAGAAGCGACCGTCCTCACACGCCGCAGGCACAGCCATATGCGAACCGCCGGATGAGTCCGCCGCGCGCCACCGCGGGCGGCTCGATACCGCTCGCGACCCTGTGGGTGGTCGCGGCCGCGATCGGCTGGACGAGCATGGCCGTGGTCGTGCGCTATCTCGAGGGCCGCGTGCCGTCGTGGGACATCTCGTTCTACCGCGCGCTGGCGGCGCTCGTCGTGGGCGCCGGGCCGATGCTGTGGCAGAAGGGCCGCAACATCTCCGCGCTGCTGCCGCGGCGCGATCTCTTCACCGCCTATCTCTTCCGCGGCAGCGTGATCTTCGTCGCGCAGGCGATGTACTACCACGCGCTGATGTACATGCCGCTCGCCGATGCGACGGTGCTCAACGCCACCGGCCCCATCTTCTCGGCGGTGATGGCCATCGTCATGCTCAACGAGCGGGTCGGCGCCGACCGCTGGCTGCTGATCCTGCTCGGCTTCGCCGGCGTCGTCGTCATCGTGCGGCCGGGCTACGCGAGCGTGCCGTTCGAGGCGGTGCTGGCGCTGGCCTCGGCGGTGTTGTTCGGGCTCTCGGCGATTCTCAATAAGCGCCTCGTCAAGATCGAAAGCGGCACCTCTATCGTCTACGGCACGAATTTCTTCGTCGCCGTTTGCGGCCTGTTCGTCGTGCTCTTCTGGGGCGTGCGGCCGGGCTGGGAGGACCTTGCGGTGATCGTCACGGTCGGCCTCGCCGGCGTGATCGCGCAATATTGCTTCAGCCAGGCCCTGCTCTACGCGGATGTCAGCTACGTCACGCCGTTCGAGTTCCTGCGCGTGCCGCTCGTCGCCAGCGCCGCGTGGATCCTGTTCGACCAGGTACCGCCGGTGATCTTTGCGGCCGGTGCCGCGATGATCTTCGCGAGCGTCTATCTGCTCGCCCGCCGGGCCGCGCGCGCCAAGCCGCTCCCGTCGGCGCGCCCGGCGGAATAGGATGTCCGCGCCGCCAGCGTCCGCCGCCGCGAGTGCCGCCAAGCCCTTCGTGCCGTGGCACGCCACGGCCTATGCGCTGGGCGCGATCGTCATGTTCGTCGCGATGGCCGTGTGCATCCGCGCGCTGGCCAACCGCCTGCCGGCCGGCGACATCACGTTCTACCGCGCGTTCTTCGGCCTGCTGCTGCTGATCCCGCTGGTGTTCGGCGGCGGCTGGACGCGCGCGCGGCGCACGCTCGAGACGAAGCGCCTGCCGTTGTTCGCGCTGCGCGCGCTGTTCACCTATCTCGCCGTCGCCTCGTATTTCTACGCGCTCACGAAAGTGCCAATGGCCGAGGCGATCTCGCTCAGCACGACCTTGCCGATCTTCATGACCGCGCTGGCCGCTCTGGTGCTGGGCGAAGCCGTGGGTATCCGGCGCTGGACGGCGGTCGCGATCGGCTTCGCGGGCGCCCTTATCATCGTGCGACCGGGCTTCGCGGCGGTGAGCTGGGCGGCGGTCTCGGCGCTCGGCTCGGCTGCGCTCTATGCCGCCGCCGGCATCGTCGTGAAGATGCTCTCGCGCAGCGAGCCGCCGGGCCGCATCGTGTTCTACATGAACCTGATGGTGGCCGTGCTCGCGGCGGCGCCGGTGCTGATCGATTTCACCGCCCCGCGCTGGGCCGACGTGCCGTTCATCGTCGCGATCGGGGCCACCGGCACCGCCGCGCACTTCCTCCAATCCAACGCATTCAAGCGCGCCGATGCCAGCTTCGTGGCGCCGTTCGATTTCCTGCGCCTGCCGTTGGGCGCCCTCTGCGGCTGGATCATCTTCGACGACCGCGTCAGCGAATGGATCTGGCTCGGCTCCGCCCTCGTTTTCGCCGGCACTCTGCTGATCGTGCGGCGGGAAGGGGCCCTGAAACAGAAGTCGTCATCCTGAGCGTAGCGAAGGATGACCAATTTAGGCGTCGTCGTTCCACAACCTCTTCACCAGCCGCTTCGCCATCACGGTCGCCACGCGGCGGCGGTAGGTGCCGGGGGTGAAGGTGGTTTTCATCGACATGATCTGATCGCGGCAGAGGTCGTCGAGCGCCGCGAGCGCGGCGTCGTCGAGCGGCTTGCCGCAAAGGGCCGCCGTGCCGTCGAGCAGGACGGGGCGCGGGTTCGTGCCGGTGAACGCGACGCGGAGGTCGGCGAGCGTGTCGCCTTTACGGGCGAGCGCCGCGGCAACGCCGGCGACCGGATATTCGATCGATTTGCGGATGCGGATCTTGTCGTAGGCCGAGACGAGACCGGGCACGTTCTTCGCCCGCACGCGCAGCACCATCTCGCCGGGCTTGATCGCCAGATAGGTGCGGCCATCGCCGGTCGAGCCATCCTGCTTCGCGTAGCCGATATAGAAATCCGCGAGCGCCAGCGTGCGCGTGCCATCTGGGCTCGCGAGATCGATCTCGCCGCCGTAGAGCAAAAACGCCGGCGCGAGGTCGCCCGAGAACGTCGCGAAACAAACGCCCTTGCTCTTCGGCGCCACGTGGCACATCTCGCCAAGCTCGGTCTTGAGGCAGTGCGCATTGGCGCCGCGCCACCATTCGCTCTGATTGTAGTAGATGCAGCGCGTGTCGAGGCAGATGTTGCCGCCGACCGTGCCCATGTTGCGATGCGTGGGGCCGGCGATCGAATCGGCCGCCGCTGCGATGGCGGGATAATGCTTCAGCACTGCCGCATTCTGCGCGAGCTCGGCGAGCTTCACCGATGCGCCGACGACGATCTCGCGTTCGTTCGCGGCGATGCCGTGCAGCTCGGCCACCTGGTTTGTCTCGATCAGCACCGGCGGCTTCTCGATGCCGCGCCGGATGTTGACCAGGATGTCGGTGCCGCCGCCGATCAGGCGGCTCGCCGGATGCGCCTTCCGCGCCGCCAGCATCTCGGCGACCGTCTTCGGCCGGATCACGTCGAATTCGTGCAATGCGTCCATCGTCAATTCCTCAGCGCGGCGTAGGAAGACCAAGGGAACAGGAGGTGGGGAGGCGGGGAGAAGATAAGGTTGCGCGCCAAAGGCGCGCTTTCGTCTTTCTCCCCGTCTCCCCGCCTCCTGTGATCTTTCGCTTCACTTCACTTCCTCTGCGCCCGCGCGCGTTTATCGAGCGCGGCGAAGATCTTGTCTGGCGTGAACGGCGTGTCGTCGAAGCGCAGGCCGGTCGCGTGGTGGATCGCGTTGGCAACGGCGGGGATGAAGCTCGCGAGCGAACCTTCGCCGGCTTCCTTGGCGCCGAAGGGCCCGTAGGGATCGTTGCTCTCGACGATGTGCGTGTGGATCGGTGGCGAATCCTCGATCGTCGGGATGCGGTAGTCGAGGAAGTTCGGCATCACCGGGAGGCCGTGATAGTACTCGGTCTCCTCGCTCATCGCCTGGCCCATGCCCATCCAGACCGAGCCCTGGATCTGGCCCTCGACCGTGAGCCGGTTGAGCGCCTTGCCGCAATCATGCGCGACCCAGACGTCTTCCACCTCGACCTCGCCGGTCTCCTCGTCGACGGCGACCTGCACCGCCTGCGCGGCATAGGAGAAGCCCATCGTTCCGCCGATCGCGGCGCCGCGGTATTTCTTGCCGCCCCAGGATTCGGGGATCGTGTTGAAATTGCCCTTCACCGTGATCGTGCCGGTGTCGCGCAGCGCTTCGATGACGACCTCCTGGAAGGTGAGGCCCTTGTCCTGCGACGAGGCGCGATAGACTTCGCCGAGCACCTCGATGTCCTCGGGCCTGGCCTCGAGCTTCTTCGCCGCCGCGGCGACGAGCACGGCCTTCAAGGCCTGCGCAGCCTGAAGCGCAGCGTTGCCGACCATGAACGTGACGCGCGAGGAATATGAGCCGTTGTCCTTCGGCGTCACCTCGCTGTCGCTGGCGACGATGCGGATACGCGACATATCGAGGCCGAGCACGTCGGCCACGCATTGCACCAGAATGGTCGACGAGCCCTGGCCGATCTCGGCGGCCCCGGTCAGCACCACGATCGAGGCGTCGAAATCGAGCTTCAGGTGAATGGTCGCGTGCGGCTCGCCGGTCCAATTGACCGGTTTGGACGCGCCGGAAATGTAATGCGAGCAGGCCATGCCGATGCCGCGTTTCCTGCCGTCGGCGGTCGGTTTCAGCTTGCCGACTTTCTGCTTCCAGCCGCTCGCCTGTTCGACCCAATCGAGGCATTCGGGCAGGCCGTAGGAATTCACCATCAGATCGTTCTGGGTGA
>CAYZSG010000226.1:0-8584 GCA_964481045.1 uncultured Candidatus Odyssella sp. | reverse complement strand
CCGATTCGATCCCGGCGCATCTCGTCACGCGCGAGGCCTTCAAGCTCTATCTCGACAAGCTGGCGCCGGATGGCCTGATCCTCGTCCACATCTCGAACCGCTATCTCGACCTCGAGCCGCTGCTGGCCGCGGTCGCGGCCGACGCCAAGCTTGCGGCGCGCGTGTTCGATACCGGGCGCGGCGGGCGCGAGGCCGATTCGCCGTATCGCGTGAAGTCGTACTGGGTGGCGCTCGGCCGTAGCGAAGCGCGGCTCCAGGCCCTGACGGAGGCGTTCGACAAGTCCGCGCCGAGCACCTGGGGCGCCTGGCGCGCGCTGAAGCCGCGCCCCGGCTTCCGGGTCTGGACCGACGACTACTCCAACATCGTCACGCTGATGCAGTAAAGGCAGGAAACAGGAGCCGGGGAGCCGGGGAGAATGGAATTTGCGCGCTTCGCGCGCCCACCGGATTCTCCCCGGCTCCCCGGCTCCTGTTCCCTTGACTTGGCCGCGATCAGGCGAGGCGCGTGCCGATTGGCTCAATGCGCCGCGCGGAGTGGGCGAACCACACGGCGGCGGTGACGAGGAGCATGGCGCCGGCCTGATGCAGGGTGCCGATCGCGACCGCCTCGCCCATCGGCGGCGGCGTCTGCCCGAACATCAGGATCGTCGCGATGCCGAGCGCGTATTGCAGCAGCATCGCCGCGAGCAGCCAGGCCGCGGCGCCGCGCACGCGCCACCAGAGAAACGCCACCGCGAGCAGCGTCACCGTCGCCAGCACGCGGTGATGAAACTGCACGGCCGCGCGGTTCTCGAACGCATTGATCCAGCCGAGTTCGGGCAGCCAGTAATCCGACGGCACCAAGCCCTCGCCCATCAGCGGGAAGCTGTTGTAGATCAGCCCCGCACGCAGGCCCGCCACCAGCGCGCCGGCGAAGATCGTGAGCGCGATGAGCGCATAGACGAGATGCGTCCAGCCGCGGTCGCGCCGCGACAGCGCCGAGGCGCCGCGCGGCTGAAGCAAGCCGAGCGCCGTCCATAGCAGCACGGCGTAGATGACGATCGCGAGGCCGAGATGGATCGCGAGCCGGTAGTGGCTGACCGCCGGCCGGTCGACGAGGCCGCTCGCCACCATGAGCCAGCCGACAGCGCCCTGGAGCCCGCCGAGCACGAACAGGCCGAACAGCGCCGGGCCGTACCCCTTCGGGACGCGCCCGCGGATCCAGAACCACAGGAACGGCACCAGGAAGACGACGCCAATGAGCCGGCCCCAGAGCCGGTGGATGTATTCGAGCCAGAAGATCTCCTTGAACCCGGCCAGCGTGAGATCGGGGAACACCTTCTGGAACTGCGGCGATTGCTTGTACTTCGCGAATAGTGCCTGCCAGTCCGCGTCGGAGAGCGGCGGCAGCGTGCCCAGGATCGGCTGCCACTCGGTGATCGAAAGGCCGGATTCGGTGAGCCGAGTCATACCGCCGATCGCGACCATGACGAACACCATCGCCGCGACCGCGACGAGCCACCAGCCCACCGCGCGCGCATCGCCACGCCCGCGCGCGGCGGGCGGAGCGATGCCGATACTGGTGGCCGAGATCGCCATGGGGGCGCCATTTCGTCGTGTCAGCGCCCGGCATGCTAGAGACAAAATAGCCACAGGCGCCTTCTGTGGGACCGCGCGCCTCGAGGCGCGCCCGTTGCCGCCGCAAAGAAAGAGCGGGCCTGGAGGCCCGCGGTCCCACAGTTCGCTGGAAATTCGCCGTACCGTGTGCATTCTCGCACGAAGCCAAGAACAAGCACGACCGGAGGAACGCCAATGCAGCCCAACGAAGTGCGGGTCGAGAAGACCGCGAACGGCTACGACATCCGCATCGCCGAGAGTTTCAATGCCGCCGTGCCGTTCATCGACCGGCACGTCGCGGAAGGCCGCGGCACGAAGCCCGTCATCAAGACGCATGACGGCGAGACCGTCACCTACGCCCAGCTCGCCGAGCGCGTGAATCGCTGCGGCAATGCACTGAAGGGGCTCGGTATCGGCCCCGGCGAGCGCGTGCTGCTGATCGTCAAGGATTGCCCCGCGTTCTTCTATGCGTTCTGGGGCGCGGTCAAAGCCGGCATCGTGCCGGTGCCGCTCAACACGCTGCTGCGCGCCAAGGACTACGAGTTCATGATCGCCGACAGCGGCTGCGCGGCCGTGATCTATTCGCCCGAATTCGCCGGCGAGGTGGAGCCGGCCGTGGCGGCGCTGACGACGAAGCCGCGCCACGCGCTGCGCACCGAGGGCGGCGACCGCACGCTCGACACGCTCATCGCCGCCGCGCCGACGACGCTCGCGCCGCATCCCTCGACGCCGACGGCCGATTGCTTCTGGCTCTACTCCTCCGGCTCGACCGGGCGGCCCAAAGGCGCCATCCATCTCCAGCGCGACATGGTGACGACGAGCCAGCGCTGCGGCGTCGAGATCCTCGAATGCCGCGAGAGCGACGTGTTCTTCTCGGCGGCGAAGCTGTTCTTCGCCTACGGGCTCGGCAACGCAATGACGTTCCCGCTCTGGGTCGGCGGCACCGCGATCCTGCTGGCGACGCGCCCGACGCCAGATCTCACCTTCGAAGTGATCAAGAAATTCCGTCCGTCGCTGTTCTTCGGCGTGCCGACGCTCTACGCCGCGCAGCTTGCCGCGATGGAGCAGGCGAAGCCCGATCTCTCCAGCGTGCGCTGCTGCATGTCGGCGGGCGAAGCGCTGCCGGCGGACATCCACCGCCGTTGGAAGGCCGCGACCGGAATCGGCATTCTCGACGGCTGGGGCTCGACCGAGCTGCTGCACATCGCGATCTCGAACACGCTCACCGACCAGCAGCCGGGCAAGAGCGGCCGGCCGGTGCCGGGCTACGAGGCGCGCATCGTCGCCGAGAACGGCCAGCCCGCGAAGCAGGGCGAGACCGGCCAGCTTCACGTGCGCGGCCCCTCCACCGCGCGCGCCTACTGGAACCAGGCCGAGCGCACCGCCGCCACGATGCTCGAGGGCGGCTGGCTCAACACCGGCGACACCTATTACCAGGACGAGAAGGGCTACTACGTCTATGCCGGCCGCAACGACGACATGCTGAAGGTCGGCGGCATCTGGACCTCGCCGATCGAGATCGAAGGCCGCCTGATCGAGCACCCGAAGGTGCTCGAAGCCGCCATCGTCGGCCGCGCCGACGCCGACGGTCTCATCAAGCCCGAAGCGTGGATCGTGTTGAAGGACAAGGCCGCCGCTACGCCCGCGCTCGAGGACGAGTTCCGCGAGCACTGCAAGAAGGGCCTGGCGCCGTACAAATATCCGCGCTGGTTCAATTTCGTGACGGAGCTGCCGAAGACGGCGACGGGCAAGATCCAGCGCTTCAAACTGCGGGCGGGATAAAGCCTATCTCGGCGGATGCTTGTAGGCGTCCGGTAGCGCATCGCGCGGCCGTTCCGTTTCGCGCGGCGGTGGCGGTTGCTGCGGCGCGGCGCAGCCCGCCGCGATCAGCGCGGCGACGACGGCGCCAACGATCGCGCCCGCGCGCATCAGCGCTCCGGCAGGCGCGTGTCGATTGTGATGCCGCGATCGCGGAGAAAATCGCGCGTGCCGCGCACGTCGTCCTTGACGCCGCGATTGATGCGCTCGCCTTCGCCTTCGAGGCCGCCGTTGCAGGCGGCCAGGCCGAGCGTCGCCACGGCCAGAAACGCGGCCTGCGCGAGGCGCCGTGTCAGTTCCCGTCCAAGCATATGGTTCCCTGCCCGCTCCTGTGTACCCGCAATCTGCGTGCGCGCGTCGCGGCGATCAAGCGGTCACGATGACGCTCAGCGGATCGGCAGACGCTGGTAGTTGGACGAGGCCGGCCGCTCGCGCCAATAATCGCCGCTCGTGCCGGCGCAGCCGCCCGTGAAGGCGGCCACGGACGCCACGGCCAGCGCGGACGCGAGCGCGCGCTTCAGCCCCGGCGTAGGCCGAAACCACGATTTGCGAAGGAACATGAGAGCGCACTCCGCCAGCCCCCGGCCGAAGCGGCCAGGGTTCGTCCGACTAGCATGGCGGTGGGCGCGGAGCCGAATCGCGTCGGCTCACGCGGGATCACATTCGTGCGTTCAGGCGGAGGGCGCCGCTGTCATGATGCCGATCATCGCCCCGGTGGGGTCCTCGATGATTGCGATGCGGCCGACGCCCGGCACGTCGAAGCAGGGCTTGGCGACCTCGCCGCCCGCCGCCGCCACCTTGGCGACCACGGCATCGACGTCGGCGACGTGGATGTAAGACATCCAATGCGAGGGCATCTCGTCGCCACCCTCCATCGCGGCGCTGTCCATGATCCCGCCGACCGGCTTTCCGCCCATCCTGGCGATCGTGTATTTGCCGCCGCCGGGCATCGCCATCTCCTCGAGGGTCCAGCCGAGAACCGCGGCATAGAACTTCTTCGCTTCGCCGACTTCTTCCGTGACGAGCTCGTTCCAATAGAAGGTCGCGTTATCCGGCATGTGCTGCTCCTCGGCCTTGCTGCGGTTTATTTCACGTCTTTGTTAAATAAATTCCGGAGCGGAGTCTAGGCATCAAGCGTTGCATCTTGGCGACGCTGGCGCGGTGGGCGGACCGCAAGGCCGCGGGTCAGGCGCCGGAGTTCACGGCGCCGAAATCGAACTGGGCCCCAGCGCCGCGTGCGACCGCGTGCTCGTAAACGGTGGCGGCGCTGGCCGCGTCCTGCAGCGCAGTTCCGGTGGAATCGAACAGGGTGATCTCCTCCGCATCGACACGGCCGGGCTCAGCGCCGACCAGTATGTCGCCGAGCTCCGGAATGCGGCGCGCCGCATCGATGGCGCCGGCGATGCGTGCGTGGCGCAGGTCGCCCATCGATTCGCATTGCGCCACCGAATCGGCGACGATGCGCGCGGCCGACATGAGATCGGGCGCGATCTCGCTTTTCTCGGGACTATCGGCGCCCACGGCGGCGATGAACGTGCCCGGTGCTATGTGCTGCCGCGCCAGGAACGGCGCGCGAGCCGTAGTGCAGGTGACGACGATGTCGCTCGCCCGGGCGGCCTCTCTCAAATCCGGAGCGAACTGCGCGTCGACGCCATGCGCCCCGCGCATCTCATCCGCGAAGCGCCGCGCCGCCAAGGGATCGGCGTCGCAGGCCAGGAAACGCCGGAGCGGCAGCACGCCCTTGAGCGCAGGGACATGCGCGCGCGCCTGCGCTCCGCAGCCGCAGACGAGCGCGGTCGCGCTGTCCGGCCGCGCCAGATGGCGAGCCGCAAGCGCGCTCGCCGCCGCGGTTCGCCGCAAGGTGATCTCTATGGAATCCATCACGGCGAGCAGAGCGCCGTTCTCCGCGTCGCAGAGCAGGATTGCGCCCTGGATCGTGGGCAGGCCGTTGCGCGCCGGATTGCCCGGGAAGTTCGCGTTGAGCTTGAGCGCCGCATAGGGGCGACGGCCGCGATAGCTCGCACCCTTGGCGTGGAACCCGCCGCCGCTGGCAGGTAGATGCAACGGCGCGGGCGCATTCGCGCGCCCCTCCTTGGCCGCGCGAAACGCATCCTCGACGGCTTCAAGATAGTCCGCGCCCGACATCAACGCGGAGATGTCGGAGCGCGTGAGGACCAGGCTGGCCAAGGTCAGGCGCTCGGCTTCGGCGGCCAGCCGTGCGTTTCGCCGGAGGCGAAGCGCGCCCAGCCATAGAGGCCGTCGTAGAGCGGCATCGCGCGCTCGAGCAGCGCGTGGTCGTCGGCCTCGACCGCGCCCAGGCCGAGCGTGATCGCGAGCAGGCCCGCGCATTGCGGGGCGAGATCGTGCCGCGACGTGTCGGCGCCGCGCACGATGTCGGCCACGCGGTCGAGCGCGGGATCCCTGACGCCGAAATTCTTGACGAACGCATCGAAGCTGCAATTCGGGCCGTCATGCGTGAAGTCGATGCCCGGCTCGCTGATGTCGTAGGCGATCGCGCCGGTTTCCGCCGCGACGGCCGACACCTGTTTCGGCGAGACGTAGTGGAAGCGCGCCGCGGGATCGACGAAGCGGCGCACGAACCACGGGCAGGCCAGCCGGTCGATGCGTGGCGACTCGCGCGTCACCCACTGGCTCGCGCCATTCGGCCGGTAGCGCTCGAGCGCCGCCTTGGCGACGAGCGGCGCGCCGGCCGCGCGCCACGCCTCGATGCCGCCATCGAGATAGAACGCGTTCACGCCGGCCGCGCGCAGCAGCGCCGCGGCCGCTTCGCTGACCTGATGGCCGTGCACGCAATAGACGACGACGTCGTGGCCGCGCGGGAGTTCCGCCGCCCACTCCGCCGCGCGTTTGTGATCGCGCCAATGCGCCGTCGGGATCAACGTGTCGGCCTTGTCGCAGACCTCGCGCCGCCGCACGTCGACGAGCGCGGGCATCGACGGCGTTCCGAAACGGCGCAGCAGCGCCTCGAGCGCGATCGCGTATTTGGCCATGGCGGCATCTCCATCTCTCTGTCGGCAAGGCTAGTGCACGGCCTTCGCCTACGCAGCGAATGCTTTCTCAAGCTGCGTTGAGCCTGGCTCAGCACGTCCGCTCTTGATGGCCATGCCAAATTAGTTTAGAAACCAATTATTGGTGACACGGATTATATCGAGTCGAAACTATCTGCCGACGACGCCCGGAGCTCCTACATGGCCAAGCGCATCCTCTCCTTCACGTTGAACGGCAAGCGCCACGAGGGCGTGGCGCCCGACAACATGCTGCTGCTCGATTATCTGCGCGAGCGGCTCTTGATGACCGGCACCAAGACCGGCTGCGACGGCGGCGAATGCGGCCTCTGCACGGTGCTCGTGGACGGCGTGGCCGCGCTCTCCTGCCTCACGCTCGCCGGATCGGTCGAGGGCAAATCGGTGGAGACGGTCGAATCGCTCGAAAAAGACGGCCGCCTCTCCGCGATCCAGGAAGGCTTCCATGTGAAGCTCGGCTCGCAGTGCGGCTATTGCACGCCCGGCTACATCATGGCCGCCGAAGGCCTGCTGCGCGCCAATGCCGCGCCGAGCGTCGCGGAGATCAAGACCGCGCTCGGCAGCAACATCTGCCGCTGCACCGGCTATGTGAAGATCATCGAGGCCGTGCAATACGCCGCCGGCAAGCTCGCCAAACAGGCCGCCTGAGCGCGCGAGGGAAGCCATGAACGAAATGCTGAAACCCGCCACCCTGCCCGCGGCCGTGCGCTCGGTCGGCGAATACATCCCGATGGTCGACGGCCCCGAGAAGGTGACGGGCCGCGCGAAATACACCGCCGACATCCTCGATGCGCCGGCGCTGGAAGCCGCGATCTTCCGCAGCCCTTACGCGCATGCCGAGATTCTCGATCTCGACATGTCCGAAGCGCTCGCGGTGCCCGGCGTGCGCGCGATCGTCACCGGCGACGATTGCGACATGACCTACGGCGTGCTGCCGATCGCCTACACCGAGTATCCGATGGCGCGCGGACGCACGCGCTACAAGGGCGAGCCGATCGCGGCCGTCGCCGCCGACACGATCCACGCCGCCAAGGAGGCCGTCGGCAAGATTCGGCTCAAGGTGAAGGAGCTACCGGCCTATTTCACCGCCAAGGCCGCGAAGGCGCCGGGCGCCGTGCAGCTTCTCGAGCAGCGGCCCGGCAATATCGAGCGCGACGTGTTCTTCGATCTCGGCGAAGTCGACAAGGGCTTCGCCGAGGCCGACGCCGTGATCGAGCACGAATTCCACGCCGCCGAAGTGTGCCAGGCGCAGACGGAAATGCACGCGGCGCTCGCCGAATACGACGCGCTGCGCGACCGGCTCACCGTGTGGTGCAGCACGCAGGTGCCGTTCTACGTCCACCTGATGCTCTCGCGCACGATGAAGATGGACAAGGCGAAGATCCGCGTGATCAAGCCGTTCATCGGCGGCGGCTTTGGCTGCCGCACCGAGACGCTTCAGCCCGAACTGATCTGCGCGCAGCTCGCGCGCAAGACCGGGCAGCGCGTGCGCCTCGTCGTGAACCGCGAGGAGACGTTCATCACCCATCGCGGCCGGCCCGAAAGCGATGTCCGCATGAAGATGGGCATGACGAAAGACGGCCGCATCACCGCCGTCGAGATGGAACAGGACCAGCGCGGCGGCGCCTATTCGAGCTACGGCATCGTCACGATCCTTTATGCCGGCTCGATGATGTTCGGCATCTACGACCTGCAAGCCGCGCGCTATATCGGCCGCCGCGTGCTGACCAACACGCCGCCCTGTGGCGCGTTCCGCGGGCACGGCACGGTCAACACGCGCTTCGCGTTCGAATCGATGCTCGACATGCTGGCCGAGAAGCTCGGCCTCGATCCGGTCGAGGTGCGCCGCAAGAACCTGCTGAAGGCGCCGACCTTCACGCTCAACGACCTGATGGTGAACTCCTACGGCCTGCCCGAATGCGTGGACTGGGTCGAGAAAGCGAGCGGCTGGGCGGAAAAGCGCAAGGGCCTGAAGCCGCGCGCCGACGGCCGGAAGCGCGGCATCGGCTTCGCCTGCTCGCACTACATCTCGGGCGCGTCCAAGCCCGTGAACTGGACCGGCGAGCCGCACGCGACGGTGAACCTGAAGCTCGATTTCGACGGCTCGATCACATTGCTCACGGGCG